>JAJZYH010000004.1 GCA_021798195.1 Thermoplasmata archaeon
ACGCACCCGCGCCCCGAAGCACGACGACATGGGCTCCCGCCACCTCCTCGCCCCGCAGCGACCGTACCAATTCCTTGAGGAGATGGGTGTCCAGGACGTTCGCCCGTCCCGCTTCCCACTGGATGGTGGTACGGGGCCCCTCCCGCACCACCGAGACCGTACCGGACTCCTTCGCGGGGGCCATGGGATTCCCCATCAATCGAAGAGTATCGATTCGACGAAGGTCTCGAGCTGCAGGCGGGCCTGCTCATACGTGGTGGACTTCTCCTCGAACTCCAGATGGAGATAGGGGATTCCCTTCGCCTCCAGGGCCCTCCGGTAAAGGACCACGTCCTCGAGTGCGGGCTCGCAGAACTTGGCCGTGAGGAAGATGACCCCCTGGGCGTCCCCCTCGCGCACCCGGGCGAGGATGGCCGCCGCCTTGGTGGTGGGGGTGCTCCGGACCCCGATGTCCACGGGGGCGCGCACGTAGGCGGCGGCCAGGCTCTCCAGGGGGTCCCCTCCCGGCTCCACCCGGGGGTACCATCGGTGGAGCATCTGCAGTTCCTCCCCCACGACGTAACATCCCACGTCCTCGATCAGCTGCAGGAGTTCCAGGGTAGGCTGCTCGCAGAACGGGCCCACAAGGACCACCCGAACGGCGTCCTTGGCCTTCTGGTTGCGGCCCCGGAGCTCGTCCAGGGCCCGTCGGAGGAGGGGAACGTGGACCTCGCGGGGGAGGAGGCCACCCAACCGGAGCAGGAGATAGGACTCCACCAGGGAGACGTCCCAGGGGCGTTCGCGTTTCAACGCGGCCAGTTGGCCCGCGAGAAGCCTCTGCTCCCCGAAGAGGGCCAGCGATGCCGCGAGGTCGGCGGCGCGCAGGGAGCGCCCCGCGACCTTCTCCAGCTTCTTGAGGAGGCTCCGGTACTCGGCCACCAGGAACCGCACCGTGGACTCCGAGGCGAAGTTCTGGGGAAGATGGAGCATGTGCGACGGGCGGTCGGGGAGGATGCGGGAGAAGATCCCGTCGAGGTTTCGGCTCACGTCGCAGATGTACGGAAAGACGAAGGCATCGAACGGGTCCAAGAGGCCCGTGAGGGCCATTTCCAGCGTGGACTTGGAGATGGAGCACAGGAACGAGCCCAGGGAGGCATCGGCCCGGCTGATCTCGAGGTTCTCCCCGCCCCCCTGCAGCGCCACCGGCAGCAGTCCCAGCGCGTGGACGAGTTCCTGCGGGGTGTAGACCGGGAAGCACCCCACGGCCTTGCCCCCCCCGTCCCGCCATGCCCGGGCCGTGGGGAACGTGGGGTCCGCGAGCACCTCCTGGGTCCGTCGGACCATCTCGGCCACCGACCCGGCGTCGCGGAACTCCCGGAAGTCGGGGGCGAGCTCCACCCGGGGAAGGCCGTTCTCCTCCTTGTCCAATGCCGCATCGGTCCGGATCTGGAGGAGGGTCGGCACCGTCATCCCCCCGACGGGCCGGGCGCCGTCCGTAGCTTGCGCAGGCGTGCGTGGCCGAGGATCGCGGCGCCGAGGGCCGCCGCATAGTACGAGTCCGCGGAGATGTTGACCTCCATTCCGATGGTGTCCCGGAGCGCCTTCACCATCCCGTTGCTCCGGACGAGGCCCCCCACCAGGGTGACCTCCGGCTGGATCCCCACGTAGCGCATGAGGGAGTGGGCGCGCTGCGCCAGGGACAGGAAGACCCCCATGAGGATGTCCGAGAGAGGGACCCCCTCGGCCACGTTGTTGATGATCTCGGTCTCCGCCAGCACCGCGCAGACGCTGGAGATGAGCTTGGGATGGGCGGACTCCAGCGCCCGTGGCCCCATCTCGTCCAGGGGGACCTGGAGGTACTTGGAGCACCGCTCCACGAAGCGGCCCGCCCCGGCGGCGCACTTCTCGTTCATCTTGAACTTGAGGACCTTCCCCGTCTCCGAGACGGCCATGGTGCGCGTGGCCTGGCTCCCGATGTCCACGACGAGCCGGGTCCGGGGGAAGAGGAATCGCGCCCCGCGGGCCGACGAGGTGAAATCGCTCACCTGGAGATGCCTCTCGGGAATGGCATATCGGCCGAAGCCGGTGGTGCAGAGGTAGTCCACCTCCCCGGGCGCGATGTTCGCCCCCTCCTCCAGCTCATCGAGCACGGCCCGGGCCGACGTGACGGGAACCCCCCGGGACGGGCGGGAGGCGAGGGCGAGGATCCGCTCCCCGTCCTCCAGGAGGGCTCCCTTCACGGTTCCCGCGCCCAGGTCCAGCCCCGCCGTGATCATGACGCGCCTCCCGGGAGCCGCTCCCTTCCGTGGAGCGCGGCGCCCAGTGCGCCCAGGAACTGGGAGAGGGGGCTCACGTTCACGGGCGACCCGACCCGTCGGCTCAGGGCCCGGACCATCCCTTCGTTCTGGGAGACGCCTCCCGTGAAGGTGATCTCGGGCTCCACGCCGACCCTCTGCATCAGGGAGAGGGTCCGGTTGGCGATGCTGGAGTGCAGCCCCGCCAGGATGTCCTTGGGGTCCTTCCCCCGGGACAGGTAGGAGGTGACCTCCGACTCCGCGAACACCGTGCAGGTGCTCGTGACCTTGAGCGGGCGCTGGGCCGCGAGGGAGAGGGGGCCGATCTCCCCCACGTCGTAGCCCAGGGCGTTGGCGCACACCTCGAGGAAGCGTCCGGTGCCCGCCGCGCACTTGTCGTTCATGGCGAAGTCCACCACGTCGCCCTTCTCGTCGATCCGGATGGCCTTCGTGTCCTGTCCCCCGATGTCCACCACGAGCCGGGTCTTGGGGAAGAGGAAGTGCGCTCCCCGGGCGTGGCAGGAGATCTCGGTGACCACGAGCTGCCCGAAGTACACCTTGTAGCGGCCGTATCCGGTCCCCGTGATGAAGGAGACGTCCGAGCGCGCGAGACGGGCATCCGTCAACGCGGCCTCGAGGGCCTTCTCGGCATCCTTCACGATGTCCACCCCCACCGCGCTCAGGGACTTCCCCAAGATCTGCCCGTCCTCCCCCAGGATGACGCACTTCGCGGTGGTGGAGCCGATGTCCACGCCCGCCACGATCCCCTTCATGGAGGACTCCCGGGGGAGGCGCCCGCCGTCGCCCTGTGGTGCTCCAGGGATTCGAAGAAGGCATCCATGCGGTTCTTGATCTGCGCCGGGGCGAAATAGCGGGGGTCCTGGTGGTCGGATTCGATGTAGAGCGTGGGCACGCCCCGCTCGTGGATGAGCCAATCCCGGAGGTCCCCCTGGCCGGCGGTGAACGAACGGCACGACTTGATGCCGTGGATGACGGTGGCATCCACCTGGTACTCCCGGACGTAGTCGGCGATGATCTGGCGCCGCAGGGGCCAGGACTGGTTCACGTAGGCCCCGAGGCTGTACTCGGCGATGCTCTCCAGGGGGCGCGACGGGTCATGCCGGAAGCCCCGGTCGAAGAGACCCCCCACCTTGGGATAGGTCGCCACCACGGACACCGCCCCCCACTTCCGGAAGAAGTCCCAGAACATCCGGTAGTTCGTGTACGGGGGGACGCCTTCCACGAGGACGCGGAACTTCTCCTGGGGGAGGGGAAGGATCCCCTCCCGGACCCGCGTCCGGACCTCTTCGTTCACCACCCGGTAGAAGTCCGCGGCCTCGGGGGTCCCCCGGAGCACGTTGATGGGGAACATGTAGAAGATCGACTCGAAGTAGGCCTCGATGGGGGACGGGCGCAGCCGTCCGGCCTGGAGGAATTCCGCCCACCCCTCCTCGGCCCTCCGGGACTCGGCGAGCACCCGCTTGAGCTCGTTCATGTCGAAGGAGCGACCGGTCCGCTTCTCCAGGAGTCGGATGAACTCCCAGAGCTGGCTCACCAGGTAGTCGATGTCCTCCTTCCGAGGGCTCTCCTCGCGCATGTAGGGCACGTCGAAGAGGAACAGAGGGGCGCCGTAGCTCTCGGCGAGGGCCTCCCACCACTTGACGTAGACGTAGCAGCCCGAGAAGCTGCACACCAGGAGATCCGGACGGGGGATCCGGCCGAAGGAGGTCTCCCCCCCTCTGTCCTGGAGCCCCAGGTCGCTCTTCACGTAGCCGCAGACGTCCAGGCCATACCCCAGGGACTCCGCGTGCAGGATGTTGTCCAGGGATTGGTGCTTGATGGCGCAGGTCAGCGCCACGATCTCGGGAAAGACCACCTCGTAGCCGAACGAACGCACGATCTCCGCCAGATTCCCGCCCACCAGCATGTAGGCCACGGGCCGGCGGGGCGTCCGGGCGGGGTCGAGGCCGGCGTAGTACTCCTCCACGAGCTTCCGCTGCAGCGCCCGGGCGTCGCGGAGGAAGGCGGCGGAAGGGGTCGCGGAGGACGGGGTGGGAGTTCCCATGGCCTCGACCCGGATTCACGTGGGGGGTGGAAGAGGCGCCCCGCACCGCCCGCAGTAGGTGAAGTCCTCCGGCAGGCCCTTGGCCCCGCACCGGGGACAGTGGAGGGAGGGGCGCCCGTGGAGGAAATCGGCTCCCCGGCCCTCCGCAAGACGGCGGCGGATCCCGGGTACGTCCGGGGGCCGCTTCTCGACGAACGCATTCATGCCCTCGTGGGGCTCGCGGTGGGTGAAGTGGAGCGTGAGCCACTCCCTCCCGTGGCCGATGGTCCCGTTCCACGCAAGTTCCTTCCAGAAGTTCACCTGCTGCTTCGTGTACCGGAGGCACTCCGGGAACATGGCGAGGAGCCTCTGGCTGAGCTGGTCCACCGCCGTGTCCAGGGGTCCCAGATCGATCTGGTACCCGTCGGAACCCTTCTGGGCCGCGCGGATCTGTTCGCTGGTGGGCACCTCGATCCAATCGGTCCCGCGCCGCACCGACGGGATCACCTCGCTCACCAGCCCCCACTCGAGCGCCTTGGGGGCCGGGATCTTCTCGTTCAGGAAGAGCATCGTGCGCGCCCGCCGATCCCCCACCGCGAGGGGGAGCCACTGGGTGGCCCCTCCGCACGCAACGGAGCCGACGCCCACTCCCACCTGGCCCAGGTACGCGTGAGAGGCGACCACGGACAGGTCGCAGGCGAGATGGAGTTCGTTCCCTCCCCCCACCGCCATCCCGTTGAGGCGGGCGATGGTGGGCTTGCCGCACCGGAGCAGCGCCTCGACCGCTTGCTGGAACAGGCCCATGTACTTCCAGTAGTCCCGAGGGCGCTGCGTGTACCGCTCGGAGTATTCCCGCACGTCGCCCCCGGTGCAGAACGCTGTGGTTCCCGCCCCGGTGAGGACGATCACTCCCACGGCATCGTCGTTCGCGGCGTCGTCGACGGCGCAGGCCAGTTCCCGCAGGGTCTCCGTGGCGTAAGCGTTGTACACCTGGGGCCGGTTGAGCGTGATCCGCGCCACACCCTCCCGTTTCTGGTACAGGAGGTCTCGAAAGTCGGTGGCGTCCGGAGGCAGGGGGGCCAACGGGTCGGCGTCGGGCGCGGGCTCGGGGCCTGCGGGATGGGACTCGTCCATGATACCGTCTCCACGTACGGGAACGGGCCGGCGATGAAGCCCATTATCCCGTACCGGTCAGGGCGACCCATCTTTGCGGGCGGCACGGAGCGGGCCGGCGGACCCGGTCCCATCCTCGTCAATGGGGACCGGGGCCCGACGACCCCCGGGGGAGGGAAATAGGGCCTAGCCGAATCTCGACCTCGCGGAAGACTTCCGCGACCTCCTGGAGCTCCACAGCGGAAAGGAACTCCCGGGCGAGGGGAAAGAGGACCCCATCCTCCCGCTCGATGTGGGACCGGAGCAACGCATCCACGGACGCGATGACGCGGGAGACACCGGTGCGTGCCTCCCGCGCCTCGGGGTCACTCTGGATCTTCTTGAGGTGCACGGAGAAGTCGTTCCGGTGCCGGCGCAGGACCTCGTGTTCCTCCAGCATGACCCGTACCGGTCCCTCTTCCCCTTCCAGATGGCGTGCGAGGGCGGGGAAGAGCCCTTCCTCCTCCTTCCGGCCATGGAGTTCGTCCACGTCCCTGGAGAGGACCTCTCCGAAGGTCAGGATCGCTGCCGGCAGGACCCGGACCGTCCCTACCTCGAAGGGCAGGGTATCCCTCCGAACATCCGCGAGCCATCGCAGAAAGAGCCGGTGCTCGTCCATCAGGGTCGAGATGGGATCCTCGCTCCACAGCATTCCCGTGCGGCTCCTCGGACGTCGGCCCGGCTCCTTCCCCGCCGGACCTCTCCCGCCGCCGCACGGAAGGGTTCCCAGAGGGGGGATGCCGGGGGATGGACCGGATAGACGTTTATCGTTTGGGGGGCTCGGCTCCCTGGCCCGAGCGGCCAGGCAGGGAAGGGATGGGGATCCGCTTTGAGACCAATGGGCCCGTCGCGTGGATCACCCTGGACCGCCCCGAGGCGTTGAACGCCATCGACCCCGAGTCCCATACCCAGCTGTTGAACGCATGGCAACGCGTGCGTGAGGACCCTCAGATCCGTGTGGCGGTCCTCACGGGTGCCGGGACCCGCGCGTTCTGCTCGGGGGTCGATCTCAAGCGGGTGGGGGAGTTCTACGGACAGCCTCCTGCGGGGCACCGGGTGGAGGTCTGGAACCGTGCGCCGGGGATCGGAGGCATCACGCGGAACCTGGAGGTGGGAAAGCCGATCATCGCAGCCATCAACGGGGTCTGCCTGGGGATCGGGCTTGAGATGGCCTTGGCCTGCGACATCCGCCTGGCAAGCTCCCGGGCGATCCTCGGCCTCCCCGAGGTCCGATGGGCCATCATCCCCGGCCAAGGAGGCACCCAGCGACTCCCTCGGGCCATCCCTCCCTCCATGGCCTTGGAGATGATCCTCACCGCCCAACCCATCGAGGCCAAGCGGGCCGCGGAGATCGGCCTGGTCAACCGGGTCTATCCTCCCACCCGTCTCCTCCCCGAGGCGAGGAAGATGGCCCAGACCATCGCCGCCCATCCTCCCCGGGCCGTCCAGGCAGCCCTGGCTGCCGTGCGTCGGGGTCTCTCCGTCCCCTTGGACCAGGGATTGCGGATCGAGCAGGAACTGGCGGACCCCCTGCGGGATAGCCCCGACAACCGGGAGGCGAGGGCGGCGTTCCGGGAGAAGCGTCCTCCACGCTGGCAGGCTTGAGGACCTCCCCCGACCCTCCGGCCCCGGGATAACCTCTCCGGGGCACGGCAGGATTATCTGGATGGGCTTGCTCAGGACACGAAGATGGTCCTTTCGAGGCGTCTGGGGGACCATCCTCCTTCCCCCGCCTCCCGACGTCACCAGGTCGCGGTGATGGACCTCGGGGCGAACACCGCACGGCTGGTCCTCTTCCGCCAGGACCCGGAAGGAGGGTTCCGCGCGTCCCTGGAAGCCAAGGAATCCCCCCGGCTGGGGCACGAGATCGGCCCCGATGGGACGCTGGCCCGCGCCGCGATGGACCGGGGGGTCCAGTCGATGATCCGCTTCCGACGTCTCCTGAAGGCCTGGGGGGATCCCCGGGTGATCGCGGTGGCCACGAGCGCCGTCCGGGAAGCGCCCAACCGCTCGGTGTTCCTGGACCGCGTGCGGAAGTCCACGGGGGTGCGGGTCCGCGTGCTCTCCGGGCTCGAGGAGGCGAGATACGCGTTCCTGGGCGTGGCCACCTGCTTCGCCCCCGGGAACGACCTCATCGTGGACGCGGGGGGAGGGTCGGTCCAGTTCATCGAGACCCGCACGGGGAGGATCCGCCGCTCCGAAAGCATTCCCTTGGGGGTCTTGAGCGCCTCGGAGAAGTTCCTGCGGAAGGACCCCCCGGGAAGGGGGGAGGTCGCCGAGTTCCGGTCCGCGTTCCGGGACGCCTTGGACCTCATCTTCCGGCCCCGTCTCCCCCGGGGGGGCCGCCTCTTCGGGATCGGAGGCACCATCCGGAGCCTGGCCCGGTTCGTCATCCATGAGAAATCCTATCCGGTGCCCCAGCCCCATGGGTTCCCCCTGAGGGAACGGGATCTGGAGGCCCTGGAGGAGATCCTCACCGGCATGGATGTCCGGGAACGTCGGGACCTCCCGGGGTTCGATCGGTCCCATGCCGACGTGGCCCTCGCGGGGGTGATCCTCTGGCAGGAGATCCTGCGCTGGAGCGGTGCCGCCGAGGTGCGGGTGAGCCGTCCGGGGATCCGGGAAGGGATCGCTGCCGAGGCCCTGAGGATATCGCTCCCCGTTCCCGCGGAGGTGCTTGCGTTCCGGGGTGCCGCCGCGCTGGCCCGGGACCTCGGGGGTTCCCTGGCGCACGGAGAGGAGGCATGGGAGGTGGCGCGCCTCCTGTTCCAGGCGGGCCGGCGGGTGAACGGGTGGAACCGGGAGGATGGCCTCGCCCTGGAGGTCGCGGCGCGCCTGCATGATCTCGGGATGGCCATCGACCGGTGGCACCACCCGCACCATTCCTCCTACATCCTGCGCCACACCATCCTCCCGGGCCTGACCCACCGCGAGGTCGCCATGGCGGCCATCGCGGTGGCCCTTCACGAGGGGGACTCCCTCCCCATGGGTTCCCTCCGCGAGTGGCGTGCGGTCCTCTCGGAGGAGGACCTGCACCGGGCCCTCCAGTTGGGCCAGATCCTCAACGCCGCAGAGCTCTTATCGGGGAGGCCGGTCCACCTGCGGCGGTCCCCGCGCAGCCGAGTGGTCACCATGGTCCCTTCTCATTCCTGGGCGGCCGCCCACGCCCCGGCTCTCGCGGCCAAGCTCACCCGCAAGCTTGAGCCCGAGACGGGGCTGCGGATCGTGGTGGGCCATGGTTGACGCGCGCGCCAGGGCGAGACCGTTCCCGGGGAGGCTCATCGTCTTCGAGGGGCTGGATGGGAGCGGGAAGTCCACCCAGGCGCGGCTCCTGGTGCGGTGGCTGAGCGCACGGGGCTTCCGCGTCTTCTTCACGGAGTGGAACTCCTCCGATCTGGTCTCCCGGGCCATCCGTCGGGGCAAGAAGAAGGGTCTCCTCACACCCACCACATTCTCGCTCCTGCACGCCGCGGACTTCGCCGATCGATTCGAACGACAGGTGCTCCCGCCGCTCCGGGCGGGGTACATCGTGGTCTCGGACCGGTATTCGTACACGGCGTTCGTACGGGACACGGTCCGGGGGTGCGACCCCGCCTGGGTCCAGAACCTCTATTCCCTGGCCCCGCGTCCGGATGTCCCTCTCTACTTCCGGGTCTCGGTGGCCACCTCGCTCGCCCGGAAGCTCGCCTCCCGGGAGAAGATCAGCTACTACGAGGCGGGGATGGACCTCGGCCTTTCCCGGGACCTGGTGGAGAGCTATTCCAAGTTCCAGGCACGGATCAAGCACGAGTACGAGGCGCTCGCGGGCCGCGAGCGGTTCACGGTGGTCGATGCCGACCAACCGGTGGAAGAGGTGGCGAAGGATGTCCGCCGTGCCATCCGCCCCCTCCTCGCCAACTTCCCCAAGACCGAGGTGCTCACGCATGCGTAGCACGTTCGGGGGCCGGCTGCCCGGCCTCACCCCCATGCACCTCCGGCGCGGTCACCTCCTGGTCCTCGAGGGCCCCGACGGCTCGGGACGCACCACGGAGGCCACCCTCCTCAAGGAATGGCTGGAGGTCCGGGGCCACCCCGTGGTGGACACCGGCCTGCGTCGCTCCACCCTCGTGAGCCGGATCATCGATCGGGCCAAGGAGGGACACACGTTCGGGCGGACCACCATGGCCCTCCTCTACGCCGCGGACTTCGCCGACCAACTCGAGAACAAGATCCTCCCCTCCCTGGCATCGGGCGCCACCGTCCTGGCCGACCGGTACGTCTATACCCTCATCGCGCGGGCGGTGGTCCGCGGGGCCTCCCGACCCTGGGCCGACCGCCTCTACAGCTTCGCGCTGGTCCCGGACCTCACCATCTACCTGGATGCCCGCCCTGACATCCTCCTGCACCGGGCCATCGCCAAGTTCGGCTTCCTGGACTACTGGGAGTCGGGGATGGACCTCTCCCTCTCCCCGGACCGGTTCGAGAGCTTCCTGACCTACCAGAAGAGCCTTCGGGAGCAGTTCGAACAGATGGCCCGGCAGTACGGCTTTTGCCGGGTGGATGCCAACCGCACCCCGGAAGCGGTCCATCGCGACGTCCGGCGCATCGTGCAGGAATGGTTCACGCGGCAGCTCCGTCGGCCCACCCGTCCCGAGCGCATCGACGATGCCGCCATCGGGTCTACTTCCCGAGGGCGATGAGCTGGCCCCGGGCCATGAGCCACTCCAGACGGGCTCCCCCCGGGGCGTATCCCACGTCGAACGCAAGCTTCGCCGCTCCCGCCCGTCGAAGTCGGGCCACGGCCACCGCCTCCCCGGTGAGGCAGAGGCCCAGGAAGAGACCCAGGGTGGGCTCGTGCCCCACCAGCGCGGGAACGTCCCCCGGGGGAATCTCTCGCCGCAGGCGGTCGAGGACGGGCTCCGGTGAGGATCCGGGGGCGAGTTCCGGCCAGGTCTCCAAGCGGGGGGGCGTCCCAAAACCTTCCCTCAGGATGCCGGCGGTCCGGAACGCCCGCTCGGCCGGGCTCGTCAAGAGGACCGTGATGTCCCAGGCAGTGCGGGAGAATCCTCGGGCGACTTCCCGGGTCGTCCGGATGCCGGCGGCGCTCAACGGTCGCAGGTCGTCGTCGGGCCACCGCCGGGGATCCCGCTCCAGGGAAGGTCCGTGGCGAACCACATAGAGGACCCGCGCGGAAGAGGACGCCTCCTCTGTCCCGTCTTCGTCCTTCGGCTCCATCCGGGGGGAAATGCGCCCCCGAGGTCTTGGACCCTTGCTTTGGACCCGCACGTTCGCCCTCTCCTCTTTCCCCTCAGCCTCCGGAGGCATTCCAACCGGTGGCCCGAGGGGGCCTACCGGCCCTTGGGATCTGGTTGGGACGGTTGGCTCCCTTCCTCGGGGCCTCCCGAAGGACTGGGCGCCCCGGTTTCGGGAAGCAGGTTCCCGTTGGGGAGCCCATGCGCGCTGGACTCTATGTCCAGGGTCAGCTCCGCAAGGTCGGCGGAGTACGACGCGATCCGGTCCATGGATTCCAGGAGGAGGCTCGCCGTGGCGGCGACGCTGGAGGGAAGACGAGGGAGCCTCTGGGCCAGGAGGAAGCGCTCCCAGAGGGCCGCCCGCTCCGAATGGATCCCCTCCGCGCGGTCGATGAGCTGATTGGCCCGGAGGGGGTCGGGGGCATCCAGAAGACCGGCGGCCTCGGCGAAGAGATCCATCACCTCTGCGTGGAATCGTTGCAGAGCGAGTCGGAGTTCCCCGGGGACGGCACCCTGGTTGAGCCGCTCGGATTCTCCGATCAACCGGATCGCGTGGTCGGAGATCCGTTCCAGCCCGCGGGCGGCGAGGAGGTGGTGAACCCCCTGCGACCAGGATGCGGGTCCCGACGGTGCCACGGGGACGATGGACCGACGGAGAAGGACCCGTTCCATCCACCATGCGAGGCGATCCACCTCGTCGTCCCGGGACGGGAGCCGGGAAAGATCGGGCCGCAGGGTCCCTTTGCCGAGGCACTCTCCGGATTCAGTGAGAAACGCACGAGTGAGTTGGGCCATGCGACGCAGGAGTGCACCCGTGGAAAAGCCCTCCGGAGGTCCCATGTCCTTGAGGACCACGCTTTCCCGCCCCTCTTCCACCACCTCGAAGTGGGCCACGCGCCGGACAAACTCCTTCACCACCTTGCGGATCTCCGGTGCGACCATTTCATCGTGCCGGAGGCGGATCGAGTCATAGCCACCGAGATAGGCCGCGATGAGCCGCCGGAAGAGGTACTCCGGTCGCTCGTCCCCCTCGACCTCCATGGAGAGCAACTGGTCCTGGGGGGCCCTGCGGAGGGAAGGCGCCACGAGGATACCATCCCCCGGGATCCGGTGGAGGGCCACCTGGTTCCCCGCTTGGAGGCGCTGGCTCTGGAGCCATTTTCGGGGCAACGAGACCACCACTTCGCCCCCGCTCATGCCCCGCAATTGGCGCAGCGCCCGTCCCTCGCCGTCCGGCCCGGGGCGCTTCCCACCGGCCGTGGCCCTCCCGGGTCGGCCGTCTCCCACTTTCTTCATCTTTCTCCGGGTTGAAATTACATTGTCACATGACTATATAGATTATCTACATAGAATATATTGTCAAGCTGACTCTGACGGAGACCTCCGGTTCCGCGGGTCGTGGGGGAGCCGTCTGAGCTCCTTGCCGTTCGCCCGGGAGTTCATCGTTGCGTGGGACATCCGGGGAGAGAAGGGCCGGGTCCTTCACGGAGAGCCAACCCCCCCGGAGTGGGGAGTGCCACCGGTGCAGGGAGGCCGGGGACCACCCCGGAGGGAGGATCGGGGACGACTGCGGGTGGAGGGGTGGTGGTTGCAAGGTTCGGGTTAATATGTGATGCTGGTGTTTGCGCAACGGTTCATTGATGGTGCCAAGGTCGGTTTCCAATCGAAATACCGGTCGCTTTCCCCACTGGACCCGGTACACTCGGGGAATCCGGCAGAGCGTGCGCCAGTGGAGAGCCTATGGAGCGAGCCGGCGATCCTTGCTCTCCGGGTCCCGGAACCTAGCCCGATGGGCTCTCATCGCGGTTCCCATTGGTGTGGTGGCTGGCTTCGGAGCGGTGGCCTTCTATCTGCTGTGGTACGCCCTGACCGAACTGCTCGTGGTGGGAGTGGTGGGGATCACCTACCCCCTCGCGGGAGGCGAGCTCGGACAGACGGTGACATGGGGGACCGATGTCTCCGAACCGTTGCGCATCCTTCTGCTCCCCCTGGTCATGACGGCAGGAGGGTACGGCGCGGGCCTGCTCGCCCAGAAATTTGCCCCGGAGATCCAGGGGCACGGAACGGATGAGGCCATCACCGCGTTCCACCATCGGCAGGGTCAGATCCGGGCTCGCGTTCCCTTGCTCAAGATCCTGGCTTCCTCCCTCACCCTCGGATCCGGTGGGAGCGGGGGCCGTGAGGGCCCCGTGGCTCAAGTGGGCGGGGGGTTCGGATCCGTCCTCGCAGGAGCCCTGGGTCTCAGCGAGAAGGATCGTCGGACCGCCCTCGCCACAGGGTTGGGGGCCGGCGTGGGGGCCATCTTCAAAGCCCCCCTGGGAGGGGCTCTCTATGCGACGGAAATCATGTACACGGGAGACTTCGAACCGGAAGTTTTCGTGCCCGCCGTGATGGCTTCGGTCACCAGTTACGCGATCTTCGGTCTGTTCTTCGGGTTCACCACCTTGTTCACCTCACCCACGGGGGTCGGGTGGAACATCCAGCAGATCCCGCTCTACGCGCTCCTCGGTCTCCTCTGCGCCGGGGCCGGTCTCTTCTTCATCCGGATGTACCTTTCGACGCTGAACTGGTTCCAGCGGAAGGCGTGGCCGCTCTCCCAACGGACCGCCGTGGGAGCGCTGATCGCGGGAGCCTGCATCCTGGGCGTGTTCTTTCTCTTCCCGTGGGATACGAGCCATTTCGCGGCTCTCTCCAGCATCGACGTCGGATATGGGTTCGTTCAGGCCGCCATGTTCGACCAGATCTTCATCACCATCGGACCTTTCGCGGTGATCATCCTCGCCGTGGCGGTGATCCTGCGCATGGTCACCACGTCCATGACCGTGGGCAGCGGGGGGAGCGCGGGCCTCTTCGGGACTTCCGTGGTCATCGGAGCCCTCTTGGGGTCCGGGGTGGGCGGGGTGTTCCACATCCTTCTCCCCCACCAGGTCCCCACCGCGGACATCGCGGCGTTCTCCATCGTTGGGATGATGGCCTTCTTCGGAGGGATCTCGAAGGCTCCCCTCGCGGTGCTGGTGATGGTCGTGGAGATGGCGGGGACCTACTCTCTCCTCCTGCCCGCCATGCTTGCCATCTTCATCGCGTACGCGGCGACCGGGAGTTCCCACATCTACGTCGCCCAGATCGATTCCCGCATCCAAAGCCCGGCCCATCGGGATGAATACCGGGACTACTTCCTCCAGGAGACCCCGGTCCTCGCGCTTCCCAAAGCCGAGGCCGTAGAGGTGACCCCTTCGACCACGATCCGGGACGCGCTGGACGTGGTCGCACGGACCGGGCAGACGACCTTGCCCATGGTGGACAACGGCCGGCTCTTGGGTGTCGTCCGCTTCCGAGAGTTGGTGGAGACTCCCGAACCGCAGCGGGGGTCGTTGCTGGCCTACGATCGGTTGGAACCCTGTACCGCGGTGGTGACCACCGATGCTACGGCGGCCGAGGCCCTCCGGGCCATGGAGAACGCGAATTCCAGTGTGGCAGCGATCGTCACCGCAGGGTCCCCCGTCCGGTACGTGGGGCTCGTGACCCGGGGGGGCATCCTGCACATGCTCCCCAAGGGGGAAGGGGCCGCCCGTCCCCCTCCTATTTGATTTCCTATCCGGCGCGCATGGATGGGCGCAGGCCAACCATTTTGTGAGAGGACCTCCTCCGGGAGGCCCTCATGCATATCGTGTTCAACACCCAGACCCCTCCGGTCCGGCCGCTTCCCGGTTCCCGAGGTTTCCCCCACCGGGACGTCTGGAGGGTCGGTGTGGATTGCCTACCTTCGGTGGGGGGAGTGGTGCCCATGGTCCGGGCCGTCATCCGCGCCTCCACAGGTTCCTGGCTCTCTCGGGGCACCGGTTGGGTCTCCCTGGGGGGCCCAGGGTATCCCTCCGGGGCCAGACTCGATGACGGGGTCGAGGCCCGGTTCGTGAATCTTCCGGAACCGATCCGGGCAGGCTACACACGGTTCAAGGAGAGCATCTGGCGTTCGTTCCACGGAACCGGAACCTTCCAGTTCGACCGGGAGGGATACCGGTGCTTCACGGACTATTCGTTCCGCACGGCCCGAATCCTCCAGGGGCTCGCAGACTCCACCGATGCCTTCTACATCCATGACTTTCAGCAAATCCAGGTGGGAGGACTCCTGGGTCCCCTCGCTCCGGCCGTCCTCCGCTGGCACATCCCCTTCAACCTTGAGATGTATCCGCCACCCGTCCGCCACTTCTTCATGGCGAATCTCGGGGGGTACGATGGGATCATTGTCTCCACGCGGCGGGAGCTGGAGAGCCTCCTGCGCGCGGGATATCGGGGACTCGCGTTCCAGATCTATCCCCACGTGGATCCATCCCAGTACCGTCCGGCTCCTCCGGCGCTCCCGGGACAGCTTCGGGAGGAGTGGGACCTTGGGGACGGACCCGTGGTGCTCTGCGTCGCGCGGATGGATCCCCAGAAACGGCAGGACCTGTTGCTGGAGGCATGGCCCTACGTGGCGCGCCGGTTTCCCCGCGCTCGACTGGTCCTGGTGGGGAACGGAAGCTTCTCGGGGGGACACGGGAAGGCTTCCCAATGGCGGACCTACCTGGAGCAACTGGTACGGCGCCATCGGATCACGGGATCGGTCCGCTTCGTGGGCTATCTGGAGGATGAGCGCCTAGCCGCCGCCTATGACCTTTCCCACTTGGTGGTGCTTCCCTCACCCCGGGAGGGATTCGGGCTCGTGGCGGTGGAGGCATGGCTGCACCGGCGGCCGGTGCTGGTGACGGAAGGGGCCGGGGTCCGGGAGATCATGACCCGGGGGGTGGACGGAGATGTGGTCCCGGCGTTCTCCTCCCGTGCGCTGGCCCGGGGAATGGCCCGTCTCCTGGCCCATCCCAGGCAACTCGAGTCCATGGGGGAACGGGGAGCGGAGACTGCCCGGAATTGCTTCGTGGACGAAGCGATCGTCCGGATCCGGGAGGTCTTTTCCGTGGTCATGCGGGGCTACCGCCAGAGAAAACGACCCACTCGCATCTTGACCGGCCTATCGGGGCGGTACGCCGACCAGGTACATCCGGAAGAGTGACCGATCCCCCAAGACGTTCGTCCCCGGGCCGCCCTTGGCGGATCCATCGGGGGAGGTTTCAAATACGGAGCCGCCGTCGCAACGCGCCATAGCGGGGTAGGGTAGTCAGGTTATCCCGACGGGCTCATAACCCGTAGATCCATGGTTCAAATCCATGCCCCGCTACCCACTCCGAAGTTCAGGGACTTGGAGGTGTTGACCCGACCTCGTGGGCAACAGGGCCATCTCCCGTGGGAACGGGGGTGCGTACTTCCAAGGGCCGCCCACGAGGGAGAGAGGAGGGAGAGTACGGCATGTCCTCCGTGTCGGGGTCCCTTTGCGACCGTCCGTATAGGCTCCATATGTCCCACAGCCATTTGTGGACGGGCACATGCCGGGGGCAGGGGGGAGCGGATCGGAAGGATCGACCATGGGTCACCCCGTCCCACATCTTGTGGATCTCCGGCGCATCCGAGAGGAGGACTGGGCCACGTACAGGGCCCTGAGGCTCCAAATGCTCCAGGAGTCCCCCTTGGCCTTCGCTTCCCCCGACGAATCCCGCCGCGACCTGCCGGATTCATGGTGGCAGGATCGAACCTCGGAAGGAGCCAGGTCACCCGAGGAAGCCATGTGGATAGCCACGGTGGAGGGGGTTGCGGTGGACATGGTCGCCGTCTCGCGGCGGACCCCCGAGGTACGCATCTTCTCCATGTGGGTCCATCCCGAGCATCGCGGAAACGGGATCGGTGGCCGTCTCCTCCATATGGCCCTCGCCTGGGCCCAGGGCCAGGGTCCACGGATTCCGGTGCTCCTCGACGTCCATCCCCGGCAGAGGGCGGCCCTTCACATGTACCGGAAGAAGGGCTTTCGGCTCACGGGGAAGCAGGAACCTCTACCGCACACACGGGGTGAAGTGGCGGTGGAGATGAGGTGGATGCCGTAGGGCACCGTTCAAGGATCGGGGGAAACGGACAGTACCTGGAGTCTGGAGACGGACTCCTCTCCGGTTCTTCCCGGGAACCCCTGACCCCCCCCTTCGTCAGGCCAAGGGGCCCTCGCGCGAAGGTGGGCGGTAGCGGTACCATGCGAACCCGGACACCTGGGACAGGGGGATCCACCCGAAGTGTCGGCTGTCCCGGCTCCGAACCACATTGTCCCCGCGGACATCGACCCAGAGTGCTCCCGAGGATTCCCGGATCGCGTGGACCCTCTTGATGAGCCACCGCTCCCGGGATTCCGGGTCCCGGAGCACCACGATCTCGCCGGGCTGAGGGGGCCGTATCCGGTATTCCTTTCGGTCCACGAACAAGCGATCCCCCGGGAGGAGCGTGGGGGACATGCTGTCGTCGATCACCTCCACCCGCCGACTCCTCCACCATCGGCTCCACGGGGAGCGCTTCCAGGACCACGTATGTCCAGAGGAGGTTTCCTCCATCGCTGGTTCCGCCGGGTTTAAGGCTCCGGGAGTTCTGCGGGAGGGCATGTTCGGACTAAAGAGCTTCCGGAAGCGATTCTACGCCCTCTCCGACCACCTGCGCCCCCCCCTCCCGGTCTTCGCCCATTGCGACATCCCCTGCGGAATCTACGACCCGCATGAAGCCCAGATCGCCGCCCTCACGGTCATCCGGATGGATCAGTTGATCGGCGAGCTTCCTCCCCCGGCAGCCGATGCGAAGGCGGAGGAGAAACACGCGTACACCCACAAGCTCGCCCGGTACACCGCCGTCAAGGAGCAGCATGCGGAGAAGCTCAAGCATGAGATCCGGGTGATCTACGGGGATTACATCACGGCGGACATGGTGAAGAAGTTCCCGGAGCTCCCGGACCTCGTCTTCAAGATCTGGAAGCAGGCATCCAAGGCACGCCAGGAGGTCAACTTGGCAGGCGCCCAGGAACTTCTGGCCAGCGTCCACCAGTTCGCCGAGGTCTTCTGGAAGACCAAGAACGTGGCGACCCGGAAGGTTCCCTCGAACCAGAAATCGGGGGGAGAGATCGTCCTCCCGGCATGAGACGGGGATCCCCCTTCTGCGAAGGCAGTGGGGGGGGACGTTTCTGGCTTCCGTAACTGGTTTCCATCTCGACGGCATCCCCCGTGCCGATGGCTGAGGGATTTCGTCACATCACCGTCGCGCTGGATGGATCCGCCCACAGCGACCGCGCCTTGGATGTGGCGCTGGAGCTCTGCATGAGGTATGCAGCCGAATTGACGCTGGTCACGGTGGCGCCGCTCCCCCTCGTCCTCTCCCCCCCCGAACCTTGGGTGCCCCCCCAGGTCACCGACATCGAAGCGGGACGCTACAGGGACATCCTGGATCGGGCCCAGAAACGGTGCACCCAGATGGGAGTGAACCCCGCCCAGGCGATCTGCCTGGAAGGGCATGTGGCCGACGAATTGCTCACGTACCTCGAGAAGTCTCCCACCGATCTCTTGGTGGTGGGTTCCCGAGGCTCCTCCACGGCCAAGAGGCTCCTCCTGGGAAGCGTCTCCGATGCCCTGGTCCACCACGCGAAGTGCCCGGTCCTCGTGGTGAAGATGGGATAAGGACGGAGGAGACCCTACTTCCCCTTCTTGGCGGCCTTTTCGTCCTTCGCGGAAGCCGCGGGGGGAGAGGCCTTCTCCCCCGGCTTCTTCGCATCCTTGGAGGGCGCCTCGGGCTTTCCAGCCGCCTCCTCGGTGGGGGGGGCCGCCGCCTCTTCGGTCGTCAGCGCGGCGGGCTTCTCCTCGAGTACCGGGGCGATGGCCGCCGCCCTCGCTTCCTCGACAAAGCCGGCCCGTTCCTCGACGAGGACACGGACGGGCGTGGGGAGCTTGGAGGAGGCCTTCCGGATCGCCTCCTTCGCGTCCGGCACGTTCTCGGAACGGCAGGCCAGGGTGATGAGCGTGTCCCCGATGTTGGCCCGGACGGCATGTCCGACCGGCTTCCCGAACGCAAGCCGCATCCCATCGGAGATCCGGTCCGCTCCGGCCCCTGTGGCCATCTTGTGCTCTCGGAGGATCTGATGCGGATACTTCCGCACCTTGACGTGGAAGTTGTTGGACGCCGCGCGGTCCATGACGCGGACGATGCTGATCCGGGCCGCCTCCAGGGCCTTGTCCTGCACCTGGGCCGCCTCCTCCGCCAGCATGGAGAAATGGAACTTGTACTGCTGATGGACGTTCCCCGTGTCGAACTGGGTGATCCGGCAGTGCGGGATCCCGCCCATGTACTCCTTCCGGGTGTAGATCTGTCCCTCGATCCGCCGGTACATCCGGTTCGGTTTCCGCACCATAGGCCCGCCGCCCACCCCCCACCTGTTTTTGAGCCTTTCGATGCGATGCTTCGGGGACCCCTCGGGGGGGTTCAGCTTGCGTCCGCCGTGTCCGGGCCCAGGGGGATTGCCCCCGTGCGCCCCACGTGGACCCTCAAGATCGTGAAGCCGGCCCGGCGCAGGAGCGTCACCAGCCTACCTTCCGAATCCTCGTCCGGGGGTGACGCGACCAGCGTGTTGCCCATCATGGCCTGGAACGCCGGGACGCCGCTCTCCGTCACCCGGCCCAGGGTGGCCGTGAGGGCGCTGCCTCCCAGGGCCAATCCTCGGGAGAACTCGAGCGAGGCCTCGAAGAACCTGGTCCAGGGCACCGGGGGAGGGGGGAGATCCCCCAGGAGAGGTGTGCCCAGTGCGGCGACCCTTGCAAGGAACTCGGGGTTCCCCAGGAGGGGAGGGGAAGGAAGGGGGTCCCGGAGGAACGCGGCAAAGAAGCCCCGGGAATGGGGCGTCCTCTCGACCTTACCGTAGGGGGGGACCCCCGCGACCCGTCGCACTTCGAGTCCTCCCCCCAGGATGGCGGAGACCCCGCCCAGCCCCCCGTGGAGTTCCATCTCCGCGCGGTGCGCCGCCTCGTGGGCCCGCTCCACGGGGAGTCCAAGGCATTGGGCGAGAGCCATGGCGGATGCCAGCGTTCCTGCGGCGCTCATCCCGAAGCCATGGGAGACCGGAAGCTCGTGCCGGAGCTCCACCCGGACCGTGTACCCGTGGGAGGGGACCAGCAGTCGGAGGGCGAGTTCCGTGATGGGGAAGCTCACCGGAAGGCCCCCCTGCAGCACCTCGATCCGGGTGGCGTCGGCCCGGAGTTCCCGGAGCTCCACCCTCGCTCTCGCCCCCACGTCGAGCACGATCCCCGCCCCCCGGGACCCCCGGGAGCGGGGATCGGGCCCCTCAAGATCCGGCACGAAGAGCCCGGTCACGTGTCCGGGGGCAAAGGCCATCGCCACGACCAAGATTCCCATCCCTCCCGGATCCGCCCACCGGACACGCACCGGCCCTTGAAACCCACGGCCCCCACGGCTCGGGGGACGCACCTTCCCGCGGCCTCAGCTCATGAGGGTGAGCCGATACGACGCTTGCGGTGGGTCCTCCCCCGCCGGCATCGTCAGGGCATAGATTGAGGTCCAAGGCCGAATGCCCATGAGGAAGAACCTTCCCTTGACCGCACGCATCAGCAAACGGGTCTGGGCGAGGTCCCGGAAATACGTCACGAGCGGGTTGTTGCGGGACCCAATGACCAGGATGTGCAGGGGGCCTGCGGTCAGGTACGATTGCAGCACATAGGCCAGGGTCTCCGGTGTGTACTCGCGGCTCACGCTCCGGCCGATGTTTTCGACCCCTCCCAGGGTGCTGATCAACAGGTTGGGAGGGTGGGCCCCGGCCGGACCGCGGAGGAAATCGAACAGGGCGCTGGAACGGGCCCGGTAGGCCTCCCGCACCTGATAGGAACTCCCCGCGCCGGGGGGCCGGACGGCCCCTCGGATCTGGAAGGTCCTCGTGTCCTCCTCCTCCGAGGGGAATTCGGGGGACAGGTGGACGGTCCGGAGCGGCTCGCGCGGCTCCTCCAGAGGCGCGAGGGAGAGGACCCGGACGAGGCTCGTGAAGACCTCGGGCTTCACCACGGGCGCGAAGGACGCCCAGATCCCTTCGAGTCGGATGTGGGGACGGGGTACGTACCCGACCCGGCGTCCCATGCGCAGAGCCGCCAGCATCGCAGAGCTGGACATCGCCTGGACCGGTCCGGAGGGGATCTCGTCATCGACCTCGAGGAGGGTCATGTGATTGCTCTGGAACGGCCCGAAAATATTGTGGTAATCCGCGCTGCCGGGCCAGAGGGATGTGCGGAAGTCCCCGGGAGGGGCCGGATCGGCCCGGGCGGCGGGGGGACGATCCAATAGCTCACTCGGGGGGAAGCACTCGAAGGACCCTCCGAGAAGGGTGAACGGATATTCTCTCACCTGGACATCCACCCTCCGGAGCTCGTCGATGGACAACCAGCGATATTGCCGCTCCTCGAGCGTCTGCTTGGTGAGCGTGAAGATCGCGTCGGCGATGTGGTCCAGAGGTCCGCCCGAGGACCCCTCGAGGAGTATGACGGCCCGGAACAACCTCTGGCCCACATGTTGGGCGAAGACCTCGATGAACCGGCTCGCCAGGGAATCCCGCCCCACGTCGCTCCGTTCCTCGTGCCACCACCGGCCCATGTTCTGGAGGAAGGCTTCCCAGGTGTCGACGACAATGGTGGCAGGTTTCTGGTCATCGCCGGATCGTAGCCAGGCATCGATCCAGGGTGGCAGCCTCCCGGGGGGCTCAGACGGGGATCCATCCGGAGGTCCCGGAGGTTGGGAAAGGTCCTCCAACCCGAAGACCGTCAAGGGGAGGGCGCTCTGCCAATACGGCTTCGCCAGGGCGCTCGCCTGTCGCCGTGTGAGGTGGGGGCTCACGTAGCTCCCCGCGGTCCCGAATGCCTGGAGGAGGGACAGGGCGAACAGGGTCCGGCCGCTTCCCGCCTCCCCCCGGACCAGGAAGATCCCGCTCCGCGAAGTGGAAAGGAACCGGGCGATGGGAGGAGGGATCTCGCAGCGAGGGGGCATCGGGAACACTCCTTCCGACGCATCCTAGGGGCCACCGGATATTATAATCGACGAGATGAGTCGGGTCCTGTGGGGGGGTCCTCGTCGGCCCGCCCCTTGACGGAACCCGGATGCCTCGTTCCCAGGATCTCCGGTGAAGCAGGTGGGTCTTGCCCGGGGGTTGAGCCGCTCAGTCGTCTTATATGGCTGCGATGCTCTTACCCCTACCGTGGCACCCATGGACGAGACCCGGAACCGGCCATCCACTGCGTCCGACGAAGAGGTCCGTTCCGGTAGCGAAGAGGCCTACGACCGGTTGAACTTCCTGGAACTCCGGAACAACCAGCTGGCGGAAGCCATCAAGCGGGTGGAGAGCGAACGGCATTACATGGAGGCGGAGATCCTGCGCCTCCAGCGGGAGGTGAAGCGCCTCAAGACCGAGCTGGACCGTCTCCGGTATCCCCCCCTCATCGTGGGGACCGTCCGCGACGTGCTCACCGACGGCCGGCTCGTGGTGAAGAGCTCCACCGGCCCCGACTTCGTGGTCAACGCCGCGGAGACCGTGGAGCACGAGAAGCTCAGCGTGGGGAGCCGGGTGGCGCTCAACAAGCAGACCCTCGCCGTCATGGGGGTCCTCCCCGCGTCCCTGGACCCGCTGGTGACCGCGAGCGAGATCGTGACCCGGCCCAACGTCACCTACGACGACATCGGCGGGCTCTCCGATCAGGTCCGGGAGATCCGGGAGGCCGTGGAGTATCCGCTCCTGCGGAGCGAGCTCTATCGGAAGGTGGGAGTGGAGCCCCCGAAGGGGGTCCTCCTCATCGGTTCCCCCGGGACGGGGAAGACCATGATCGCCAAGGCGGTGGCCCACCACACGAACGCCACCTTCGTCCGGCTCGTGGGAAGCGAACTCGTCCAGAAGTACATCGGGGAAGGCGCCCGGCTGGTCCGGGAACTCTTCCAGTTGGCTCGGGAGAAGGCCCCCACCCTCATCTTCATCGACGAGATCGATTCCATTGGGGCGAAGCGTCTGGAGGTGGCCACGAGCGGGGACCGGGAGGTGCAACGGACCCTCATGCAACTCCTGGCGGAGATGGACGGCTTCGAGCCGCTCTCCAACGTGAAGATCATCGCCGCCACCAACCGGCCGGACATCCTCGACGAGGCCCTCCTGCGCCCGGGCCGGTTCGACCGGATCGTGGAGGTCCCGGTCCCCGGCTTCCAAGGGCGCGTGGAGATCCTCAAGATCCACTCGCGCCAGATGGCCCTCAAGGAGGCCATCGACTTCGAGTACCTCGCCTCGCGTTGCGAGGGGGCCACCGGGGCCGACATCAAATCGGTCTGCACCGAGGCCGGGATGTGGGCCATCCGCGAGGAGAGGGATGCGGTGACCCAGGCGGATTTCGAGAAGGCCATCGAGAAGGTCATCGGCGAAGAGGATCTCCGGAAGGAGACCGTGGGAATGTTCGCCTGAGGCCCTTCGACCATCCCTGAGAGAGGGGGCCGGATCAGGAGAGGATCCCCCGCCCCGCGAGCCGTGGCCCGGGGCCGGGGCTCGAGAGTTGGACCAGCAGGGCCACGTCCCCGGGAAGCCATGCCAGGGGTCGATCCACCGTGATCTGGACACGGGACCCGTCCACCGTCTGGATCCGTGCGGGAGCGGTCTGGAGCCCCACGCTGACGTGCACCTTGTCCCCTTCCCCGGCCCGTCCCTTGAAGAATCGGCAGGGACGGTAGTCCGTGAGCTCCAGGAGGTCCCCGGTCCGGAGGGTCCCCTCGGGGGCGAGGATCTCCCCCCGGGAGACGTCCTCCGCCTCCACGCCCTTGAGGGCGACACCCACCCGGCTCCCGCTCTCCACCTGGGGGAGGTCCACGTCGTGGACCTGGAGGGAACGGGCCTCCACCATCCGTTCACTGGGGTACAGCCGGAGCTTGTCGTGGACGTGCAGGGTCCCCTGGCGCACCACCCCCAGGACCACGGTACCCACTCCCTTCACGGGGAAGGCATGGTCGATGGGGACGACCACTTCGCCGGGAGAGGTCCGGGAAGGCCAGTTCCGCACCGCCTCCCGGAGGGCCTTCGCGTCCCGGGGCAGCCGGGCGAACCCCTGGAGGGAGGTCCCCTTGAGGAGCGGCTCCAGGTCGCCTTCGCCCACACCCGGCCCCAGAGCAAGGAGCCCCTCGGTCCGGCCCATGAGATCCACGGCCAGGACGATCTCGCCCAGGTCCCGGTTCAACCCGTTCGCCACCACGATGGGGCGGTCCCCGATGGCCAGGGCGGCGAGGAGCGGGGGCAGCTTCTCCGGGAACTGCGTGGGCTCCACGTAGGTCGAGATCACCCCGGAGCCCACGGAATCGTAGAGGGTGATGTCCGATCGGGTCCCCGGCTTTCCCAGTTCCCGTCCCAGGTCCAGGTCTCCCAGGAGCGCCACGATGAGGCTCCGGTCTCCGTCGGTCACGAATTCCACCGACCTGGCGTACATCTTCCGCGGATTTATCGAGCCGGGCCGGAGGTCCCGGCCGTCGCGCTTAAGAAGGGTGACCCCCGTCGGGACCCCCATGGTGGATGCCTATCCCCGGGCGCTCGCCTACCTCTGGGGTCTCCAGAGGTTGGGGGCCCAGCCCGGCCTCGAGGTGATCGGGAGCCTCCTCAAGGGCCTGGGACACCCGGAGCGCACCTTTCCTTCCATCCACGTCACGGGGAGCAAGGGGAAGGGTTCCGTGGCCATGTTCTGCGCCTCGGTCCTTTCTTCGGCGGGGGAGCGGACCGGACTCTTCTCCTCTCCCCACCTGTTGAGCTACCGGGAGCGGATCCAGGTTGACGGGCGCCCCATCTCCCGCGCCGATACGGTCCGGGGGATCCAGATGGTCCGGCGGGTCGCCGGGAAGCTCCTTCGGGATGGGCAGCTCCCCCGGGAACCCACCTTCTTCGAGGTGACCACCGCCCTCGCGTTCCACCATTTCCGGGAAAAGAAGGTCACCGCGGCCGTGGTGGAGGTGGGCATCGGCGGACGGCTCGACGCCACCAACACCATCCAGGCGCCCGTGACGGTGATCACCACCCTTGAGCTGGAACACACGGACATCCTGGGTCCCACCCTCCGGGACATCGCCCATGAGAAGAGCGGGATCTTCCACAAGGGGGCATGGGGGGTGGTGGGCGATTGTCCCGGGGAAGGGCTCGAGGAAGTCCGGCGCAATGCCTTCCACCTGGGGGTACCTCTCTGGCAATGGGGGCGCGACGTGGTCCTGGAACGGAGGGAGTTGGGTCCTCAGGGGCAGACGGTGGACGTGCGGACCCCGGTCCGCTTCCATCCCGGCCTGGAGTTTCCCCTCCTCGGCCCATTCCAGGCGCACAACGCAGCCCTCGCTGTGGCTGCCCTCGATCTCTACGGCCGTTCCCGCGGGACCCCCGTCCCCGAGGAGGCCTTCCGGGAGGGGTTCCAGAAGGCGCGATGGCCCGGTCGCCTGGAGAGACTCTCTTCCGATCCGCCCTTCTATGTGGATGCGGCCCATACCCCGCACAGCGCTCAGGAGCTGGTGAAGGCGCTTCAGGAACTCCACCCCGGCATCCCACGTACGGAGAACGTGGTCCTCTTCGGCTGCCTCCGGGACAAGAAAGTGGAGGCCATCCTCGACGAACTCTCGACCCTCGCGGATACCCTCGTGGTCACTCCCCTCCGCTCCCCCCGCTCCATGCCGCCCACCGAGATCCTACGGGCCGGGCGTGGTCGCTTCCACCGGATCCTTTCGGCGGATGGTCTTTCCCAGGGGATCGCCTTGGGCCGGGCCGGCCTGGGTCCCACGGGGATCCTCCTCGCCACCGGGGGGGTCTACCTCGCGGGAGAAGTCCTTTCGGCCCATCTGGGCATCCCTCCGGAGGAGCCGTCGCTCTCGGACCCCCTGGGGATGCCGGCCTCTCCCGACACCGCTTCCGATTTGCGCCCACGGACGAGGAGTGCCAGAGCGTGAGGCGCGCCCCGCCCTTTCCCGCCGCCTCCCCGGGCCGGGGCAGGTCCCGGCGCCGGCTCTCCGGCCGACCCATCCCGTGGGCCTTCGTCCTCGATGAGTTGGCCCGGCTCTACCAGAACGGGGACTGGCGGATCCCGTACCTTCGCGCCCACGCCGAGGACCCCTTCCAGGTTCTCGTGGGGACCATCCTGTCCCAGAGGACCCGGGACGAGGCGACGGATCGCGCCGCCGCCCAGCTCTTCGCCCGGTATCCCTCGGTGTCGGCCCTCGCGGATGCCCCTCTTTCCGAGATCGAGAGACTCATCCGGCCCGTGGGGTTCTACGCCACCAAGGCCCGGGGGATCCGGGCCACGGCACAGGCCATCCGGGACCGGTATCATGGGGAGGTCCCCCGGGACCTCGACGCGCTCCTCACGCTTCCCATGGTGGGCCGGAAGACCGCGAATTGCACCCTCGTCTTCGGATTCCTCGAACCCGCGATCCCCGTGGACACGCATGTCCATCGCATCGCGAACCGTCTGGGAGCCGTGAGGACCGGGACCCCCGAGGAGACCGAGGCCGCGCTCCGGGCCACGGTCCCCCGGGACCTGTGGATCCCGTTGAACCCCCTCCTGGTCCAGCACGGTCAGAACACCTGCCTCCCCCGTCGTCCCCGCTGCGAGCGTTGCCCCCTGGTGGAGGTGTGCGCCACGGGGATCCGCTGGAAGGCCCAAGGGGCCCATGGGTCCGGGAAGGGAAGGGGCCCCCTTCCCGGAGCGCGGTAGCGGCGGGGCAAGACTCTTAATCCGCCACGGGGTGAAGGGCCCCTTTCCCATGGACGTTCACGAGTACGAGAACGAGTTCTTCTCCCGGAAGGGATTCCACCGGCAGGTCTGCTCCTCCTGCCACGAGGCGTTCTGGTCGGAGACCCCCCGGGAACGGTGCGCCGAGACGCCGTGCACGCCGTACTCGTTCGTGGGTAGCAGCCCCTTCCGGAAGTCCTACACCCTGGACGAGTTCCGGGAGTTCTACCTGGGATTCTTCGAGCAGCGGGGCCACGCGCGCATCCGGCGCTACCCGGTGGTCCCCCGGTGGCGGAACGACGTGATGTTCGTGCAGGCCTCCATCTACGATTTCCAGCCGTGGGTGACCTCGGGGGCCATGGAGCCCCCGGCGAACCCCCTCACCATCTCCCAACCCTGCCTGCGCTTCACGGACATCGAGAACGTGGGCGTCACCGGCCGCCACCTCACCGAGTTCGAGATGATGGCGCACCACGCCTTCAATCGCCCCGGCCACGAGGTCTACTTCAAGGCCCGTACCATCGAGCTCTGCCATGAGCTCCTGGTGAGCGAGCTGGGCGCCCCGGGGCCCGAGATCACCTACAAGGAGGAGCAATGGGAAGGGGGCGGGAACCTGGGCCCCTCGGTCTCCGTGGGGCTCCGGGGCCTCGAGGTGGCCACCCTGGTCTTCATGGAGTACGTCCGGGACGGGGACCACCTCAAACCCATGCCGCTCACCGTGGTGGACACGGGGTATGGCCTGGAGCGGTTCGTCTGGATGGCGCAGGGGACCCCCACCGTCTACGAGGCGATCTTCCCCGAGATCCTGGCGGAGCTCCCCTCCTCCCTCCCTCTCCCGGAGGCGGCGGTCCTCCTGGATCATGCCCGGAGCTTCCTGTTCATGTTCACCGACGGCGTGGTGCCTTCCAACGTCCGGGAGGGGTACCTGGCCCGCCTGCTCCTCCGGCGGATGCTGCGGATCCTCGCGAAGCGGCCGGAGGACCTCACCCTTCCGGACCTCGTGGATCGGGTGGCGTCCCGGCTCTCCCGCGCGTTCCCGGAGATCGGCGGGAATGTGCGCGGTTTGCACGAGGTCCTGTCCCTGGAGACCGAGCGGTTCCGGGAGGCACTGGACCGGGGCCGGCAGCAGGTGCGCCGGCTGGAAGCCCGGCGGACACGGGAAGGCGGGACGCTGGGGGTCGAGGACTTGGTGGAGCTCTACGACTCCTTCGGGATCCCTCCCGATGCCGTCCTCGAGGAGCTCCAGCATCCGGTCGCGGTGCCCCCGGACTTCTTCGCCCGGGTGGCCGCCCGGCACGAATCGGAACCCCCGGGAGGGGGCCTCGGGGGGGATGCCGACTCCACCGCCCGGGGCGTCCCTGACCCCCCGCCCTCCCTGCCCGCCACGGAAGTGCTCTACTACACGGATCCCTACACCACCCGCTTCGAGGCGAAGGTCCTCTGGGCCATGGGACCCTTCCTCATCCTGGACCGTACCTACTTCTACCCCACGGGGGGCGGGCAGATCACCGACACGGGGACCATCCGGTCCGAGCCGGTGGTGGAGGTGATCCGGAAGGGGGGGTGGGTCTTCCACCGGTTGGAGCACGACCCCGCGGTCCCCTTGGGACCGGGAGAGATGGTCACGGGGATCATCGACGCGGCGCGGCGCCGACAGCTCATGCAGCACCACACGGCCACTCATCTCCTCAACGGCGCGCTCCGACGGATCCTGGGCCCTCACGTGTGGCAGGCGGGAGCCTACAAGGGCCCGGAAGGGGCCCGGCTGGACGTCACCCACTACCGGGGCATCACCCCCGAGGAACTGCGGCAGGTGGAGCGCCTGGTGAACCAGGTGGTCCGGGAGGACCGGCCGGTCCGTAGCACGTTCCAGCCGCGGATGGAGGCCGAGGCCCGGTTCGGGTTCGGGCTCTACCAGGGAGGTGCCGTGCCGGGAAAGGTCCTGCGCATCGTGGAGATCGAGGATTTCGACGTGGAGGCCTGCGGAGGAACCCACTGCACGCGCACGGGGGAGGTGGGATTCGTGAAGGTGTTCTCCACGGAGCGGATCCAGGATGGGATGGTCCGCCTCCATTTCGCGGCGGGGGATCGCGCGCTGGAGGTGGTGGACCAGCACGAGGGCATTCTCCGCGAGCTTTCCCAGCGGCTCGCCGCTCCCGTGGACGGGCTCCCGGAAGCCATCACGCGTCTGGAAGAGCGCCTCAAAGCGGCCCAGAGGACGGCCCGGAGCGCGGGAGCCGAGGATGTGAAGGAGATCGCCCGGACCCTCCGGGGGTCCCCGGAGCACATGCGGACGCTCTCCGGTGGGACCCACGCGGCCGTCGTGGCCCGGGTGGCGCTGGGCCGGGAGGGGCTCAAGGAGCTGGCCCGGGACCTCACCTCCGACGGCAAGGGAGTGGCCCTCCTCGCCGGAGAGGACTCGTCGGGTTCCGCCTACCTTTTCTTCGCGTCGGGGGACCCGAAGCGCTACTCGGCGAAGGGACTGCTCCAGGCCGCCCTCGAAGTGTGGCGGGGACGGGGAGGCGGGAACGATTCCGCCGCCACCGCCAGCGGCCCCGGGGGCCCGGATGTGGACCGGGCCCTCGAAGCGGCCTGGACGAGGGTGAGGGACGGACGCAACCCCTGAGGGCACGCCGGGCGGACGCGGAAGGCACCCACATCCATACGGACCGGGAGGTGACCTCCGAGGGCTGGAAGGCCACGATGGCCTTTGGGCGGGGTTCCCGCGGGGCCCGGATGAGCCCTCCGGGGGGATCGGGGGCTCCCAGCGGACCCCGTGGGATCAGTATCCGTGTGGATGCCTGCGGGAGCCTCGCACCGGGCTCGCCCGGCCCCTCAAGATTCCGAAGTGGAGTCCCGGCGACCCCCAAGCTTATAAGAGGGCCTTTCCCTTGGAAACGTATCGGCTCTTCGGAGTATTCCCGAAATGGAAGCCAACACGCGTCAGAACCTCGGAATGCCCCCCGAGGTCATTGATTTTCTCAATGGACGTGGGGGCCGGTCCCTCATCGTCAAGGGAGGGGCCGGGACCGGAAAGACGACCTTCGGCCTGGAGCTCCTGGAGAAGCTGGGACGCCCCGGACAGAGCTTCTACCTCTCCACCCGGGTCTCCGATGACGCGCTGTACCGGCAGTTCCCGTGGCTCCGCGGAACCGAGATGCGGGCCCGCATCTTCGACGCGGGGAAGATGTTCCTGGAGACGCTCATGGCGCGGGAACGGGAAGTTCCCACCGAACCGCCCGCAGAGGTCAAGGAGAAGATCTCCACGGCCCGGGATTTCCTCAAGAGCATCGGACAGGAGCAGGCCCCCCCCACCAAGGTGGACCGGACCCAGCTCACCGCGCTCCTCAAGCACACCCGGATGCCCGAGGTGGAGCACATGTACGACCGGGTCGAGGGCGTGCTCCCCGAGAAGGCGCTCCTCGTGGTGGACTCCCTCGAGGGGGTGACGCACAAGTACGGACTCGAGATGGAAGAGTTCGTGATGTGCCTGCAGAAGGACCTCGCGGAGAACTCCAACACCAACGTGGTGATGATCCTGGAGAAACCCGAGGCCGGAGGGATCGAATACCTCGTGGACGGTCTCCTCTCGTTCTCCCGGGAGGAATGGGAGGAGCGCCGGGTCCGGCACATGCGGCTCGACAAGCTCCGGGCCACCGCGATCCCAAGGCCCCGGTATGCGGTCACCCTGGCGGGGGGCCGCTTCCAGGCCCTGGGCATCTCCAACCAGCGGGTCACCACCGGCCCCGCGAGCACTCCGTGGACTTCGGTACGGGACCCTCCTCGCTACTATTCCACGGGGATCCCCGACTTCGATTCCCTCCTGGGCGGCGGCTACCAGACGGGCTCCTACAACGGGTTCGAGATCGACGTGAACGTCTCCATCGACGACTATTACCTCCTGTTCGTGCCCGCCTTCCTGAACTTCCTGTCGCAGGGACGGGGGATCATGGGGATCCTCGCGGGCGGCGAGTCGCCGGAACGGCTCCGGCAGATCCTCACGGCGTACATCCCCCCCGAAACGTTCGACAACCGGGTCCGCTTCACCGATTATTTCAACACCGAGAGTTCCCTGCCGTACGTCCTCCCGTTGGGTCGGGTGGGCCGGGAGGATGCCATCCGGACCCTTTCGGTGGCCGACCGCGCCGTCCGGGGGGCGGATCAGAAGCCCATCATGGAGTATACCGCGTTCGACACTCTGGAGTACCTCCAGGGGGACGCCCCGGCCATCCGCGGCCTGTTCATCGGGATGGAACGGACCAAGCTCCGGGGAGACGTGGGGATCGGTCTCCTGAAGCCCGGGCTCGTGGTAACGAGCGAGATCATCAACATGATGGATACGTACTTCCGGGTCGTGAAGATCGACAACAGTCCATGCATCTACGGGATCCGGCCCCGGACGATGATCTACTCCATTTCCATCGACTCCCGCAAGGGGGTACCGTACACCACCCTCACCCCCATCGTCTAGGGAAGCGCCCGCCGGCGGGCGGGGGCTCCCCGGCGAGGGGGTGCTACGATGGCGTCGGCCTCGATCTCCACCCGCATGGCGGGATCGATGAGCCGGGAGACCTCCACCATGGTGGTGACCGGCGGGTGGGCTCCGAAGAACTCCCGGTGGGCACGTCCGATCTCCTTCCAGTCCTCGATCCGCGTCACGTACATGCGGGTCCGGACCACATCCCGGAGGCTCGCCCCCAACCGCCCGAGGGCGCTCTTTAGGTTCGTGAGGGCCCGGAACGCCTGGCGGTAGGGGTCCCCCTCGCCCTCCACCGACCCATCCGGTCCGGTGGCCGTGGTGCCGGACACAAAGACGAAGCGGCCCACCCGGAGGGCACGGCAATACCCCACGGCATCCTCCCAGGGGGTACCGCTCGCGACCCTCCGGACCCGCGAAGGAAAGCGCGGTGGACGGGTCATGGTCCGCGGGGATGTACGGGACAGGAAAAGGGTTCAGGGGGTCCGCGATCGGGCCCGCGACCTCCGGGCCTGGATCCGGATCGATTCCCGGATGAGCCATCGAGCGAGGGAGGCCGCCTGGCGTTGGGGGATCCCCCAACCGGATAGGCTCTGGATCCAGCGCATCACCACCTTCTCCTCCACCCCATGGTCGCGAAGGGGGAGCCCTTGGTCCTGCTTCATCCGCCCGATGGCCACGGCGAGCCGGAGGCGCCGGAAGAGAGCTCGCTGCAACTCCCGGTCGACGCGGGCCACCTCGCCCCGCAAGCGGCAGATCTCCGAAACGGAACCCGGACGGCTCATGGCCCGGAGTTCCTCCCCGGGGGATGCGGGGCGTTGAACAAGCTAGACGCTTCGCTGAACATGGAACAGGGCGGGCCCCTACGTGAGGTGGCCCGCCGTCAGGGATATCGAGCCCCGAGGCACGCTCCGGTGGATTCCGGAAGGGATCCAGGGCGCACCATGGGTACGGGTCAGGGAGGGGGGCTCCCATATTCATCCTTTTTGGGAGGGTGCACATAGGGGTGGGCGGGGTTTGCGTACCGGAACGTCGTACAGAGTTGGGGATCGCGATCCAACGGGGGATCCGGCGAAAGTTTGTCGACGTGAACCCGGCAAGAAAGGAAAGACTAAGTGCGTCCGGGGCATAGGCCCCACCCATGGTGGATTCATCGGTATCCAATGGAATGCGTTGGTTGCCCACCGTTTTGGCCTTCACCGTAGGGATCGCGATCCTTGCGGTGGGTGCCTACCTGCTCGTGGAGTCGATGTGGCTCTTGTCCGCAGGCGATGTCAACGCAGGCAACTTCCTGGGGCCCATCGGATTCATCTCCCTGGTCCTTGGAGGGGCCATCGCAGTGGCCTCCCTGGTGAACTCCCTCCAGGTACGGCGGAAGTATCTCTCCGGACCGGCCGACACACCGACTTGAACCGCCCCCATTCAGACGGGCCCCCGGATCCCGGCCCGTTCCGTCACGTGGGCGCCATTGGGCCACAGGCATCCCGAAGTGCGCGGTATCCACCGGGTTGAGCGGGAAGCAAGCGATGACCGGGCTCCGGTACGTGCGGAAGTGAGTCTCAGGGAGGGACCGGGTTTCAACGGCGCGGAGGATCCAAGAGGATTGCCCGTCCTCTCCCTCCGATCCATCTCCGACGACCTTTTAGCCCCCCCGGGGCGTGCGCGGGCCATGCCGAAGGTGGAAGATCTCTTCTGGGCCACCGGTGGAATGCTTCGGCATGGGAGATCCCGCGGCGCTCTTGTCCCCGATACGGTGGAGGTCCGGAAGGATACCACGGCTATCCGACCCCTTCCCCCGGGGGGCGAAGGGATTTCCGTCCAACCCCCCGGGAATTTTTTCCCCCGGATGGCGGGTCTCCCCGAGCCATTTCGCGGGGTGGCGATGGCAGGGAATCGGGTGCGGAGGCCATCGGAGGAAGTGCTGCTCCTCCGAGGACCGGGCCTGGGAATCCGACCAGCCGCCCTCGAGACATCCCGGGATTTGCTCGGGTCGACGTTCGCCCTGGAACGGGGGCTGGACGGGACACGAACGGCGGAGATACCGGTCTCCAGAGATTCCCGGGCTCGTCGGATTGGACGGAGGAATGGACCAGGGGCGTGCTCCAAGAGCCGGACGGGGGGCCGCGGAAGATGATGGATCCGGCTCGGTTCGTCTCCGAGGCGGTGGAGGCCGTGCGCGCCGCGGTGCCGGAACCCCACCGGGCCCTCGTGGCGGCCTCGGGTGGGATCGACAGCACCGTGGCCGCGGTGATCGCGCACCGGGCGCTGGGCACCCGGGCGGTGGCCCTGTTCGTGGACACGGGCCTCCTGCGCAAGGGGGAGGCGGCCCGGACGGCGGAGATCTTCTCGGAGGTGGGAGTTCCCTACCGGATCGTTCCGGCGGCTCCCCGCTTCTTTTCGGCCCTCGCGGGCATCCTGGACCCCGAACGGAAGCGGAGGGCCATCGGGGAAGCGTTCATCCGGGTCTTCGAGGCGGAGGCGGCCACGGAGAAGGCGGATTTCCTGGTGCAGGGGACCATCGCACCGGACTGGATCGAGAGCGGGGGGAGCCTGAGGGACACCATCAAAACGCATCACAATGTGGGAGGGCTGCCGGCCACGATGAGCCTCAAGGTGGTGGAACCGCTCCGGGACCTCTACAAGGACGAGGTCCGGAGCGTGGCCGCCCACCTGGGGATACCCCGCTCGGACCGGCAGCCGTTCCCGGGCCCCGGGCTCGCGGTCCGGGTGGCGGGGGAGGTCAGTCCTCCCCGGGTGGAGATCGTACGGGAAGCCGGCGCCATCGTGGAGGAGGAAGTGGATCGGGGGGTTACCCAGGGGGCGTTCCCACGTCCCTGGCAGTACTTCGCGGTCCTCCTGCCCGTCCAGACGGTGGGCGTGACGGGGGATTCCCGGCGCGTGGGGGAGGTGATCTCGGTCCGTGTGGTGACCAGCCGGGATGCGATGACCGCCACCTTCACCGAGCTCCCCTACGACCTGCTGCGACGGATCTCGGAACGGATCACCCGGGAGGTCGCCGGGCGGGTGGTCCGCGTCCTGTATGACGTCACGGACAAACCTCCGGCGACCATCGAGTGGGAATGAACCGCGGAGATGGGCCCGGAGACCCCGGCCTCAGCCTTGGACCAAGATTTAAGAGGCATGGCGCACCCATCCTGGTAGCACAGGGGTCGAGAGGCCCGTTGCGCCCATGAGCGATGAAGTAGTCCCCGGGGCGGTCTGCCCCGGTTGCGGATCCCGTCGGGCGGTCCAGGATGGGCGGACCGGAGAGCGCCTTTGCCCCCATTGTGGATACGTCCTGGATCCCGTTGCGCTGGACACCGGCCCGTCGTTCCCCCGCGGGGCGGTCACCGGGGAGCCCGCCTCCGGACACGGTCCGGGCCAGGCCCCGTATTCCCCCCGCCGCCCCGAGGGGACCGTCTTCCACGGGAGCCGGGACGGGCAGGGACACGTCCTTTCGTCCGCGCGGCAACGGGAGTTCCAGATCCTCCGGCGCCGGGAACGGGAAGGGGAGCACCGCCGCATGCACCACCCCGGGACGAGCCAGAGGGGGCAGCAGATCGTGCACCAACTGGTGCTGACCATGGCGCTCCCCGAGCTCATCGAGGAAGCGGCGCTCCTGGTCCTTCGGAAGGGGGGCGAGTCCCATCTCTTCCGGGGTCGCTCCGCGTCCGCGGCGGCGGCGGCGAGCGTATACGCCGCGTGCCGCCGCTACTCCCTGCCCACCACGTGGACGGAGATCTCCCGGGCGGCGGGGATCAGCCGCGCCGACTTCGGGCGGGCCTACATGGCGCTGCGGCGCGGGCTGAACCTGGACCTGCCCCCCGTGGGGCTCGGGAGCTACGTCCGCCGGTTCTCCACCGAACTCAAGCTCTCCGCCACGACCACCGGACGGGCGCTCCACATGGTGAACTCGGCGAACGGGCATCCGGATTCCTCGGGCATCTCCCCCAATGGCCTCGTGGGCGCCGCCCTCTACATGGCCAGCATGGAATGCCGGGAACCGCGCCGCCAATCGGAGGTGGCCCGGGTGGCCCAGGTCACCGACGTGACGCTGCGGCATGCCTTCCGTCGCCTGGCCAAGATCCTGGGGAAGGGACCCGGGTAAGGTGAGCCCCTCCCGGCGCGTCCCATGCCCGAACCGGAGACCGTCTCGGTGAAGATCCCCCGGGACCTCGCGGCGCGCCTTGAGGGACGCATCGCAGCCACGGCCTTCCGGAACCTGGACGAGTTCGTGGCGTATGCCCTGGCCCGCCTCGCGGAAGGAGATCCCAAGGACGGGGAAGCGCTGAGCCCCGAGGACGAACGGAGGGTCAAGGAGCATCTCCGGGCGCTGGGCTATCTCGATTGACCCGATGGCGGGAGGGAACGGGTTCGGGGAGGCGAGGACGGATGTGCGGGGGTTGGGCTCCCACAATCCATCGCCCGTGGGACACGGGGCGTAGCCTCAGAGAAGGGGCCCCCCCCGGAGGAGGCGATCCGCCGTGATGGACGGAGGCTCCCGCGCAGGGGCCGCCCCCTCCCTGCGTCTCCGGGGCTGGGCACCGCTCCCGCCGGACGGATCCTCCCGCGACCGTGTGGCCACCTACCTTCCGCATGAACGGGAGATGTGGGACCGCTGGAGGGATTGGATCCGGGCCGTCCAGCGCACTCCCTACGGGCATCGCGTCCCCGGGGAACTCACCGCGGTCCTGCGCCTCGAGATCCCGTCCCTCCCGTTGCGCCGGGCCCTCGGGCGCCGCCCCCTTTACCGGGCTTATCCCCTGCCCGGGCGGCCCGTGGACGCAGGCTGGGTCACCTTCCCGTCCCCTTCCCCGGAGGTCCGGGACGGGGGAGTGTACCAGCTCACCCAAGTGGTCCGCCGCGCCCTGTCCATGGAGGGGAGCCGGAACTCCACCGGCCCCGTGGAGATCCTCGAGGCCGGGATCGCCACCTTCCTACCCATGGAACGATTCTACCCGGCCCCGCGTCTCAAGGGACCCGGTGAGATCCGTTCCCTCCTCCTGGAGGTGAGCGACTCCCTGGGGACTCCCCTCACCCTGGCGGAGACGCTCCTCTACCCCTTCGTGGGCGCCCCCCCCTGGCATGGGGCACCCTCGGGTCTCGACCTGGTGGTGGGGAGCTGGAACATCCCGCAGCGCAGGCTCCGGGACGCCGCCCATCCCCTCCGGGCACTCCTCCCGCCATGGTCCTCCCGCGGCTCCCGGCGGACCCGCCCCGCACGGGAGGATGCGGCCTCCCTGGAAGGATCCCTCACCCTGCGCCCGTACCAGGTGTTCGTGGACCCACTGGGACGGCAAGGCATCCGCTCCCTCCAGGGGAAGACCCCCCAGACCGACACCTCGCACCTTCTCTACGGGAACGTGGAGACGGAGTGGCTCTCGGCCATCCTGTTCCAGGTGCACCTACCGGTCCTTCGCCCGTGGACGCACTTCCAGGGGCTCATGGACGCCCGTCCGGATCCCGAGCTCCAGGCCGTGGTCCAGGACCATCTCATCCGGGCCCACTTCACCGAGCCGTTGAGCCCCGAGCCCTCCGAGGTCTACCGGGCCATGGAGGAGCTTTCCCCCCGGATCCGGGAAGCCCTGGGATCCCTCCTGGTCGCGGCCGGCCTGCCGGCGCGGGATTACGAACGGGCCCTGGAGAGCTTCCGCCCGCTGCGCGATCACCTGGTCCAGGGGGCCCTTTCCCAGGCGCGGCTCTGGGCCCGCGCCGAGGCGGGAAGGGATGAGTTCCGGGCCCTCGCGGACTGTTACCTGGACAGCGTGGCCTTCCTGACCCATTCGACCCGCCCCGCGGAGGTCCGTTCCCTCCTCACCCAATCGAGCCGCATCCGCTCCCGCGCCCAGGAGGCCCATCTCCTGGCGGTGAAGACACTCCTCCTGGAGATCCCGGACATCACCTTCGCCGAGCTCTTCGACCGCCTGAAGGCAAAGGGGGTCGTCCGGGACCCCCTCGCGCTGGAGGCGTACCTCCATCAGCTGGAGACGGAGGGACGCATCCTGTCCATCCGTCCGGGGACCTACCGCTGGATCTGGCTGTAGCTCCCCACTCCGATGAGCTGGGGTTCCAATCCGGACCCTTCCATTAAATAGGGTCGTTGGGTCTATTCCGGATGAGGTCCCCGATCCCATGGAGCGGCGGAGTTCTCCCCCGGTACGGGCTGCCCCCGGACCTTGCCCCGCCTGCCGGGGGCAGGGGATGGACCGGCGCTGGGCGTTCGACGAACGGGTCTCGGAGATCGAAGAGGTGGTCCGGCTCTGCCCTGCCTGCGGCGGGACCGGCCGCTCTCCCCCCCGTGTGGAGGTCCGCCCCGGTGCACCCGCCTCCACCTGGGCGTGGGGGCTCGGCTCCCTCCTGTGAGCCGGGATCCTCCCTCAAGCCTCTTCAAGGGGTTTCCCTTCCCCTCTCTGCCATGCCGGAGCACGGAGAACGCACGTCTCCGCTTTCCTGCCCCTTCTGCGGTGCGCAGGAGACCGATCGGTTCTCCATGGAGGGCCGGCTCATGATCGTCTTCGCCTGCATGTTCACGCCGGTCCTGGACCCCTCGCTCTCGGAGGAGGAGGTCGCGCGGACCCTGCGCACGGAGTACGGGGCCGAAGGGCACGGCTATTTCCGGCGGCAGTGCGACCGCCTCCACTACTTCGTGGGCAGCGGAAAGGGGAAGGATATCCTCCTCGCGGAAGCGGACTCTCCGGGAGGGGAACCCGGGGCCCCGGGATCCCCGTGAAGCTCCCGAACTAGGCGGGGACCGCCACGGCGCCGAGCTTGGCGAGCGCCCCCTGGGTGGAGACCAGATGCCGGGCGAGCCCCAGGGTCCCGGGATCCAGGCCCAGGGCGAGCCCCACAAGCTGCGGAAAGTGGAAGACCGGCATGTTCAGCTGGTGCCCCACCTGACGTCCCGCCTCCCGCTGGTAGGTGTCCAGGGAGATGTGGCAGAGGGGGCAGGGGGTCGCCATGGCGTCGGCCCCATGCTGCTGGGCGTCGAGGATCTGGGCGCCCGCGATCCGCTCCGCGGTGGCGGGCTTCACGAACTGGATGGGGAATCCGCAGCACATGACACGGCCCCGGTAGTCCACCGGTTCGGCCCCCAGCGCCCGGATCACGTCCTCGAAGGTGTGCGGGTCCTCCGGGTCGTCGAACTGCATCCGGTCGTGGGGGCGCAGGAGATGGCAGCCGTAGAAGGCCGCCACCTTGAGCCCCCGCAGGGGCCGGCGGACCTTGCTCCGCAGCGCCTCCGCGCCTCCCAGGTCCTCCACGATGATCTGGAGGAAATGCTTCGGCGTTGCGCTCCCCGAATATGTGTAGCCGATCCCTCGGAGCGTGGCGTCCACGCGGGAGCGGATGGTGGGCGTCGTGGCGAGGACCTGGCCGGCCAGCTTGAGCATGCCCTGGCAGGTGGAGCAGACGGTCATCACCGTGGAGAGCCCCGCCCTCTCGGCGATGGCCAGGTTCCGCGCGTTGATGGCGACGTTCAGCGTGAGGTTCGATTCGTCCACGAATCCGCTTCCGCAGCAGGAGAAGGTGGGGAAGTCCACGAGTTCGAGACCCAGACGGGAGGCCACCGCCCGGGTCGCCATGTCGAGCTCCTTTCCCGATTCCTGGGCCACGCACCCCGGATAGTAGGCCACCTTCATGCGGCACCCCCCGCCTTCGACGGCTGTTGGGTCGGCCCCTTGACTCCCTGCCCGGGGACACGGGGCCGGTGCTGGAGGTCCTCCGGCCGGTCCAGCTCCCGGTAGATCGCGTCGAGTTCCTCCCGCCCCTGGATGGGAGGGTGCTTCCGGATGGACTTCCCGTGACGGGCCAGTTCGATCCCCTTGGGGATCTGGCCCAGCATGCCCACGAGCCCCAGGGTCTCGCGGGCGAGCTTCATCTCGTTGAGGAGGCCCCCCTCCCGGATGTTGGAGGCGAACTTGATGGCGTGCCGGCTCCCCCGTTCCAGGGCGCCGAGCTCCTGGTTCGCCATCCACTTGAGATCGTGGATCCGCTCGGCGGGGCGCACGTCCTTGGGGCAGGATTCCACGCAGAGGTTGCAGCGCAGGCAGAGCCAGAGGGACTGGTTCTGGACCCCCAGGAGCCGCTCGTGGAACGCACCGTCCCGGGGGTCCACCACGAAGCGGAACAGCTTGGCGAGGGCCATGGGCCCCAGGAAATCGCCATCGGACGCGATGGCGGGGCACGCGGAATAGCAGGAGGCGCAGGCGATGCAGCGGGGGGTCTCCTGGAATTGCGCCACCTGCTCCGGCGTCATGGGGCTCTCCTTGCCCACGGGCAGAGGGTGCTGCGGATCCGGGACCAGGTACGGCCGGATCGAATGGTAGCGCTGCCAGAAGGGGCCTTGGTCCACCACGAGGTCCCGCAGGACCGGCTGGTTCGCCATGGGCTCGATCCGGAGCTTCCCCCGCGCCCGGAACTCGGGCCCCACCGGCGTGAGGCAGGCGAGCCGGCTCTTCCCGTTGATCCGCATGGCGCAGGACCCGCAGATGGCCTGGCGGCAGGAGTACCGGAGGGTGAGGGTGGGGTCGATCTCGTCCCGGATCTTGAGGAGGGCGGTGAGGATGGGGGTATGCTCCGGTATGTCCAGCGAGAACGTATCGAACCGCGTCTGCCCCGGGGATCCCCGAAAGACCTCGAATGGTATCGTCGGCATCTCAATACACCCTCTCCTTGGGCGCGTACTCCGTCACCGTCACCGGCAGGTAGCTTAAGACGGGTCCCTGGGGGGACCAGAGCGCCATGGTGTGCTTCATCCAGTTGGCATCGTCCCGCCGGGGGAAGTCCCGGCGCACGTGGGCGCCCCGGGACTCGGTGCGCGCGAGGGCGCCGGCCACGATCACCTCCGCGAGATCCAGCATGTGGCCCAGCTCGATGGCGTCGGTGAGGTTCACGTTGTAGACGGTGGACTTGTCCTCCACGTAGCAGGAGGCGTACCGGGTCCGGATCTCCCCGAGCTTGCGCCGGGCGGCCTCGAGCTGCTCCGGGGTCCGGTAGATGCCCACGTCGGCCTCCATAGTACTCTGGAGATCATTCCTCAGGCGGGCGGGCGGCTCCCCCTCCCGGCGCTCCCAGAGCGCATGGAGTTCCTTCTCGGCCGTGGAGACGTCCTCCGGGGTGAGTTCCCCCGCCGTGGTCTTCCGGGCGAACTCGGCGGCGTTGGCACCGGCGATCTTCCCGTAGACCAGCGTCTCCAGGAGCGAATTCGCGCCGAGGCGGTTGGCCCCGTGGACGGACACGCAGGCCGCCTCTCCGGCGGCGTAGAGTCCCGCCAGGTTCGTCTCCCCCCGGGGATTGGTGTGGATGCCACCCATCATGTAGTGCTGGGCGGGATAGACCGGGATGGGCTCGGTCACGGGGTCGATCCCCGCAAAGTTCCGGCAGAACCCCACGATCTCCTGGAGCTTGGTCTCCACCTTCTCCCGGCCGAGGTGCATCAGTTCCAGGTGGCAGGTCCCGTCCGGGAACCCCCGTCCCTCCGCCACCTCGGTGGCGATGGCGCGGGAGACCACGTCCCGGGAGGCAAGGTCCTTGACGTGGGGGGCGTAGCGCTCCATGAACCTCTCCCCGTTCTTGTTCCGGAGGATGCCCCCTTCCCCCCGGGCCCCCTCGGTGATGAGGATCCCGGAACCCGGGAGGGCGGTGGGATGGAACTGAACGAATTCCATGTCCTTGAGGTAGGCCCCGGCGCGGTAGGCCAGGGCTCCCCCGTCCCCTGTGGACGCGTGCGAGTTGGTGGTCCGGGCGTAGATCCGTCCCGCGGGGCCCGTGGCCACCACCACGGACTTGGCCGCGAAGCCCTCCACCGTGCCGGTCTTCCGGTCCAAGGCCACGACCCCGTGGACCCGCCCTCCCCGGCTCACCAGCCGGATGGCATCCCATTCCTCGTAGATCCGGACCCGGGTCTCCCGCGAGATCTCCTCGTAGAGGGCCTGGAGCAGGGCGAGCCCCGTCCGGTCGGCCGCGAAGATGGTGCGGGAGTAGGAGGCGCCTCCGAACGCCCGCCGATCCAGGGACCCGTCGGGGGCCCGGTTGAAGATGGTCCCGAAATGCTCCATCTCGATGACCGTGGGGCCGGCTTCCCGGCACAGGATCTCCACGGCATCCTGGTCGGCGAGGTAGTCGGAACCCTTCACGGTGTCGTAGACGTGGTCCTTCACGGAATCCTGGGGACCCAGGGCCGCGTTGATCCCGCCCTGGGCGGCCCCGGAGTGGGAACGGAGCGGGTGCAGCTTGCTGAGGATCCCCACGTCGAGCCCGGACCGGATCGCCTCCAGGGCCGCCCGTTGTCCCGCAAGGCCCGCACCCACCACCAGAACATCGTGGCGCTGCGTAGGATCACCAGGGGACGCGTACCCCGGGTCGATTATAACCCTTGGGCCCGCGAGGCGCCCGGGCCCCCGGCCTGGAGAGTCCCGGGATCGATTCCCGGGGCGCATCCTCCATCGCGGAAGGAAACCGCCCCGAAGGGAGCGCCGGATGCGCTCCCTCCCTCCGCCCAGGGGAGGGGTGCGAAGGGGATGGACGGGGTCTGCCCCGTCCATGGGTCCCCATCCGGTCGCCGAGAAGCTTTTGCCTCCGCACCTCGTAGGGAGAGCGAGAGCCCTCGGATGGCAGGGAGGGATCCCGGGCGAGGATGGCGTCGACATCGGCGGATCCGCTGCGGATCCTCTTCGACACTTCGGCCATCCTGGACCTGTTCGCCCGGTGGACCGACGACCACCGGCAGCGGAGGGGGGACATGATCCGGGAGGTGGAGCTCCTGCGCCCCTTGAGCCCATTCCTCTACAGCACCGAACCCATCCGCGACGAGATCCGGCGCCAGATGTCCATCGCCGGAGAACTCAGCCGCTACATCCACTTCGAGAGCGTGGGCGATCTCGGGGCCGTGGACGCGTCCCGGTTCCCGCGATCCCGATGGGCCGACCTGAGCCTCACGGCCCTCGCACGGCGGATGGAGAGTTCGGAGTGCCGGGTGTTCATCCTCACCAAGGACCGGACGTTCGTGGAGGACCTCCGGAGGATGGATTGCCACGCCCGGATCGTTCCCCCCACCGGGTTCGCGGAGGCGATCACCGTCATTTCCCGCCCGGGCAGCCGGAGCGAACAACTGGCCCATCAGCTCCAGAACAACGCCTTCGTGAACATCTCCCGGGACATGCAGATCGTGAAGAAGGAGCAGGGGGAGGCCGCGTACTCCGACTGGCAGACATTCCTGAATTCCCGGACCCCGGACCGACACGACCTCATCGAGGCGGTCCGGGCGACCCGCGTCCGATTGGACTGAGGGCGGGACGCGCCGCGGGGTGGGGGCCCACCCTCCGGCACGGGGCTTCTCCCTGCGCGCCACGACGCATCTATAGCTTCAAACGAGAGGTTGCCGGAGCGGCTCCCGACGGGCCATCCAAGCCCGGATCTCCTCCCGCATCGTGGGGCTCCCCTTGCGCAGGATCCCGAGGAACTCCCGTAGCATCGGGTCCCGGTGCTTCGCTCGCGCCACGTCCGACCGACACCGCCGCGTTCGACCCTTGAGACGGCGAGCTTCCGAGAGTTTCTCCTTCGACACCGTCCCCATCGCCCGCACGATGTCCTCCCGCTCCCATCCCATCGCCTTCGCATATCCCTCCCGACTCCAGTTCCCCACCACCGCCATCAGCGCCCCGTGACGCGTCATCTCCTCCTCCGTCCGACCCTTCCTCGTCCGTCCTCGGATCGACAGGCGGATCTCCCGATGCCCGTGCTCGCTCCGCCAGTTCGTCCGCTCGATCTCCCTCCACCTCCCCCGAAGGTCCCGTACCTCCACGAACAGGTTCCCCTTCCTCTTCTCCCACGCCTCCCGCCTCTGCCGGACCCCCTGACGCACCTCCTCGTCGTCGATCCCCTCCGCCACCCCCTCCCATCGTCCCAGGACCTCCTCCACCTGACGGCGCTCCTCCGCCGCCGCCACCGCCACCGCTTCCCCGTCCGACCCCGTCACGTCCCGTCCCACCCCCAGCGCCTCCCGATACTCCCCGAACGCCTCCGTGAGGGTCTTCACCCGATACGCCAGCCGTGTGAACTCCCCATCCTCCGCGAGCTTCCCCAACAGACCGTCCGCCTTCGCCAGCGAGCCGAGGAGCACGCTCCGCCCCACGTTCCACATCGCCAGCTCGTGCACCAGCGGGGCCACCGACCACACCTGGCGGGCGATCGTCCCATACGTCAGCTCGAACGGGAACCGACTCGCCCGCTCCCTCGGCCCCAGCACGTGGTCCTGCAGGATCCTCATCCACCTCGGCTCGGCGTCCTCCAGGAGCCGCTCCAACTCCTCCGCGCACCTCCGCCCCGACCCCTGCCAGTCCTCCTCCTTCCCCGGGGTGAGCTCGTTCAGTCGGGCCAGCACCCGGGTTCCCAGCAGCTTGCGCCGCACCTCCCCTTCGAGCTTCTCGAACAGGTCCTTCCCCACGTCCCGAACGTAGTGGAATTGGCACAGCTGGAGCGGGAGACCCGACCATACCTGCCTCACCGCCTTGAGGATCCCCGTCCCCATGTCCGAGACGAGGCCCCGGGGGCGGCCGAGGGCCGCCTCCAACTCCCGGAAGAAGGCGGCGATCTCGTCCGCGTTCTCGGTGTCGAGGACCCGGGCGTCGAGGACGAGGCCGCTCCACTCGTCCCAGGCGACGAAGACGACGGGGCTCCCGGCCGTCTCCGTCCCATCGACATGGAGGAGGTAGCCCCCCTGGTCCTTCAGGGTCTTCCGAAGGGCGGGGAGCGCCCGACGGTGGAGCGCGTAGGCCCGGAGGAGGAACTCCTCCCGCCGCAGCGAGACGGTCCCGGTGCTCGGCCCCCCGTCCTCGAGGGTGGCGTGCCGACGGGTCCGCTGCTGGGTCTCCTCGAGGAAGAGGCTCTCGAGGCCGAGGAGGGTGGCGACCTTGAGGTCGTAGGTCCGATGCGCCGGAGCGACCTTGGCCAGCACGGGCGCCACCCAGTAGAACGGCGTCTTCGGGTGGTGACGGCAGACCCGGAGGGAAGTGCGGAAGATCAGGGTGCTGCCGACGGTTTGGATCTTCCGTCGGAGCGTCTTCGGGACCTCGAGTTCCCCGTGGCACGTCGGACAGCCGGAGGGCGGTGGGGCGAGGTCGCTCGGTAGAAGAGGGAGATGGAGCGCGCGGTTTTTCTTCCCGCCTCGACACGCACCCCGACGGCGACGAGTTCCTCGGCGCGGACGGGGAGGCCGATGCGGGAGACGAAGGCGGCGAGGTCGCGGGAGGTGAGGTCGTCCTGGCGGAGGGCGTCGGTGAGGGTGGGGAAGTCGACGGGAGGGAGGGGGAAGGGGCCGTCCTCGACGACGCCCGGTAGGGTAGGGCGAGGGACGGGATGGCCGTGGCGGGCGAGTTGGGCGTAGAAGGCATGGAGGAGTTGGTCGTCGTGCAGGGCCAATACCTTCCGCTCGAGTGCGGTGCGTTTCTCCGAGGTGAGGATGTCGAGACGGCCAAGGTAGAGTTCGGTCCGGTTTCGCACGCGGGATCCGTCGCGAAAAGCTCTGGCGACAACCCAGTAATCATGGCCGCGGTTAGGGCAAATCTCGAGGAACATGGTACCGGGACAAATGCTCTGGCGACATACCCTCCATTTCGGGTCACCACCGTCGAGATGGCAAGGACTGGCTGGTCCGGCGGCAACCCCTCGTTTGAAGCTATAGTCCCACAGCCTCGAGGACGCATGTATTTAAATGGGACTGCCGCATTTAAAAGAGAAAAACCTACGTGCTTGAGGTATCCCATGGTGGTCGGCCTGACACTTTCCAGGCTAGGGAAACGATATGTAGGAACGATTGCCGCAATCGCCTGTGCGCTCATTCTAATCACCGCTGCCAGTCTTGCGCTTACCCGGACCGCCCCGCCTCCGGCTCCTCCTGCTATAAAGCCGGTCGCCGCATTCGGACCGAAACTCCTTGTCCATGAGCCCGGAGGTCGTAGCGCCCTTGCCAACAACACCACCATCAACATTCAGATCTTTTCGGCTGTCCCGAACGCGTTTCGTTCAACCGGCCTCCTCTTCTATCCGGTTTCACCACAGGACCAGTGGACCAATGGGGTAAACGAAGAACTCCTCAATGCCACACTCTTCCCGGGCAACAACACGACGGCCTTCTTCCTCGCTCCATCATTCAATACGATCGCTCAGGAGTGGACCGTTCTTCTCTCCCACGACCAGGGAAGGAATTTCCCGTCCCTAACCGTTGAGGCCGTGAAAACGGTGAACATGAGCGGCAACCTCTACCTCTACCAGTATTACAACAATCTCCCTTACAACCCGTTTGATCTCAAGGTAGTCAACCTGAACCAAACGGACCTTGCATTAGGAGGCGCCAGTTGGTTTGATGGCACCGGGGTCAATGTTACTGACTACTCTCAAATTATCATGGCAAACCTTGAACTTAACCTGACGCTGGAATTCCCGAGCCACCCGATTCAGGTGGTGCCCGTACCCCCACCAAACTCCTTTAGAAGCGCCCACCAGATCCCCGCTGAACGTGGCCCGGCAGGCTGTGCTGTGCAAGGCGAGAGTTGTATCTACGAGTATTACTATACCTATCCGAGCGTGACTACCAACACGCTGGTCAAGACCACGTTCGCCAACGGAACGTTACCATTGCTGGGTGTTCACATAGGACGGAACGCCGAAGGGGGCGGGTCAGTGATTGCCCTGAGCGCTGATGTCAATGTGTTGAATGATACCATCGAATTGAATTCTGTCCAACCGTATGAGAACGCTTCCGGACAAATCACCACCACAATGAGCACATCCCCCTCGTTCGCGCACGAAGCCAACGTGAGCGTGGGCCAGGCGAATAACCAGTTTGATGCCATTCCCACCGGAATTTCCAAGGACCTCGGGAACAACAACTCGGTCTCCTTGAATCGGACGACTGCCATTGTAGGAATCCAGGGCGTGGAGTACGAATTCCAGCACTACAAACGGGAGACCTACAACTACGTGGATTACTGGGAGAGAATGTGTTGCCCGCGTCCCAACGGTGACTGGGGTTGCTTTACCTATTTGCTTTCACAGACCGTTTCCACAGTATATGATGGGCAATACACGGATGGCGAGATTGTCCATGTCAACTCCACGGCCGGCCTAGCCCTCCAGGCGGGGTTCATATCAATCTGGGCCGCCTGGGTCATTCAGCACACCTTGGCGAACGCAAGCAACGGAAGCGTGACGCTCACTACAAGCGGGACGGGCTCGAGCTACGAAGCCTCGACCATCTGGGCCGACACAAACGGTTATCTAGACGCCTCCAATGCATACAGTCAAGCTGCAAATCTGCTGGGGACCTTCTCCACCGCGCTGGGCCTGGGGCTGGCCATTGTCGATGCCTCCGCCGCGTTGAATGGAGCGGACTTTGATGCCACAGAGCCGACCGTGGTCGCAGATAGTCTCTCCCTCATTGCGGACACGATTGGAATGGCGGCGTCCGTATTGAACGCCTTCTCCTCCATCAGTGCGTACACAGGAACGCAGTCGATCACCCTTGGCTACGGATTCAGTAATGTCCCCGAAGCAGGATCAGGATCGCCATACACAATGGCCTTCTTCGAGAGTCAGAGCCCCGTGAGCTTGAGCGTGAACGGAAACACTTACTCGTTCTTCGCCCCCGAGGACTTTTTGAATGCGACGGCGATTGCGTGATATGAAGGGGAAGTGAGCCTTTAGCCCTGCGGCTACTTCCCCCGGGCCCATCTTCGACAAAGCGGCCGGTGCCTTCTCGGAGAACGTGAGTTGTAGGCACGCCTTGACAAGATTGTGGACACACTCACGTCCTGGATTCCGTGAGACCTACACCACAGGCAGGTAGCGGGTAGCGCCGAGGGCGGTGAGGACCTCCTCCTGCTTGCCGGAGAGACGGGGCACCCCTTCCCGGATCGATTTCCCCGCGCTCGACCTCACCCACGGCACATTCTCGAGGAGCCGCAGTGCTTCGGAGAGGCTTTTCTCGGGGAGTTTCCGCTTCAGGGTCCGCTCCGTCCAGCTCCAGAGCAGCCAGGCCGTGTAGAGGACCGTCGCGCTCGCGTACATCCGGTCCAACCGGTGCTTCCGGACCGGCTCGAGGTGGAGTTCCCCCTTGCCCGTTCGGAAGACCTTCTCGATCCCCTCGGGCGAGGGACGGGATGGCCGTGGCGGGCGAGTTGGGCGTAGAAGGCATGGAGGAGTTGGTCGTCGTGCAGGGCCAATACCTTCCGCTCGAGTGCGGTGCGTTTCTCCGAGGTGAGGATGTCGAGACGGCCAAGGTAGAGTTCGGTCCGGTTTCGCACGCGGGATCCGTCGCGAAAAGCTCTGGCGACAACCCAGTAATCATGGCCGCGGTTAGGGCAAATCTCGAGGAACATGGTACCGGGACAAATGCTCTGGCGACATACCCTCCATTTCGGGTCACCACCGTCGAGATGGCAAGGACTGGCTGGTCCGGCGGCAACCCCTCGTTTGAAGCTATAGCGACGCATCGGCATCCCCCCCGCAAACTCTTTTATAGCGTCCCCCGTGTGGAACGTGCTACTTCACTCGTGAAGTGGAGGCGTTCTACATGCAAAGTGCAATCTCCCTGCCTTCCGCCGTGACCCACCCGGACGAACTCCTCAAGGGAACCACCACGGTGGGCATGGTCTGCAAGGACGGGGTGGTCATGGCCACCGAGCGCCGGGCCACCGCGGGGACGTTCATCGCCAACAAATCCACCTTCAAGCTGTTCAAGATCGACAACCATCTGGGGATGACCATCGCGGGGCTCGTGGGGGATGCCCAGACCCTGGTCCGGTACGCACGGGCGGAGGTCGCCCTGTACCGGCTCCGGCGCAACGCACCCATCAGCGTGGAGGGGGCCGCCTCGCTCCTCGCCAACATCCTCAACGGGAACCGCTACATGCCGTACTACGCCTGGCTCATCCTGGGCGGCGTGGACATGAAGGGAAGCCACGTCTACTCCATCGACCCGGCGGGGGGCAGCATCGAGGACAAGTATGTGTCGGTGGGCAGCGGGTCCAGTTTCGCCTACGGCGTCCTCGAGGAGGCCTACGAGCCGGACCTCACGCTGAACGAAGGCGTGGACGTCGCCCTCCGGGCGCTCACCGTGGCCATGAAGCGGGATTCCGCGAGCGGCGACGGCTACCTCGTGGCCACCATCTCCGAGAAGGAGTACAAGGATTTCACCGAAGAGGACATCAAGCGCCGCCTGAGCAAACTCAAGATCGCCTGAACGCGAACCGTTTCCCGGGAGCCCCTGCCCGCAATGGGAAGGGGGCCCCAACCCGTTCTTCCCCCTCTCTCTCAATGAGCTTCGAAAGCCTGATGGAACAGACGCGGGAGGTCCTCAAGGAGGTCCTCCCCGAAGGGATCGAGGTCACGGACATCGAGCTGGAAGGCCCCCACGTGGTCATCTACACGAAGCAATTGGACGCGTTCCTCTCCGGCGGGGAGCTCCTGCGCCAGGTGGCCCAGCGGCTCCACCGGCGGGTCCTCGTCCGCTCCGACCCCGGGTCCCTCGTGGACCCCAAGCAGGCGGAGGCGGTGATCCGGGAGCTGGTCCCCGCCGGGGCGGAGATCTCCCACATCTATTTCGAGCCCGAGACGGGGGAGGTGAGCATCGAGGCGGCGAACCCCGGGGCGGCCATCGGGCGCCAGGCCTCGGTCCTCAACGAGATCAAACGGCAGATCGGCTGGGTCCCCACGGTGGTCCGGACCCCTCCCATCCCCTCGAAGACCGTGGAGGAGGTGCGGACCTACATGCGCACCGTCTTCGATGAGAGGCGGAAGTTCCTGAAGAAGGTGGGGACCCGGATCGCCCGGGACCGCCTTCCGGACAAGATCTGGGCCCGGAGCACCGCCCTCGGGGGGTACCGGGAGGTGGGGCGGAGCGCCCACCTCCTCACCACCCAGAACTCGAAGATCCTCATCGACTGCGGCATCGACCCCGGCTCCGACCGGACCCCGTTCTTCAATGCCCCCGAGGCGATGCCCCTCGAGAACCTGGACGCCGTGGTGGTGACCCACGCGCACCTGGACCACTGCGGCCTGGTCCCCACCCTCATCAAGTACGGCTACACGGGGCCCGTCTACTGCACCGCCCCCACGAGGGACCTCATGGCCCTCATGCTCCTCGACGCCATCAAGGTCTCCAACCAGGAGGCGCGGCGGGGGCTCTACGACTCGTCCCATGTCCGGGAGCTCGTCGCCCACACGGTCCCCCTGCGGTGGGGGGAGACCACGGACATCGCCCCCGACGTGCGCCTCACCCTCCACAACGCAGGGCACATCCTGGGTTCCTCCATCTGTCACTTCCACCTGGGGGACGGGGATTACAACATGGCCTATTCCGGGGACATCAAGTTCGAGCGCACGTGGCTGTTCAATCCGGCCACCAACCGGTTCCCCCGCCTGGAGACGCTGGTGATGGAGTCCACCTACGGGGGGTACCGGGACACCCAGCTCAGCCGGACCGCGGCGGCCGAGGAGCTGGGCCATTTCGTGGAGAAGGTGCTCACCCGTCGGGGGCACGTCCTCGTCCCGGTCTTCGCCGTGGGGCGGAGCCAGGAGGTCATGCTGGTCCTGGAGGAGAAGATGCGGGAGGGGAAGATCCCCAAGGTCCCCATCTACCTGGACGGGATGATCTTCGAGGCGACCGCGATCCACACCGCCTACCCGGAGTACCTCAACAGCCAGCTCCGGACCCAGATCTTCCAGCAGGGCGACAACCCGTTCCTCTCGGACATATTCCAGCGGGTGGACTCCAACCAGAAGCGCATGGGGATCATCGACGACCGGAACCCGTCCATCGTCCTCGCCACCAGCGGCATGATGAGCGGCGGCCCGGTGATGGAGTACTTCCGTGCGTGGGCGCCGGACGAGCTCAACGGGATGGCCTTCGCGGGATACCAGGCCGAGGGCACCTTCGGCCGGAGGCTCCAGCGGGGGCTCCACGAGGCCACGCTCATGGACCAGGGTCGGACGGTCACCGTGCCGGTGAAGATGGAGATCACCAACTGCGAGGGGTTCAGCGGGCACTCGGACCGGGTGCAGCTCATGAACTACGTGGCCACCCTGGAGCCCCGCCCCCAGAGGGTCCTCCTTTGCCACGGCGAGGAGAGCAAGTCCCTGGACCTCGCGTCGAGCCTGCACAAGCGCTTCGGCCTGGAGACCCGGGCCCCCTACAACCTTGAAACCGTCCGGATGATCTAGGGGCCTCCCCCATGGCGCTCCCCCGGACCTTGGTGGTGGGGTTCGACGGGGGGACCTGGGACCTCCTGGATCCCTTGCTCTCTGCCGGCTGGCTCCCCAACCTCCGCCGGTTCCTCGCGGGGGCGCTCCGGGCCGGGTTGAGGTCCGTGGACCCCCCCGTCACGATCCCGGCGTGGTACAGCGCCATGACGGGGCTCTCGCCGGGGCAGATGGACATCTGGGGGTTCGCGAAGCCCACTCACACCCCAGGGGAGCTCCAGTTGGTCCGCACCTACCGGCCCCACGAGGCGATCTGGGACATCCTGGGACGCCGGGGCTGGCGCATCGGGGTGGTGAACTTCCCGGCGGTCCCCGCCCCGCCGGTCCATGGATACTTCGTGAGCGGCATGGTGGGGGGCACTCCCGAGGAGATGGTCTACCCCCCTGCGCTCCGGAGCGAGCTCGGCTCTCCCGTCAACCCCTGGCACCACGACCTATTCCGGACGAGGGGGGACGGGCTGCGGGCGGCCCTCGCCGAGGCCATGGAGTCGATGGCCCAGAAGGCCCGTTTCGTGGAGGGCCGGGAATCCTCCGATCCCTCCGATCTCCTCTTCGTCCTGTTCAGCGAGACCGATCGCATCCAGCACAATTTCCTCCACTCGCTCCGGCACCCTGCTCCGGAGGATCTCCGGGACGTGCGCGCTTTCTGGGGAACCCTGGATGACGCATTCGGGCGGGTCCTCGCCGCCTTCCACGGGAAAGGCTCCTCCCCGGGGTACACCTGGCTCCTCTCCGACCACGGGTTCGGACCCGCGGAAGGGTACGTGTTCACCAACCGGTACCTCATCCGGGAGGGGTACCTCGTGAAGGGCGCGTCCGCCCCCTTCCGGTGGCGCCCCTTCGTGTCGGACGTCGCGGCCCGCGTGGATGCGCTGATCCCCCTCGCCCCCTTCGTGCGCCCCAAAAGGGCGGGGGCCAGCCGGCCCCTCCCGGGGGGGTCCCTCCAGGACGGCGACGGGACGGACCAGACCTTCTCCTGGTACAGCCGATTTGTGGATTGGTCCCGGACCCGGGCGGTGAGCTTCCCCGTCCCCGAGGCGATCTACGCGAACCACTACCGGGGGGAGATGACTCCGGAATCCCTCCGGTCCCTGCGGAAGGATCTCGCGCGGTCCTTCGCCCGATTTCCGGGAGGCGCCATCGAAGCGGTGGATCCCTCGCGCCTCTACGGGGTGGACCTGGGGCCCATGTCCCCGCTCCTCCTCCTGTCCTCCCACGGAGGGGCGTGGGAGGTGCGCGGGGACATGAACCATCTCTTCCCCCGGCTCCCCCGGCGCCCCAGCTATTTCGAGCGGGAGGGGACCCACCGCCCCGTGGGCATCTTCGCGGTGGCGGGTCCGGGGATCCCACCGGGAACCCGATCCGAGCCCTTCCCACTCCTCGGGGTCTTCCCCCTCATCCTTTCCGCGCTGGGCGTGCGCCCCCCCGGAGCGGGAGGCGCGCCGGTCCCGGGAGATTGGGCGAAGCTCTTCCCGGTACAACCCTCGGGCCGCGGGGAAAGCCCGGGAGGCATGTGAGCCCCATGGAGAGCCTCCGGTTCGCATTCATCTCCTCCCACCATCCCTCTGAAGGCGGTCAGGGGCTTGCCCACGTGGTCTCCTCGCTCTCGCAGGTCCTGGCGGGTCGGGGCCATCAGGTGACGGTCCTCTATCCGGTGTACACGCGGTCCAAGGATGCTCCGCGGGAAGAGCTCTGGAACGGGATCCGTTCCGTGCCCGTACCCTGGCACCGATTCGGGAGGCTCCCGTTCGGGAGGGACATCGAGTTCTCCTGGAATGCCGCACGGAGGCTGGATGGAGATCTCGACATCGTGGTGGTGAACAACGAGCACGGAGGACGCTTCGTGGTCCGCCGTTGCGAAACCCTCCGGAACGGCTCCAAGGCACGGCGGCCCGTGACCCTCATGGTCTTCCACGGGGTGGCACTCCGTTTCCTCGAGATGGGGCGCACCGATCGGCCGGACCGGCTCCGGGCGCGCCTGGGATATCGGGCCGACGCCGTCGCCTTGCGGTGGCTCGAGGGGGGCGCCGCCCGCCGCGCAGACGCCTGCGTGGCCTGCTCCCGCAAGGTGGCGCACGATGTGGCGACCCTCTACGGGGTCCCGGCATCCCGGATCTCCGTGATCTACAACGGGGTGGACCCCACTCCGGAGCGGACACCTCCGGAGAAGAAGGAGGCCCGGGAGGAGTTGGGGATCCGCGACGAGGAGTTCTGCCTGTCCTTCCTGGCGAGGGACCCGCGGCGGAAGGGGTTCGATGTGGCCGTGGCCACCGTCCGGCTCCTGAGGGAGCGGGGGGTCCCGGCCACGCTCCTCAACGTGGGGAACACGTGCCCGGGCTCGCCGGAGGTACGGAGCCTGGGCTCCCTCGACGCCCGAGGGAAGAGGCAGGCCCTCGCGGCCAGCGACGTGTTCTTCCTTCCCACGTGGTACGAGGGCCTCCCGCTGGCGATCCAGGAGGCCGCCGCCATGGGGATCCCGGTGGTGACCACGCCGGAGGCGAACCTGGAGTGGGGCGTGGCGGGTCGGGATTACCTGGTGAACTCGCCCAACCGCCCCGAGGTCCATGCCGAGGCGCTCGCGTCCCTCTACCGGGAGCCGGAGCGGAGGGAGGCGATGGGCCTCAGGGGCCGGGAGACGCTGGGGGTACGCCCGTATTCTCTCCAGGCCCAGGAGTACGAGGAGTTGGGCCGGCGGATCCTGGGCGCTCCCCGGGGACGGGCCGCCGCCCTCTTCGGGTCCGGATGATGAAAGCCACCAGAGCGGGCGCCACGAACCAGACCGCAAGGAGGAGGAGGGTGACGAGGCTCCCCAGGATCCCCTCCCCGAAGGCCCCCTGGACCCAGGGGAGCCCGATGGTGATGTTCTGACTCCCCGGCGGCACGACGAAGGCGGTGGCCCACCCGTCCACCACGATCGAGGGAAGGAGGCCCACGGCGGTGTGCGCGGACCACCCCGCGGAGGCCGGGACACGGTCCACCAGGAGCCGGGGGCCGCCCTCCGGTGGGAGTTCCAGGGAGAGCGCCATGGAGCCGGGAGATCCGGAGGTCACGGTGCCGGTCTCGAGTTGCCCGGACGCAAGGAGCTCCCGGAGCTCGGAGAGGGGAGAGCCCGAGGTCGCCGGGACCAGGTCCACCAGATCCACGGTGACGTTCCCGGAGAGGACCCGGAGGGAGACCTCGTAGCTACCTATGCCGGAGGCCAAGGAGCCCACCGAGGAGTACCACTCTGGGGTCCCGGACCGGATCGCAGCGGTGACGTTGACGGGGCCCGGACACGGGGCCGCCGGGGTGGGATCCGAATATCCTCCCGGATCCGGGCAGAGGGAGATCCCCAGGGTCCCATTCCCCTGGGCCCGGACCGTGGCGCCCAGGGGACCCGGGCGCAGGACTTGGATCCGGGAGGAGGCGGAGCTCCCGGCCGGCCCACCTCCCCCCCAGCCCTGGCTCATCTCGGCGCCGGTCTCCCATTGGGACCACCCGCCCGATGAAGTGGCGAGGGAGCCCTTGATCTGGTAGATCGCGGTGGGTCCTCCGCCGGGCACGGGGGCCAGCGCGGCGCTCAGGTCGGCCGCCGCGCGGTCGATCTGCGAGGGGGTGGCCCAAGCGAGGGTGGCCACGGTGCTCTCCCCCGGACCGGTGTGGAGGAGGGTCGCCACGGAGGCGGACCCCGTGAGGACCCCGAGGGGAACCCAGCGGAACCCGAGGGGGACGGGGCTCCACGCATCGACGGAGAACGTCTGGGAGCCCAGGGATACCTCAAGCTCTCCTTCCTGGGGCCCGAAGAAGACCTCGGCGAAGAGCGTCGCCCCGGGGGCGGTGGGGGAAGAGAGAGGGACCTGGAGGGGCGCTCCGCCAGTGGATCGGGCCCAGTCCTCCCAGGCCGCCAGGGGGATCCCTCCTTCGGTCTGGGGGGCCGCTTCCCAGGGGAGCCAGACACCCGGCGTCGTGGGGAGGAACGGGCTCGCTCCCAGGGAGTTCCAGGCGGCGGGGGCCACCGAAACGAGATCGCCGGGCGGGAGGGATTGGAAGAGCGCGTCGCTCCAACCCCCGGGAGTCTCCACGGTGAGGTTCCAGAGAGGCTGCGGAGGGAGGGGTCCTCCCGGGAGGAAGGCCACCGTGTCGTTCCGGAGGTAGCCCGGCCCTCCCGGAAGGTAGCCCGCCTCGAGGAGGAACTCCCGGTTGGCCAGGGCCACGGTGGCCCGGTCCGTGGCGGTGAGGATGCCCGGCGTGTCGTTGGTCCGGTAGAGTTCATCCCCGCCGGAGGCGAATCCCGGGGGGAGGTCCGCCTGGGCCGCCAGGGCCCGGGTAAGGTTCTCCGGGGAGTCCCATCGGTAGCGGATGTCGTGGGAGACCGACTGGTTGGGAGCCACCATCCACAGGCCGGTCCCCAGGAGCCCGAAGAGGCTGGGGGCGTGGGAAGTCTCGTTCTGGTAGAAGGATTCGTAGGTCCAGAGCACCGATCGCAGGGTCGGGCCCTCGGCTTCCACGCCGGTGGTGAGAGGGATGTAGAGTGCGTCGGCACTGGGGTAGACCACGAACGGGTCCGTGGTGGCCGGCTTCCCCGGTGCCGGAAAGTACGCCGGGTCAGGGGGGAAGAGGGCGATGCGCCCTCCGGGGGGCGCGAGCTCCGATGCGGTGGCGGCGAGCGGGGTGACCGGGGGCGCACGGATCATCTCCCCCCCGAGGCTTCCCGCCGCGAAGGGGAGGGCCCCCACCAACACGATGACGACGCAGGCGACCCCCCAGACCCGGGGAAGGGCGGGAGGGGACGACGGGAGGCGGGGGGACAGGGTCCTCCCCCGAAGAGGATTCCCCGGGGCACGGATCGTCCACCGGGGAAGTCCCTTCCCCAGGAGGAACGCAAGGGCGGGGAGGGCCACCACGTCGAACTTGTTGGGATCGTCGTTCACGGCGAACAGTGGCACGTGGGCCACCAGTTGCAGGTAGATGGGGCCCAGGGCGAGGGTGCCGGCGGACAGGAGGAGGAAGGGGAGCGAGAGGAGGCCGAAGAGGCGGCTCTGGGGATCCCCGCGAAGGAGGCCCCAGAGGAGGGCGCCTCCCAGCACCACCGAGAGGGCCCCGGCCGCGAGCGGACCGGCCGCCGGCGCCGCGAGGGCGGCCCAAGCCGAGTCGTAGGCGGGGGAGAAGTAGCCGTTCCCCGAGAGGAGGTTCCAGGGAGTGAGCTGTCCCTGGGTGAAGGCGAGGGTGTTGGCGATGGTGGCCACCTGGACCCCGGCCTGCCCCGTCCGTCGGGAGATCTCGGCGGCCGGCCACACCCAAACGAGGTTCAACCCCACGGCACCGGCGAGGATGATGAGGTCCCCCAGGAACCCATGCACCGTCGGGCGCCAGGGTCTCGGCGACCCTGCCTTGGACGAGCGGCGATGCCGGATCCAGATGAGTCCCGTGCGGAGGATCACGAAGGCGAGCCACGCGAGGGCGGCGAGGTAGAACAGGTGGTACTCCAGGAAGCCGACCCCTCCCAGGAGAACGAGGGCGAGGAGCGTGGCCTTCCGTTCTTCCGGGCCCAGGACCCGGGTCCCCATCACGGCGAGGAACGGGGGGAAGAGGAGGTAGGCCAGGAGGATGTTCTCGTGCCCGGCCACGAACCGGTTGAAGACCCACGGAGACAGGGCGAAGGCGAGCGACGCGATCCCTGCCGATCCGGTGGGGATCCCCAGATGCCGCGCCGAAAGGTAGAACGAGAGTCCCAGGCCCGCCTCCGTGAGGAGGAGGAGGGCCACGGCCCCCTCGCCGGCCGACCCCAGGGCGACCCCCAATCCCCCCAGGGCCGCGCCCAAGAGGAGATCGTTGGTGAAGAAGGGCTCGAAGGTCCCCCCGGCCGGCTGGGGGTTCCAGGGGGTGGAGAACGCGAGGAGGTACGCGTGCCAGTTCCCGCCGCTGGGGGGGGTCACCACGTCGCCGCTGTAGAACGCGTCCCCCCACGGATGCAGGGCCGGCAGGAACGAGAGGAGGGCGAAGGAAGCCCAGACGATGAGACCGATCCCCAGGGCATGGCGCGGGACCCTGGCCCAACGCGCCAGCGACTTCGTTCCATCCCTCATGCGGCGGGAGACGGACGAACTGGGGGAAGGGTCGGTCATGGGACGGGTAGGGTCCCTCCCCATGGGAAGCATCCCCCCATCATCCTTCTCCCTTGGGAGCGGAAGAGGGAGAGGCTTCCTGGAACTCCTCGAGCTTCCACGCCTTTCCGCTCAGGGCTCCCCGGCGCCGCGTGACGCCGTGCGGGAGATCCATGGGCCGCCACGCGATGGGGGGCGGGAGAACCCCGGACCTCCTGCCCGCGAGGAGTTCCTGGAGATGGGCCTTGAGGCCGGGGAACGGGTCCACCTCCCCCGGGCGTAGGAATGGCACGGACTCCCGGAGCACGTGGATCTGGGAGCCTTCCACGTACCAGATGCCCACCCGTTGGGCTCGGGCAGGTCCCGTGCGGCCCGCGGCCCGCTCCGCAAGGCTCCGGCGGGGGAGCACCACGGCGACCCAGTCCCCCCACCCCCGCCGAAGAAGGGCCTGCTCCCGGACGCGCCTCCAATCGGCGACCTTGAGCTCCACGAGCCCCACCTCCTCGCCCCGGACCGCCACCGCGTCGAAGTAATCGGTCCCGTCGGGGTCGAACCAGACCTCGTATCCCTGGTCCTCGAGGAAGCGGGAAACGGGCGCCCGCAGGTCCACCTCCTTCACGTGGACACCTCGTAGACCGCCACGCGGTATCCCCACGGATCGCCCCGCCGCAGTCCGCAGGCGGGATTCACCTCCCATACGTCGGGGTCATCCGGAAGGAAACCCTGGAACTCCGAGGTTCCCGGGAATCCCCGTCGCGCCGCCTGGCCGAGGATCTCCTCAAGGGGTCCCCAGAGCGGCTGGAGGGGGATGGCTTCCCGGACGCGGTCTTCGCCTCTTGGCCCCACGGGGTGGGGAGGAGGCGGGGGATCGGCGAGGAATCCCGTGCGGGTCCCCCGCCAGAACCGGCCCGCTCGGACCGCCTCCCGGAGCCGGCGCTCCGTCGCCTGGACGAGCCGGAAGCTCCCCGAGATGCTCCAGCAGAGGAGCCCCGCCTGTCTCCGGATCCACTCCAGGGAGGACGGATCGAGCCGGGCGTCGTGGTCCATTGATGCCGCCTCGGGGATCTCCCTTGCACTCCCCAGGGCACGGGGATCCGGACGGGCCCGGTAGACACCGGCGACCCACCGTGGGAGCCCGCCGGCCCGCTTCACCAGGGCGTGCGACGCCGCATTCCCCTCCTCCACGGTGAGGCGGACGGTGTGGATGCCCCGCTCCCGCGCCCGAGCGAGGGCGAACCGTGTGAGGAGGAGGCCCAGTCCCCGCCCCCGGTCCTCCGGGGCGATCCGGATGGCGTTGAGCCAGCCCTCCCCTTCCCCCAGATCCTCGAGGCGCAGGATGCCCAGGAGAGTCTCTCCCCGGAAGATCCCCAGGACCCAGGGTTGGGCCATCCACTCTTCCAGGTTCGGGAGAAGGTAGTCCGAGGGGACCGCCCGGGAGAGGAGGTCCCGGGCGGCCAGGAGATCCCCGGGCAGGGTGACCTCTCGGAGGATGAGGTTCCCCTCGGCCTTCCACTGCGTGGAGGTCTCCGGGGGGGACTTTGGGGCGGTCACGGACGGTGGAACCACCGGTCGAGGCGTTCCCGGGGGATGGAGACCATGATGGGACGGCCATGGGGGCAGGTGAAGTTCTCCGGGGTACGGTAGAGCTCCCGGAGCAGGCGGTGGATCTCGTCGGGGGAAAGGACGTCCCCGGCACGGATGGCCATGTGGCAGGCCGTGGTCTTCCAGATCTCCTCCGGGGCACGTTCCACGGCCTCCCGGGGGAGGTCCGCCGCCAGGTCGTCGAGGAGCGCCGGGACCGATTCCGGCCGGAGCCGGTGGCCCAGGATGGAGGGGACGGCCCGGACGCGATAGGTCCTCTGGCCGAACGGGTCCACCTCGAAGCCCATCTCCCGGAGGCGTTCCCCATAGAGCTCCCAGGCCTGCGCCTGGCGTGGGGTGAGCTCCACCTCCCGGGCCTCCAGGAGCTCCTGGCGGGGGACCACGCTCTTCTCCCGGAGACGTTCGAAGACGATCCGTTCGCTGGCGGCATGCGCGTCGACCAGGACGAGGCTCCCGTCGGGCTGGAGCGACTCGGCCACGATGTAGAGGCGCCCCAGCTGCCCCAGGACGGAGATGGAGGGGTGCACAGGGCTTCCGGGGACCCAGGCTCCCGGTCCCTCCGGGCGGGCGTTCGCGCCTTCGGGCGGCGAGGGTCGGGAGACCTCCGGGAAGCCCGGAAGGAACGCCTCCAGGGGGCGCAGGCGCCCCATGGAGCCCTCCACCTCGGCGGCCAGGAAGGAGTGGGGCGGATCCGGCTCCGCCACCGGTGCCGGGACGGAGACCTCCGGGAGGGTCCTCGGCTGGTCCTGGAGCCGCGCCCGGAGGAGGGCCCGTACGTTCTCCCGCAGCTCCAGTTCGCGTTCGAACCGGACCTCCTGCTTCGTGGGATGCACGTTGACGTCCACCCGGGCCCGATCCGCTTCCAGGTGCAGGACCACGATGGGAAAGCGCCCCCGGGGAAGAAGTCCCTGGTACGCCTCGCGGATCCCCTGGAGAAGGGGACGGGACTGGATGATCCTCCCGTTCACGCTGAGATAGATCCCGTCGGGCGACCCTCGGGACACCGAAGGGTGGGAGGCCATCCCTTCCACCCAGATCCCGGGCCCTCCGGAACCCTGGAGGTCGAAGCATGCGTGGGCGATCTGGGGTCCGAACGTCCGCGCCAGGGCTTCCCGGAGGGAGGGCACGGAGTCGTGGTGCATGCTCTCCCGGCCATCCACCACGAGGTGGAAGCTCACCTCGGGCCGGGCCAGGTAGAACCGTTCCGCCAGGTGGGAGATGCGCAGGGTCTCGCTGGCGGGGCTCCGCAGGAACTTCTTCCGCGCCGGGGTGGAATGGAAGAGGTCCCGCACCTCCACGGTGGTCCCCGGGGATCGGGCGGCGGATTGAAGGGGGCTTGCGGCCCCTCCCCCCACCTCCATCCGAGCGGCGGAGTCCCGGCCGCGGATCCGGGAGGTGATCCGGAGGCGGGCCACCGCGGCGATGGCTGCGAGCGCCTCCCCCCGGAACCCCAGGGTGGAGATCGCGTCGAGACCCCGGGGACCTGAAAGCTTGCTCGTGGCGTACCGCTGCACCGCAAGGGGAAGGTCCTCCGGGACGATGCCATCCCCGTTGTCGGAGACCTCCACCAGGTCGAGGCCCCCCTTTTCGATCCGGATCCCGATCTCGGTGGCCCCCGCATCCAGGGCGTTCTCCACGAGTTCCTTCACCACCGACGCCGGGCGCTCCACCACCTCCCCGGCGGCGATGAGTCGGATCGTCTCCTCCGGAAGGGCCCGGATGCGGGGAGCCTCCGTGCCTCGCTCCCCGGGGTCCGGACGGTCCATCGGGCCGCTGAGGTCCCCCGGGTCCTTGAGCGTTTCCGATAGCGAAGCCCTCTCCGACCCCCCTCAGCTTCCCTCGGGAGGGTGGGCCGGCTCTCCCCGCCGCAGGCGGGCCAGGACCTGGAGGGCCTCGAGGGGAGAGAGCCGGTCCAGATCCAGCCGGGAAAGCTCCTCGGCGATCTCCCGGGCCCGCCGGACCTCTGGGTCCTCCACCAGGACGGCCTGGGTGTACCGGGGGGGCGGGTTCCCGGTCCGTCCCCGGCCAGGGGAGGGGCCGGGGGCCTCCAGTTCCCGTTGGACGCGCCGGGCTTCCTGGAGCACCGGGGCGGGGACCCCGGCGAGCTCCGCCACGTGGATGCCATAGCTCTTGTCCGTGGCGCCCGGGAGGAGGGTCCGGAGGAACACCACCTCCCCGCGCTCCTCCTTCACGGCGAGGTGGGCGTTCCGCGCCGCGGGCAGGGACTCCGCGAGCGCGGCGAGCTGATGGTAATGGGTGGCCACGATGGTCCGGGCCCGGACGCGGTCATGGAGGTGATGGACGATGGCCCAGGCGAGGGCGAGCCCATCGGAGGTGCTGGTCCCCCGCCCCACCTCGTCGAGGAGGATCAGGCTCCGGGGATCCGCGTCCCGGAGGATCTCCGCCACTTCGCTCATCTCCACCATGAAGCTGCTCTTGCCCTTCCCGATCTCGTCGGTGAACCCCATCCGCGTGGCGAGGGAGCTCACCCGTCCCATCTCGGCGTACCGGGCCGGGACGAAGGATCCGGCGTGCGCGAGGACCACGAGGAGCCCCACCTGGCGCATGTAGGTGGACTTCCCGGCCATGTTGGGGCCGGTGAGCACCAGGAGCCGGGTCCCATCGGGGGAGAGATCCGTGTCGTTGGGAACGAAATCATGCCCCAGCACGCGCTCCAGGATGGGATGCCGTCCCTCCCGGATCCGCAAGCCCGTTCCCTCGTTGACCTGCGGCTTCACCCAGTGCCGGTCCCGGGCGATCCGGGCGAAGGTGAGGAGTGCGTCGAGCTCCCCCAGGGCGAGGCTGGTCTCCCGGAGCGGGGCGGCCTGGGCGTCCACCTGGGCCAGCAGTTCCTCCCAGAGCCGCGTCTCCAGCCCATGGGCCTCTTCCTCCGCCGCGCGGACCTCGGTCTCCCAGCGCAGGAGCTCCTCGCTGACGAAGCGCTCGGCACCCGCCAGGGTTTGCTTTCTCTGCCAGCGGTCCAGGGGGACCTTCCCCAGTTGGGGGCGGCTCACCTCGAAGAAGTATCCGAACACCTGGTTGAACCCCACCCGGAGGTTCTTGATCCCCGTGGCCCGCGCCTCCCGCTCCTCGAGCTCCCGCAACGCCTCCTTCGCCGTCCGCAGACGGGCGTCCAGGGCCGCGAGCTCGGGGAAGCGCTCCGGCCGCAGGACCCCCCCGGGGGCGAGGGAAGGAGGTGGGTCCTCGGGAAGCGATTCCAGGATCGTCTGGGAGAGCGGAGAGAGATCCCCGATGCGCCCCAGGATCTGGGCCAGGAGCGGGTCCTCCGAGGCCAGGCGCGCCGCCGCGCTCTGGAGCTCCTTGAGATGGGCGAGGGATTGGCCCAGGGCCCGCAGGTCCCGGGGGCCCGCCCGCCGCGTCACGATCCGTGTGGTGAGCCGGGAGATGTCCCCCACGCCCTGGAGGAGGTGCGAGACCTCCACGAGGTCCATCCCGCCGGCGACGAGCCGTTCCACCGCGTTGAGGCGTCCCCGGATCGCCCCCACGTCCGAGAGGGGGGCCCGGATCCATGCCTCGATGGTCCGGGTGCCCTGGGGGGTGATCCCCTTCCCCAGGACATCGAGGAGGGTCGGGGAGGGCGTGCCCGCCCCCCCCATGGGTTCGGTGATCTCCAGGTGCCGGAGGCTCTTCACGTCGAGCCGCATCCGCTCTCCGCGCGGGCGGAGTTCCGGGGGCCGGACCACCAGGAAGAGCCGGGGCTGGGCCCCGCGCACATACGCGGCCAAGGCGCCCAGGGCCCGGGCCCGGATCCCTCCTTCGGGTCCGGCGGGGATCTTCCAGGAGGCCGGAAGGTCGTCGACGGGAAGCGGAGGAGGTGCGTCCTCGATGCGGGCGCGGGGGAGAAGGACCTTCCAGGCGGCCCGGGGCACCGGACCGTCCTGGGGCGGGAGGAGCACCTCCACCGGCTCCAGTGCGGCCACCTCCCGGGCGAGTTCCCCCGCCTCTCCGGCTCCTGCCTCCCGAAGGAATGTCTCTCCCGTGGAGACATCCACCAGGGCCGCCACGGCTCCCTGGATGGGGTCCTCCCACCATGAGACCAGGAAATTGTTGGCGGCTCCCGGGAGCAGGCCCTCTTCCACCGCCGTCCCGGGCGTCACGATCCGCGTGACCTCGCGCCGCACGAGCCCCCGGGCGGTGCGGGGGTCCTCCACCTGGTCGCAGATCACCACCCGGTGTCCCTTCCGGATGAGGCGGGCCAGGTAGCCCTCCACCGTGTGGTAGGGGACCCCGGCCAGAGGGATCCGTTTCCCGTCCCCATCCATCTGGCGGCTGGTGAGGGCCACGTCCGCATCCCGGGAGAGGATGGCCGCATCCTCCCCGAACGTCTCGAAGAAATCCCCCACCCGGAACAAGAGGAGGTGCCCCGGATACCGCGCCTTGACGGCCTGGTATTGGGCCATCATGGGGGAGGGTTCCGCCATCTCGGATTGGGACCCGACGGGGGGCCATAGAGTTATCCAGTGAGGGGAGGCGGTCCACCTCCCGGTTTCCGAGTAGGGGGGATCCCATGGCCCACCGGTCCAAGGGCCCCGGGACCTTCCTCACGGGACGGAGAACGTTCTTGGCGGCGGATGGATGGGCTCCCGAGGGAGCGAGCATGACCCGAGAGGGGGCGACGCGGGCCCGGGTCCGAACCCCGAGGGGACCTTGGACGGGGGAAGAGGTCCCCCCGGCTCTTTCGGGGGAGTTCGCCCAATCCCCCGGGGCCCGGTGGATCCGTCGGACCCGCACCGTCCCCCTTCCTTCCTGGGAGAGCGTCCGACGCCGGGTGGATGCCGGCATCCCGTTCGGGGTCGCCGTACGGATCTGGGATGCCAGGGGGCGGACGCTCCTGGTCCGACCCGTTGGAGCGAGGGGGCTGGGGGATGTCTGGATGACCCCGGGGGGAGGCGGCGGACCGGGGGAACTCCCCGCGGCATCCCTCCGGAGGGAGGTCGAGGAGGAAACGGGGGGGACCCTCCGAGACCCATTCCTCTGGAAGGTGTTCCAGGAGACCGTGCGTGCCCGCTCAAGGCCCCCGGTACGGTGGTTCTTCCTCCAGTATGTGGCGCAATGGGGAGGAGGGCGACCCCGGCCGCGGGACCGGGGGGAGATCGCCACGGCCCGATGGTTCCGACGGCTCCCGGCGAACATGATGTGGAGGGAGGATTGGATCCGGGCCCCGCGTCCCCTTGGGCATGGCTCCGGGCCCGGGCCCCGGTACGGGATCAACCCAGGAACTGGGGGGTCCGCTCCCGGCAGAGCGTCTGCAGGGCGGCGAACCGTTCCACCATCTGCCGCCGAACGTCCGGCAGATCCGACGCGGGTAGGTCCGGGGCGTACCGCAGGTCCCAATCCACGTCGACCCGGCTCTTCAGGAACTCCGGGACGGGAACGTCGGGGTCGTGAGCGATGAGCACCACGACGCGCATGAAGCTCAGGAGGACGGGGTCCACGGCTCTCGGGGGGTGATCGGGGATCGGCAGGTCCGCGAGGAGTTCCCGCAGTTGCGGGTGGAAGGAGGCCGCCGCGCGAAGGCCCGCCGAAGTGGCCCTCCACCGGGGAGGTGCCCGGGCGTTGAAGGCCGACTCGGCGGCCAGGGAAAGGAGGGCGTTGTCCGGGCAGACAAACAGGAGGGTGGGCATCGCGGCAACCCATCTGGAACGCCCTACTTCAACGCGCCGCCAGGGAGCGGCGAAGCGGCTTCCGCGTCCCATGTGTTCCACGGAGCCTCGGGCAGAGTCCGAATGACTCGGGGCCGCGGACGGGAGGTTCATGGCACGGGGCGCGAGGCTCGGGCTGCTGCGCAGAGAGGGACCGAAGGAGGCCGATCCTCTTGAACAGGCCGGGGGAAATGGCTCTTGACGCGAGGCCCTGACCTTCGAAGGCAGGTCCGGGGCGGAGGGAGCCCAAGAGCCCCGGGGGTTCAAGAACGAGGGAGCCCCCGGGGGCCCGATCACTCTGGAGGACCGTGGATGTGGTGGGGGTGGGGCCGAAGGGGTGGTCCTTGCGCCTCCGCGTCGGTCGAAGGCGGGGATGACCCTTGTGCCGGGGAAGGGGCCGGAGCAAAGAACGCTTTCAACGTCAGGCGGGGCGTTGGGCTATCACGAGCAGGCGGTGGGAGGTGACGCGAAGACTCCCCGTGGCCAAGATCCCGTGGTGAATCTCCTCCAGCATGGCACGGTGGCGGGAGACGGAGAAGCCGGGCACCTCCCACGGGATGGCCTTAAGGTAGTACACGACAGCGCCCACGTCCAGGAATTCGGTGAAGCCGATCCACTCCTCTTGCCTCCGCACTACGAAACCCGCTCGTGCGATCTCATTCGCCAGGGCAGCACTGCTGGAAACGTCGTTGGTGGGCACGCTCGCCTCCGCCCCGAACCGCTCCCTGAGTTCCACGTTGTTGAGCCCTCCCACTTGCTGAGCGACGAACGATCCCCCCGGTGCGAGGACACGGTGAACCTCCCCGGGATCGAATTCCTCGTGACGGTCGAGCACGAGATCGACCCCCCCATCGGGAAGCGGAATGCGATTGTCGGGCCCGATGGGTAGGACTTGGACACCGAGGGGAGTTAGACGGCGTCGGGCGACCTCAAGATTCGGCGCGTACCCCTCGGTGGCGAACGTCTTGCGCGGAAGGGGGGCCATCGAGGAGAGGACCTCGCCGCCTCCCGTCCCCAGATCGAGGAGGCCGGACGCATGGGCGATCCTATCCCGCGCGAGCGCAGAGTAGTCCCAGGGAGGGTTCTCGTGGCGCCATCGGCCATCCAGCGCCGAGAAGTCCCATCCCGAGAAGGGGGTCCGGGACGCCTCGGATACAAGTTGGTCGAAGCTCTTGGCGGAGGCGGGCACAGGAGACCCGGAACCGCATCTTGTCCTTAACCTCGTTGAACCGCCGACCCCTTCCCACGCCGGGGAGGCGGGAAGCGTACCCGGGGGGAACGAGTCTTCTCCCATCCCTCGGTCCCCTGCAGGGGCACGGCCTCCCGGGTCCGCATCTCACACGTCCAATGGGCGGGGCTCGCGAGGACCTCCAGGACGCCCTCGCCCTCGACTTGAGGGTTCCAGCCCTGCCACCCGTGGTAGTAGTCACGCATGCCGTTCCGGGGGACACGATGCGCACCCCATTGCCCTCCCATGGGGGCAGAGTTCCTGAGGGATCGCGTGGTGGCCTCAGCAGCTCGGTATGAGCTTGGCCGGGGGCGAGGCGCCCCACACCCTCGGCACAAGTCGGAAGAGCGGGGCCCCAGGCACCGAGCGAGGACCTGCCCAAGGGATCAGCCCGAGGGATAGGTCCCAACGTGGACAAGGGCCGCGCCAATGTCCGAGGGCGACGGGCAATGAAGAACGGGGAGGGCGAGCTCGGGCACCCATCCAGTGGGTGGGAGGTGGGGTTCCCTTTGGGGGGAACGGATGGGATCCTCCCCAGGGGTCGGGAACCTGCCTTGGCCCCTCACACGGTGGGTCCACCGGACGATCTTTCGGTGACCTCCCTCGGGCGCTGAGGGGGAGATTCGAACTCCCGTGGCTGACGCCACCGGTTTTCAAGACCGGCGCCCTACCAGGCTAGGCTACCTCAGCGCGTGGGCCCGGCACGGGAGCGGACCACATTAATGTGTGGCCCGAGGAGTGCAGGCGCCGGGACTTTCGCCCCCCACCGGACCGGTGCGGGGTTTCGAACCCGGGTAGTCAGCTTGGAAGGCTGAAATCCTACCACTAGATTACGCCTGCCTCTCCGGGGCCGCCGGCGCATGAGCCGAAGGGGTTAAAGGTTGTTCGCCGCGGGGCGGCCCGAAGGCCCTGCGCTCCCCTTGCCGGGCATGTGGTGCGGGCCGGATCCGGGAAGGTCCGTGAGCGCCACAAGCTCCAGGGCAAGGAGTTCCCACCGTTCCGGGGGGACCGATCGGAGATCCGCGGAGGAAAAGCCGAGCCGCGCCATGGTGCGCTCCGAGGGCGCCCTGGGGAACGCCTCCGGATCGGGCTCAAGGTTCAGGGCCTCCAGGAGGGGGGAGGCCCACTCCCCGGGAGAGGTCACCACCACGAAGGAAAGGCTGTCTTCCCGTAGGCCCACCCTCCCCAGGGCGGGGGAGAGCTGGTCCCAACCCGCGAGGTAGAGGGCGAGTTCGGCGCCCGGGTCGGTGAGGTGGGCCCTTCCCTCCTGTCGGGCCCTCTCCGCATGGAGGACCGCGGACGCAAGGTGGCGCGCTCCCGCCACGGAGTCCGCATCCAGAAGCTGCGCCCACCCCTTCCCTTCCTCCCCCGCCCGGGATCGGAGCCATCTCTGGAGCCCGTCCAGGAGCTCCAGTGGGTTCCTCTGATCGCCGGGAGCCATCCGGGCGCCCAACGCCACGTACTCCTCGGGCGCGCCCGGGAACTCGGCCTGGGAGGTCATGGATGGCGCGGCCTGGGGGGGCACCGTCCTCCCTCAGGACTCCAGGAACCGGATGAATTCTTCCCGGGTGCGGGGCTTCAGGACGTAGTTGTGGCCCTTCTCCCAGCCGATGGTGGAGGTGGGCGTCGGGCCATAATCGTGCCCGGGGAGGACCACCGTGGCATCGGCGAGTTGGATGACCTTCCCGAAGAGGCTGTCGTACATCTGGGAAGGGCTCCCGCCGGGCAGGTCCGTTCGGCCGCATTCCCCCACGAAGAGGGTATCTCCCGTGGCCACGTGCCCCTCGAAGAGGTAGAGGACGCTGTCCCCCGTGTGCCCCGGAGTGTGGAGCACATGGATGGGAAGCCCATCCACCGTGAGGACATCCCCCTCGCGCAGGGAGACGTCCTGGTCCAGGGGCGCGGTGTGGAACGCCGCCACCTTGGCTCCCGTCCGGGCGCGCACATCCTGGTTGCCCGCGTAATGGTCCGGATGGCTGTGCGTGTTGAGGATGTAGCGGACCTTCACCCCCAGTTCATCGATGGCCGTCAGGACGGGGTCGATCCCGTAGGAGGGGTCGATCACCACCCCTTCTCCCCGGTCCCGCCCCGCCACGATGTACGTGAAGTTCTGGACCGGCCCGATCCGGAACTGCCGAAGGAGCATGACCTGGGGGAACCCCTTCCCGATTTGAGATTTCCACCCCGGGGTCGAGTTCCGCGTTCAATCGGCGAAGGGGGTCGAGTCCTCCTCGAGGACCTCCCCGGTGACCGCGTCGATCACCAGGCGCCCGGTCCACCCCTCCACGACCCAGTACGGAACGTAGACCAGGTTGGCGGGGCCCAGGGTGATCTCCTCGTCCTGGGGGGGTACCCGTCTGCGCTCGATGATGAGGGCCCCCCCCCGGTGCTCGGTGTGGTCCACGTACCCGGCGTGCCGTTCCCGGAGGGCTTCCCGGGCCCGGGCCTCGGCGTCACCAGGAGAGAGGACCGGCTCCTGCTGCTGGTGCGGGACCGAGAGGGAGGAGACCAGCTCCCGCTCCCCGGGGGGCCAGAAGACGACGTGCCCGGTGAGCGCCTGGACCGCGGCAAGGGCGGGACCCGTCCGGGGTCGACCATCCCCCCCCACCACGACGTACCCGAAGAGATAATGGGGGAGCAGGAGAAGGGTGGAATGCAACGGGACCAGGCGGGCCTCGGCCATGCGCATGGCATCCGCCTGGTCCAGGCGGGGCCGGATCACCTGTTCCCCTGCCGGCCAGAGATCGGGGGGGAGGGTGGAATCCCCGGGGCCCGCCGTCCTCTCCGCTCTCCATTCTCGGGGGGCCCGTATGGGGAGCGGAGCGGGGGACCCCGGGACCCCTTCTCCCCCGGGGGAGGCCCCGGGCAGCAGCAGGTCCCCCAGGACCCTGGGCAGGTCCCTCCATGAGACCACTGCCCCCCCGGATGCAGCGCTCTGCGGGAGAGGCCCGTCGGGCAACTCCGGATCGAAGACCACCGTCAGGGTTCGCGGGGGGCTGCCACCCCCCTCGGGATCTGGGGAGGCCCCGATCCCCCCCGCCTCGCTCAGGGTATGGACAACGGTCACGCTCTGGCGCCCCTGGGGCCGAAGAGCGGTCCACGAACTTCCCCGGGGATGGATCTCGTAGCCGGCCGCAAGGAGGAGGGCGCGGAAGGTCTCCTCGGTCTCGGAGAGGGAGGGGGACACGGAGCCGGGAAGGACGTGCGGGGCTATGACACAGGCGGTCCCGGGGGGGGAGAGCCCGCCGGAAGGGCCGGTTCCCTCCCACCCGACCTAAGAGCTTATGGGGGCTCACCGGTTCAATCGTTCTCCCCTATGGTCGAGTCGGTGACCCTCCGCGTGGCCGAGGCGTTCCAGAACGATATCGGGCTGGGCACCGCCCGGATCGACGTGGGGACCCGCCAGCGCCTGAAGGTGGGGGTGGGCGACATCATCGAGATCCGGGGCAAGAAGACCACCGCCGCCGTGGTGGGGCGCTCCCAGACGGAGGACGAGGGAAAGGGGATCATCCGGGTGGAGGCCGTGGTCCGTCGCAACGCGGGGGTCTCCATCGGGGAACGGGTCGTGGTGAACCGCGTCGATTGCCCCGTGGCCGACTCGGTGACCATCGCGCCCATCTATTCGGGCTCCAACCGCATGGAACTCGGTCCGGGGCTGGAACAGTTCGTGTCCAAGGCCCTGAGCCACCGCCCGTTCGTCCGGGGCGACGTGTTCGTGATCCCGGGGGTCTTCCTCATGGGGGGAGCTCTCCCCTTCATGGTCGTGGCCACCGCGCCCAAGGGCATCGTCCAGGTGGGCCCCAGCACGCTCATCACCATCCGGGAGGAGACGGTCACCGAGACCGAGATCGCGGCCCCGAGGATCTCCTACGAGGACATCGGCGGGCTCCGGGAGAAGCTCGCCCGGGTCCGGGAGATGATCGAGCTTCCCCTGAAGCACCCCGAGCTCTTCGACCGGCTGGCCATCTCCCCCCCCAAGGGGGTCCTCCTCTACGGCCCCCCGGGGACCGGAAAGACCCTCATCGCCAAGGCGGTGGCCAACGAGGCGGGAGCCCACTTCATCTCCATCGCGGGCCCCGAGATCATCAACAAGTACTACGGGGAGAGCGAGAAGGAGCTCCGGGAGAAGTTCGAGGAGGCCGAGAAGAACGCCCCCTCGGTGATCTTCATCGATGAGATCGATTCCATCGCGCCGCGCCGCGACGAGGTCGTGGGGGAGGTGGAGCGCCGGGTGGTGGCCCAGCTCCTCACCCTCATGGACGGCCTTTCCGGGCGCGGCAACGTCATCGTCATCGCGGCCACCAACCGGGACGAGGCCGTGGACCCCGCCCTCCGGCGACCCGGGCGGTTCGACCGGGAGATCGAGATCGGGGTCCCCACGGCGGAGGGTCGGATGGAGATCCTCCAGATCCACACCCGGGGGATGCCCATCGAAGGCACCGAGAAGGACCGGGAGAAGCTCCTCAAGGAACTCGCGGGCATGACCCACGGGTTCGTGGGGGCCGACCTCGCTGCCCTGGGGCGGGAGGCGGCCATGCGCGCCCTCCGGAGGTACCTCCCCGAGATCGACTTCGACAAGCCCATCTCGGTCTCCCTGCTGGAACGGATGAAGGTCACGCCCCAGGATTTCCGCGAGGCCCTCAAGCAGATCGAGCCCTCGAGCCTCCGGGACGTGGCCATCGAAGTGCCCTCGGTCCTCTGGGAGGACGTGGGGGGGCTCGAATCGGTGAAGGAGGAGCTCAAGGAATCCGTGGAACTCCCCTTCAAGAACCCCCAGGCGTTCCGGACCCTGGGCATCGATCCCCCCAAGGGGATCCTTCTCTACGGCCCCCCGGGCGTGGGGAAGACGCTCCTCGCCAAGGCGGTGGCCACCGAGAGCCAGGCCAACTTCATCTCCGTGAAGGGGCCCGAGGTGATGAGCAAATGGGTGGGCGAATCGGAGAAGGCCATCCGCATGATCTTCAAGAAGGCCCGGCAAGCGTCCCCGTCCATCGTGTTCATCGATGAGGTGGACTCCATCGCCCCCAAACGGGGCCTGCAGAACTCGAGCGGCGTCACGGAGCGCATCGTGAACCAGCTCCTCACCTCCATCGACGGCCTCGAGTCCCTGGAGCGGGTGATCGTCCTCGCCGCGACCAACCGCCCGGACATCCTCGACGATGCCCTCCTGAGGACCGGCCGGTTCGATCGACTCCTCTACGTGGGACCCCCGGATGCGGCGGCCCGCCTGGGCATCCTCAAGGTCCACACGAGGCGGATGCCCCTCGAGGGGGTCTCCCTGGAGGCGCTCGCCGAGCGGACCGAGGGGTTCGTGGGGAGCGACATCGCCTCCCTCTGCCGGGAGGCGGCCATGCGCGCCATCCGGGAGAACCCCGGGGCCCGCAAGGTCACCATGCAGCATTTCGAGGGGGCCCTGGAGAAGGCCCATGCCTCGGTGGATCAGGAGACCGAGCGCTTCTATGCGGAGTTCAGCAAGTCGTTCTCCCAGCAGCGCCTGGGGCGGGCCAAGGCACGGGAAGCCACCGACGTGATCTACCGTTGAGGCCCATGGGGTCCCGGGGATCCCCCACGGGTTCACGGAGGCCCATCCCAGGGGCCCAGGGATGCCCCAACTTCCCAAACTATAAGTAGAGGGCTAGAGTTGGCGCCGCGTTTCCCGTCAGGGAAGCTCTGCCAAGGAGACGTGAAGAACAATGAACCATGGGGCGATGAAGTGTGCCCTCCTCGCCACGGTCCTCGTGCTTGTGATGAGCATCTTCGCCCAAGTGGCACTGGCCAGTGGACCCACCACGAACAAGCTCGCGGTGGAAGTCACCGTGAACGGGCAGCCGGCGCCCGCCAAGGTAAACGTCACCGTGACCAACCCCGCCAATGGGGCCCAATGCGTGGCCCCCACCGGCACGGGAGGCTATGCCTTCTTCACCAGCACCGCCTGCCCCGCCCTCCAGTCCGGATGGTGGTCCGCCAATGTGGAGCCCCAGGTTGACGAGGTGGCCACGGGCCTCCCCGCCATGCTCTTCCTCCCCGCCACCCAAGAAGCGCCGGCGCAGTTCTACAGTGCCTCGCTCCTGGCCAGCGGCACCGCCGCGGCCTACGTGAACGGCGTGAAGGAACTCCCCCTGTCCAGCGCGATCCATGGGAACGTGACCTACGGAGGATCGGTGCTCACCTCCCCCGTCTCGGTCCGCCTCCTGGATGCGAGCTTCCCGGGCTTCGTGATCGCCAGCACATCCCAGCCCACGGGGGCCAACTTCGCCCTGGACGCCCCCCAGGGGACCTGGACCCTTGTCGCGGCAGGGAACGTCACCGGGGCCACCACGGAGCGGTACAACTACACGATGGTGTCGGTGACTTCCTCCCGCGTGCAACAGAACCTGAGCCTGGGTAACTACCTCATCTCCGGGAGCATCGAACCCACCAACGGGGTCTTCTTCACCAATCCCGTGAACCTGACGCTCTACCAGACCTCCACCACAGGCATCTACAGCCGGGTCTCGGACACGGGATCCCCCTACTTCCAGATGGGGGACTTCGCCACTCCCTCGGGAGGGGCGAACCAGTTCCTCCTGTTCCTGGCCCCCGTGGGCTACAGCACCTCGTGGGCCTACGTGACCGCGAGCGCGGGCTCTCCCTCCACCTCCCTCACGGTCCACGTGATCCCGGACTCGATGGCTCCCACCCAGAGCACCACCGTGATCTCGTTCCCCACGGTCTTCACCTCCGCCACGGTGAACTCCTGGGTGAACATGACCAACGACAGCACGTTCCCGGTGCTGGCCAATTCCACCGTAGGGGACCTCTGGGCCCAGATCGGGCTCGATTTCGGGGGCGGTGTACCCAACGCCACCACCTCGGCCTTCTCCGCGTTCCGTTCTTGGCTCAACTCCACGGGGCCCATCTACCCGGTCGATGCCATGGGGCTCGCGGTCAACGGCACATCCTACAATGACACCGGGGCCTATGGGCGTGCCAGCACGTCCATTGCCGGGACGACCCCCTTCACGAGCTCCGCGGGGTTCCAGTACAACACCAGCGGGAGCTACCAGATCGCCAAGGGGGCGAAGCTCGTCGCCAACGGGAACAGCTACAACCTCCTCTTCGGATTCGACTATGCCACGGCCCAGGAAGCCTACCACTACCGCTTCGTCCTGCCCACGGGATACGTCTTGTCGGCCGGGACCCAGGCCCCCGCCGGGACCTCCCTGGTCCCCTCGGGACCGGGCAACACCTGGACCAGCTTCACCCTGATCCCGGGGACGTCCTACTCCGGGATGGGCAGCGCCAACTTCACGGTGGTGAAGTACTCCAAGGTCACCGCCATCGTCAACGTCACCTCGTCGAACTTCGCCTTCAGCGCCAAGAACATCCTGAACTCCTCCCGGAGCAACTACACGGCCCTCGTGGGTGAGGGCCAGCCGGTGGACCTGTCCGCCGCGAACTCCCTGGTCCCTGCCTTCCTCAACGTCACCAAATACACGTGGAACTTCGGGGATGGCTCCTCTCCCCTCAGCACCACCAACGCCTCGGTGACCCACATCTACAACACTTCGGGGAAGCTCACGGGGTCCGTGACGCTCCTCGCCAATGGGGGGGAGACGAGCCAGGCGAACTTCACCCTGTACGTGGGGAACCTGCCTCCCACGCCCTACATCAGCCTCAACGACACCCACCACGTGTGGAACACGACCACGCACCAGGGGTACGTCTACGTGAACTGGAGCAACACCCTGCGGTTCAACGCCACCGGTAGCACCAGCACCATCGCGAGCGGAGTGAGCGTCCCCGGGATCCTGTCCGTGGCGCTGTGGAACGTGAGCGCCGGGAAGACCTTCTTCCCGGCCACCAATTTCTCCATCTCCACGGGAGCGAAGGTGACCAACAACTGGACGTTCCAGTTCCTTGGTGCCGGCCCCTACGTCGCGGGGAACACCACGGTGATGGGGCAGACCCTCCCCCTGTTTGGCTGGGTCTACAAGGTCACCCTGACCCTCTGGGACGCCGGAGGGAACCAGGCCAACGCCACCCTGTGGGTCCTGGTCAATGACACCGAGAAGCCGGTGGCCCTGGGCTCCATCCAGAACGCGGCGGGCCAGAACGTGACCTCGGTCACGGAAGGACCCTCCGGGTACGCGGTGGTGACCCTGGTGGACAAGTTCTCCTACGATCCGCACAACGGGTCCATCGCATGGTACAACTGGACCGTGAAGAACGCGAAGACCCCCTCCATCAACAAGTGGACGTCCAACTCCACGAAGTCGACCCCCATCACCCTGGACCTGAACGCATCCCTGGGCACCTACAACTTCACCCTCACCGTGGCCGACCTGGCGGGCAACCGGGCCAACGTCACGTTGCCCCTCACGGTGGCCGTGAACGCCACCACGCGGCCCATCCTCCAGCTGTCCAACATGAGTGCGCCGGGGTCGATGCAGGAGGGATCCTCGTACACCATCTGGGTGAACGTGACCAACAACGGGGGGAACCTCTCCATCGCCCACAACGTCTCCCTGGTGTTCTATCTCACGGACCAGAACGGGAACAACCGCCGGGTGCTCGCCCAGGGGAGCCAGATCGTCTGGTACAACGACACGACGACCTTGAACGGGACGGCCGCGTTCACGGGGCTCGCCACCATCCACGCCCATGACACCTTCCGGGCGGAGGCGCACATCACCGCGCCCAGCACCACAGGCTCCTTCACGCTGTGGGCCAACGCCACGGCGACGAACGAGTTCCCGGGCGCCTACATCAGCGGGGCGAACGTGCAGCACACGACCGTCACCATCAACGCGAACCCCCTCTACCAGGACCTGGTGTATGTCGCCATCGCGGTGGTCGTCGTGGTCATCATCGTCGTGGGGGTCATCGTCTACCGCCGCCGGAGCCGGGGTCCCAGCGTCAAGAAGAGCACCCCCTCGAAGTCCAGCGCCCCCGCGAAGCCCTCCAAGCCGGGGAAGGACGAGGACGACGACGAGGACACCGACTGAAGAACGTCCCTCTCGCCAGACCTTTCAGGGGGGCGTGGGTCCCTCCACCCCCCCCTCAACCTCTTCTCGGAACTCTCCGGGGAACGTGGAGGTTTTCTTCGGGCGGGGACGCCGCTTCGCCTGGGAGTGGGAGAGGTGCCCCAGGGAACCACCCCCGGAGACCGGGACTCCCCCGAAGGAAGTCCCCCGGGTCGGCGCCGCCCGGGGAGATCCTACCCGTAGGGTCCGACCTCGTCGAGAAGGTCGACGTGGCTGAGGAGCATCCTGCGGCAGCAATACCGGGTGAGTCCCATGGAGTCCAGCACCGTCCGGGGCTTCTCACCCCGGGCGGTCCGTTCCCGGTACTCGTCCCAGAAGCGTCCGATCACGTTTCCGCATGTGAAGCAGCGGACGGGAACCATCATGGTGCTCCTCCTCTCCTTCCTCAGCGGTACGACTTCTGCCGGCGCTTCCGGGCGCCCCGTCCCTGGGGTCGCTTGGGGAGTTTCCGCCGCGGGTCGTTCACCAGGAGGGAACGGTCGTACTTCTTGAAGAGTTCCTCCAGGGTGGGGTCCTTGAGGAACTGCACCAGGCCACGGGCGATGGCCGTCCGGGCCGCAGAAGCCTGACCCACCAGCCCACCCCCCTGCACGGTGACCTGGATGTCCAGGCGGGAGGCCCGATCCCCCACGATCACGAGGGGTTCCTGGATCTTGGTGCGCACGCTCTCAGGCTCCACCAGCTCCAAGGGGCGCTCGTTCACCCACACTCTCCCTTCTCCCCGCGTGAGCATGGCGCGGGCCAAGGCCATCTTTCGCTTGCCACTGGTCTGGAGCGGAGGGGCTGCCTTCGGCATGTTCACGGAACTCCCAACAGTTTGGAGATGTCGGCGAGGGTGAGGGGAGGGCGCAGGGAGGGCCGGACCTTGGCGTCCTCCAGGGTCTCCCGGGGCGCCTTGGCGAACTCCTCCGGGACGCCGATGTACGCCATGACCCGCCCGAAGGCATCCCGCCCCCGGGACTTGTGGAAGGGGAGCATGCCCCGGACCGACCTGCGGAAGATCCGGTCCGGCTGGCGGGGGTAGAAGGGGCCCTTGCGCACGGAACCCCGGGCCCGACGCTCCTGGAAGTGCCGGAGGATGTCCTCCCGGCGACCCACCACCACCGCCTTCTCGGCATTCACCACGACGATGCGTTCGCCATTGAGGAGGCGCTTCGCGATGAGGCTCGAGGCACGTCCCAGGACAAGCCCCGTGGCGTCCACCACGCGGGGGGAGGATTCTCCCGGGGACGCCGGGGGAGGGTTTCCTTCCTCCGTTGGGGCCGCCGATCGCCGGGGGGACCTCGCGTTGGGGCGGGTTTGGGTCCGGAGGGTATCCACCTCCGGCTTCCCTTCGTCCGAGCTTTCCGGCCCGGAGGTCTTGGGATCAGCCAACGATCCGCACCCCCTTCCCATCCGGGTTCTTCTCCACGAGGTCGGGGAGGCTCATGAGGCTCCCTCCCGCGGCCAGGATCTTCCGGCGTGCCCCATCCGAATAGGCCAGGGCAGCCACATGGATCTTCTTCTGGATGCGGCCCGCGGCCAGGAGCTTCGTGGGGACCACCACGGTCTCGTCCGGCTGGACGATCCGGTCCAGGTGCGATACGTTGACGGGTCGGACCTGATGCCGGGGGCGCGCGAGGGATCGCGCCACGACCCCCCAGAGGGGGGATCCCTTCTTTCCCCGACGCTCGAGGTCGTGGATCAGCCGGCGCAGCTCGGGGTTGGATTTTGACTCAGCGGGCATATGGTGGAGGGGGCGGGTGTGTCCCCACCTGGGATCCCGATATAAGGATTCCTCTCGGGAAGACCCCGCGTGACCCCTTCCCGCCTATCGGAATACGCATCGCGCGACCGGGACCGCTACCGGGAACAAACGCTTATCTACCGGGTCAGGGTTCGCACAAAGGAAGGTGCCTCCCTTTATGCGAAAGTTCCTGACGGAGCTCCGGGGCAAGACAGTCATGACCAACGACGGCCAGATCTTGGGCATGATCGAGAACTTCGTCATGGACACCAGCAGCGGGAACATCCAGCACGTGCTGGTCACCCCTGCCGAGGAGATCGAAGTCCGACTGTTCCAGACCGATGCGGAGGGGCGGCTCATCCTCCCCTTCAAGAGCATGCGTGCCGTGAAGGACGTGGTGGTCATGGAACTTGCCAACCGCTGAGGCCACGGCACTCGATTCCCCCTTCATCTCGGTGGTCGTCACCGTCAAGAACGAAGCGGCGAACCTCCCGTCGCTCCTGGAGAGCCTCCGGGCCCAGGAACCTCCCTACGAAGTGATCCTGGTGGATGCGTATTCCGATGACGAGACGTGGGAGATCGCCCAGCGGTTCTCCCGGCAGTTCCCGGCGATCTTCCGTCCCTTCCGCAGGCGCGGGCACCGGGGAGAGGGACGCAACTACGGCGCCCTCCAGGCCCGGGGCGAGTACCTCGCATTCACGGATGGTGACTGCGTGGCCGACACGGGTTGGCTCGCCGGCCTCCGCCGGGGCCTCAGGACGGCACCGGTGGTGGCCGGACGGACACAAACCCTGGGATCCGGGTCTTTCGCGGAACTGGAACGCGTGGAGCTCTATCAACACGGCATGGACGTGACCTATCCCAGCTGCAACCTCGCCTACGAGGCGTCCCTGTTCCGAAGCCTGGAGGGGTTCGACCCCCGTTTCATAACGGCCGAGGACATCGATCTCAATCTCCGGGCCGTCCGCAGCGGGGCGAGGCTAATCTACGAACCATCGGCGGTGATCTTCCATCGCACCCGACCCAACCTGGCCCGCTTTCTCCTCCAGGCGTTCTGGAACGGGTATGGCCGGAAGCAGCTCACGGAGAAGCATGGGCAGCTCTGGGCCCATTACCGTTACCGCAGGATGCTGGCGAGCCAGCGCTCCCCCCTCGCCTCGGTCCGGCTCGCTGCCGCCCTGGGGGGGTATTTCACCCGCCTCCTCACGGGGGCCCGGGCCTCCCAGCGCATCCCTCCGGAGCCAGACCCGGAAGCGGCCACGTCGCGCGCCCGTATACGGGCCTGAGGCTTCCCCTTTCAGGGACGGTCCGGGGGCGGGGAAACGTGCACCGCGCTCCCCTCCAGGTGGGAGAGGTGCTCCCACCGATCCAGCGTCTCCAGAGCCTCCTTGAGCGCCCGGAGACAGTCCAGGCAGATCCACCGGTTCCCGATCTTCTTGATGGGGATCCGGCGGTAGATCACCCTTTCACAGAGGAAGCAGGGGCGCATCTCGCGGGTGTGGTGCTCCGCGTAGGATTCGAACCGCCGGCCCTCCTCGAGGGCCCGGAGCGCCCGCCGGTCCCCCGAAGCTGCCTCTGGGGCCATTGGGGAAGCCCTCCGCTCCTTCCCTTGCATCCCGAACGAGGGAAGTATGGGGCTTCCGTTCAGGAGGTCTTGACCAGGTCGGCGGTGTGGATCAGGTCCGCGAGGACCTTCTCCGTATCGGCGCCGTGGTCCACCACGGCCACCAGGAGGGCCTTCTTCCCGCTGGAGACGATGAGCGTCTTGGAATCCGCCCCCTCGATGACGATCCGCTCCGGAGGCGCCCGGTTCAGCTCCGTGTTGGCGGTGGCCGCCGCCCCCAGGATGGTGGCGCACATGATGGCGAACGTCTCGGTGTAGACCCCCACGGGAACGTCCGCGAACAGGACGAGGCCGTCGCGGGAGACCAGGGCGGTGGCCGTAGCCCCCACCCGGGCCTTGAACTCCTTGATCACAGAACCGATGTTACCCGCTGCCATCATCGCTCACGCTCCCCAGTCATATCTCCTCGATCCGGAACCGGCACACCGTGTGCCCGGCGCTGGCACAATCCTCCTCGGTGCAATTGACCCGGGTCCCCCGGTCCCGTTCATAGACAGTGCGCAGGATCCCCCGCAGGCGGTGACACGTCGGGATGTCGCTCTGGCCCACTTCGATGCTCCCCTTGACGGTGACCGTCCGATCCCCGAATTCGATGTCCTCAACCCAACCCCTCTCCCGAAGGATGTTCCCCACGGCAGGAAAGTACTGTCCCGGCACCTTCTTTGCATCGTCGGCAAGGTCGGACCCCAGAACTGCACCCTCTCGGAAGAAGAGGCCGTGGCATGCGTGCGACATCACCCCTTCGTACAGTTCCCGGACCTTGGCAAGTTCGACCTGGCTGACCCTCACCCAGCGCATGGTCTGGTTGACTGACCTACTGCCCATTTATAAATCTACCCCGGTGAAATGCATCTGGCCAGTGGGTCCCGGGCAGGGGGTCAGTGGGCCCCCTTCTGAAGGGCCAAGAGGTCCTCGGTGGAGATCTTCCCCCCCTTCTTGAACCGGGCAAAGATGTCCTCCTCGCTGGGGGGTTCGTCGGAGGGATACACGTCGGGACGCGCCTGGCGGTAGGCCGCCTGGAGCATCTTCTCGAGGTCCCGGACTTCCTCGATGGCGGCGATGTGGGCCCGATGCGCCTCGTCGCTCGCCGCCTTGACCTCCAGGAGCTTGGCCTGGGCCTCGTCCGCCTCCCGGCGGAGTCGGTCCACCTCCTCGTAGAGCTTCACCATGGCCTCGTGCTCACGTTGGGCGGCGAGCGCATACTCCTCCACGGCCTTGTGGTGCCGCTCCGCCTCGGCCCGGGCCTCGGTGGCCTCCTGGATGGCCTTGTCCACTTCCGGATCCTGCCGGAGTTCCTTCTCCTGGGCCTCGATCTCCCGCTGCAGGCGCTTCATCTCCTCGATGAGGCGCTTCTCGGCGTCGGCCGTCAGGGAACTCGTCATGTGGCGGAACTCGAGTTCCTTGAGCTCCTTCTTCAGACGCCACACCGGGATGGCCCCCGGACGAGAGGTCCGTGCGCGCTTCAGTTCGGTCACCCGTTCGGCCAGGGACTCGGCCTGGCGGTTCCACTCCTCCCGGAGTCTCTTCTCCTCCCGGACCGCCTCGTTGAGGCCATCGCGTTCCCGCCGATGCTCCTGCGCTTCGCCGCTCTTCGCCCGCAGTTCGTCGATGATCATGGCCCGCCGCTCGGCCCATTGGCGAGCCTCGAGGTTCAGTTGGTCCCGACGGGCGCGATGCTCATCGGCCCGGGCGTTGCACTCTGCCTTCTTGCGAGACAATTCATCTATTGCAGCGGCCATTCCAAATCGGGGCGCGGGGAAAACGCCAGCCCAGCCCGGCATCGAATCCGGACCTCCATATAAAGGGTCTCCCCCGGCGTAGCAGGTCCACGACCTGAGGGACCAGCGCAATCGAGGTAGGCAATGAAATAGGGAGGCGGGAGAGTCCCCCGAGCGGAGGCGAGATCTACCGTCCTGTCCCCGATCTGGTCCTGGCTCCGTAGTTGGAGCAACCGGCCCCCCGTCGCCGGTTTCGCCAAGGCCCGCGTGCCGCACCAGCTCCGGTTTCCGCCGCGGACCTTGCGCGCCACCGCCGGGCATGGCTGCCGGTCCTCTCAATGGTTCCCTGGCGGGCAAGCTCCGCCGCGGGTTCCCTGGGGCGAGCAAGGGACCCATGGAGGGCTAAGGCTCATAGGGAACGTCCGGGGTGGGGAGGGGCGTGCCCACTGCCCTGGTGGCCCCCACAGAGGTCGGCCGGATCTATGGAGATGTCGGGCTCGGCGAGTTCCGGGTGAGCCTCGCCGCGCCCCTCGAGCGCGGGGAGTACCTCAGCGTCGAGGATGAGACCCGCCGCCCGGTCCTCTGCCAGCTCGACGACGTGGAACGCCGCAGCGACCTCAACATGGAGCGGGCAAGCCAGCTGGCCCGGGGGGCCGCCATCCCGGTCTCCGAATCGTTCTTCGGGAAGGTCCGGGTGGTGGGCTACCGGGAAGGGAGCGTGGTGAAGGTCCCCCAGATCCCCTTCCGTCCGGGTTCGAGCGTCCACCGGGCCGGCGAGGAGCTCATCGCGGAGGTCCTGGGGATCCGGCACAACCCCGTCACGGGAGCCTACGTGGGCCTCCTGCGCGGGCACAACCTGCGCGTGGAGCTGGACATCAACGCCCTGGTGCAGCGCCACGTGAGCGTCCTGGCCAAGACCGGGGGTGGGAAGAGCTACCTCGTGGGGGTCCTCCTGGAGGAGTTCCTCCGCCATCGGGTCACCTGCGTCATCATCGACCCGCACGGCGAGTACGGCTCCATCCGCTACAAGTCGGAGCACGCCCCCCGGGACCGGGCCCGGTTCGGGGTGGAGGCGCAGGGCTTCCGGGACCAGGTCCAGGAGTTCTCGCCGGACACGAGCTTGAACCCCGAGGCCCGGCCCCTCACCTTCTCCCTGGGGAACCTCGATGCCCGCGAGCTGCTCACGTTCATGGGGTTCACCAACGTCCGGAGCTACCTTTCCCCCATGAAATCCCTCCTCGAGGCGGCGGCCAGCGCCAACCCGGACTTCACCGTGAAGGACCTCATCCGCGCGGCCCGGAACGTCCAGGAGGGCGGGGTGAGCTACGAGTCCATCGCCGAACGCCTGGAGTACCTCGATGAGACCCGCCTGCTCGCCCCCCGGGGCACCTCCCTGAGCGACCTCGTGGTGGAGGGGAAGATGACCATCATCAATCTCCGGGGGGTGGCGCCGGACGTCCAGGAACTCATCGTGACCCGGGTGGCCACGAGCTTCTTCGAGCAGCGGAAGCGGGGCAAGATCCCCCCCCTCTTCGTCGTTCTCGAGGAGGCGCACAACTTCTGTCCCCAGCAGGGGCAGGCGGCGTGCTCCCGCATCCTCAAGACCATCGCCAGCGAGGGACGGAAGTTCGGCCTGGGGATGTGCGTGGTGAGCCAGCGCCCGGCCCGGGTGGACAAGTCGGTCCTCTCCCAGTGCGCCACGCAGCTCATCCTGCAGGTGACCAATCCCCTGGACGTGAAGGCCATCGCCTCCAGCATCGAAGGGCTCACCGACGGGATGACCGAGATGATCCAGGGCCTCCCCATCGGGACCTGCCTCGTCACGGGCGGCGGGTTCCACACCCCCCTCTTCTGCGAGGTCCGTCCCCGGGCCAGTCGGCACGGGGGGGAATCGGTGAAGATCGTCCCGGGTTCCTGACGCCCCCCCGGGCTCAGCGCCCCGCGCCGTCCGCGAGGTACCGGCCCACCAGGCGGATGCCGAAGCCGGTGTACCCCGAGGGGTGGTAGGGAGGATGATACATCGCGCCCGGCCCCCCCACGTAGGCGGGACCCGCGATGTCGAGGTGCGCCCAGGGGGTGTCTCCCACGAAGGTGTGCAGGAAGGCCGCGGCGGTGAGCGTGCCGGCCGGAGGCATCTCGGTGGAGTTCCGGACGTCGGCCACGGTGCTCCGGACCATCTCGTGGTGCGTGGCGGTGAGGGGGAGCCGCCAGATCTTCTCGCCGGTCCGGCTCGAGGCGGAGAGGAGCCCCTGCGCCAGGCGGTCCTGGGTGCTGATGAGCCCCCCCGTGTCCACCCCGAGCGCGACCACGCAGGCCCCGGTGAGCGTGGCGAGGTCGATCACCTCGTCGGGCTCGTAGTTCTTGATGGCGTAGGCGAGCCCGTCGGAGAGGACCACCCTCCCCTCGGCGTCAGTATTGAGGACCTCGATGGTCTTCCCGGAGTACGTCCGGACGATGTCGCCCGGGCGGTAGCTGGAACCGCTGGGCACGTTCTCGGCGCAGCACATGATCCCCACCACCCGCTGCGGGACCTTGAGCTCGGCCGCCGCCTTCATGATCCCCAGCACCGCCACGGCTCCCGACTTGTCGAATTTCATGTGCGACATGTTCGCCGCGGGTTTGATGGAGATGCCGCCCGAGTCGAAGGTGATCCCCTTGCCCACCACCGCCACGGTCCGGCCCTTCTTCCCCGGTCGGCCGGGATGTTCCAGGACGATCATCCGGGGGGGATGGGTGCTGGAGCCGGATCCCACCGCCAGGATGCCGCCGCATCCCATCTCCTGGAGCTGTCCCTCGTCGAAGACCGTGACCTTGAGGCCGCACTCCTTCCCCAGCGAAAGGGCGGTCTCCGCGAGGAACTGGGGGGAGGCGGTGTCGGCGGGGATGTTTCCGATGTCCCGGGCCCAGAGCGTGGCGCGCACCAGGGTGAGGGCCCGGTCCAGTTCCTTCTGGACCGTGGCGAACCGGCGCCGCTCCGATCCCAGGCCCAAAAGGAGGGTCTCGAACGGGGGCCGGTACGGCTCGGACTTGTACCGGGAGAACTCGTACGAGGCCAGGAGCGCGCCTTCGGCGAAGGCCACCGCGGTGGCCGCGATCCCCTCCGGGGTGGGCCCCAGCGCCGTCACATCCACGGCCACCCGTCGGGCGCCCCGGTTCTGGAGCGACTTCGCGAGGTGGGCTCCCGCCGCCCGGACCGAATCCACCCCGAAGCTGGCCCGGGGGCCCAGCCCCACGAGGGCGAGGCGGCGGGAACCCCCGGGGAGCGGGAAGAGGTTCACCTCCCCCTTCTTGCCCCGGATCTCCTTGCGATCCCACGCCGCCCGGACGAGCCCTCCCGTGGCCGCGTCGTCCGGCTCCAGGTCCTTGGGGAAGGGGACTTCCCCCTCGCCTCTCTCCAGGGTGCCCCGGACCACCACGTCTGCGTCGATGTCTCTCGCTCCGGAACGGCTCAGCTCCACCTGCACGGAAGATCCCATGACGTGGGTGGAATGCGGGGAGGGCAAAAGGGTTCCCGGGCGGGCCCCGGAGGGCCCCCGGGGAGTTCAGAAGCTGGGGCGCAGCTTGTTCCGATCGATCCGGACCCCCGCAGGGGTGAGGGCGATGAGGTTCTTCGCGATGCCGGCCACGTCTCCCCCGGTGTCCTTGGTGATGTTCTTGAGCTCCGCGCTCATCCGCTTCACCGTGACGGGGTCGTTGGCGATGGAGGTGTAGTCCAGGATCAGGATGTCCCCCCCGTAGGCATACTTGGTGAGCGTGTGGAGGTCCTCGAACCGGAAGATGTCGGCCATCCGGATGGTGGACCTGCCCCCCGCAAGGGAGGCTTCCTCGTCCTCGAAATGCATTGCTCCCAGGTCGAGGAACGTGCCGTCCTCCAGCGTGTCGTCGGCGTGCTTCTTCAGAATGCTCTTGCGGAACATGGGGTGCCCCGGTTAGAACGATTGGGGTCCCTCCCTTAAATGTAACTCATGGACCCGAGGCGTGCCTCCGGCGAGGGCGGCCCGTCCTCCCGGGGGCATCGGCACGCACCGTTCCGGCCCGCCGATGCCCGACTCCTTCGTAATGCGGGGCCCACCAGACGCTCCCCCCATCCCACACGACCCGGACGGTGGGGCCATCCGCGGGTTTGGGCAGTCGTCCGCGGAAGGAGGCCCATTCCCCGCTCTCCGGATGACGGGTACGGGGGCCCCCAGCTCCGGGGGGGAAATCCATCGGGGCCATGTTCACGCGCTCCCGGTCCCCCACGAACCTCGCGTGGAGGGCCTCCCGGGAGGAGAGCCGGCGGGTGCCTCCGGATTGCACGTCGAGGACCACGAGGTGTCCATCCGCTTCCCGTGCCCGGATCTCCCAGAGCCTCTCGTCCCAGGCCAGAAGATCCCCCGGGACCAGGGACGGGAGACGGACGAGGAATGTGGCACGGTAGACCTCCCTCCCGTCCCGGACCCCCCAGAGCGAGGCCGATTCCTTGTGGGAGGCGCCCAACCGGAGCTGGAATCCCCGCGCGAGCGCGCGGGCGGCCGCGGTGTCCATGAAGTAGATGTCCCAACCCTCCTTGAGCTCCTCCTCCCAGGCCAGCGACTCTCGGAGGGAGGCAGGAGCCTCCCGGAAGTACTCCCTCCAGAGCCGCAGCGACCAGGCCTTGAACTCCGCCGCGGAGCGCCGGGTCCTGCCCTCCTCCGGGCGCAACTGGATGTGGGCGGTGTAGAATTTCCCTCCCCGGCGGCTGCACGTGGGACAGCTCCGATGCACCCAGCGGACCTCGGTCACCGCCCGGACCTCCCGGGACAGGCCGCCCACCCGGAGGCGGATGGTCCCGGTGAGCTCACGGACCATGGGGTTCTCCCCTCCCTCCTCCCAGTCCACCCTCTCCATCTGGGCGGGGGGAAGGACCTCCAGGTGCGGATCGAGGTCCTCGCGCCGCAGGAGACCGGGAGAACCCGCCGGTTCCCAGTGGTTCCGGACCTGGCGGGCACCGCAGGTGGGGCAGGCCACCACCGTGATGGTGGGAGGGAGTCGCACCAGGGCCGTACGCTCGGCGTAGCAGGCGGGACATAGCCCCTCGATGAGGGGGGTGCCGGTCCCGCCGCAGATCACGCAGAATGCGGCGTCCTCCCCTTCCATGGGCCTCCTCCGGGGGTGCCATGGGGGTTGGGACTACGTAAGGGCTCCCCCCTCCCCGGAAGGGGCGGGCCGTCACATCTGGACGATCTCGGCGTGGGGGATCCCCCCCAGGGTCCCCACCGCCCCCGCGTCGAGAAGTCCCTCGGCCACGGCCATCGTCACGGTTTCGGTCCCCAAGAGGTTCACGATGGTCCCGAGACGCACCGCGCGGAGGAACTCCTCCCGGGAGACCCGCCGCCGACCGTAGAACTGGGCCGAGACGGGCACCCGGGACTTCCCCACCATGAGGAAGGTGTCCACGAGGTCGGCGTCACAGGCGGCCACCACCACCTCGTTCCGGACCCGGTGGACCCGCAGGACCACGGGGCCCACCCCCTCCTCCGTGGGGGTTCCGACCCCCGTCCGTGAGTCCTCCCCCGGTGTCTCCAAACCGTTCCTCCCCCGTCCCAGCAAGGTACGGAGGAAGCCTGGGGGAGATGAACCTGCCGGACCCCCTCCCGAGGGGGAAGGCTCCCTCCCTCTCACTCCATGAGGCGCAGGACCCCGGGACGGGGGGAATAGATGTCGTTCAGGCGCTGCATCTCATCGAGGAGCTT
>JAJZYH010000064.1 GCA_021798195.1 Thermoplasmata archaeon
GAGCTCGGCCATGAGGTCCGGGGCGGTCCGGGCCCTTTCGTTGAGGGCCAGGAGGAGGGCCCGGTCGATGGGATCCCCCAGGGCGAGGAGGATCCGTTCCTCCCGGGAACGGGGAAGCACGGGGGACACAACGGGGGGCGCCGGCGCGGACTCGGCCATGGACGTGATGGAGCGTGGGGCCCGACGGGTTCTTCCCTCCCGGGGGAGCATGAAAACCCGAACCCCATATACTCTGGGAACGTTCCCGAGCCCGTGGGGGAGCCTCCTCCCGGATGGCCCCCCGGTGCCCCTGAGTCCCAACCCTGGGACTCACCCCATGGATTCGACGTAGGGGGTATACCCCCCCATGGGACTCCCCGGGACGGTGATGAAAATGACCAACGTCCGAAACCGCCCCGCACGCTCCAATGCCTCCTGGATCGCGAGTTCCCTCGTCCTCGTGGTGATCACGGTGGCCGTCGCGTGGTTTGCCTTCGGGATCGTCACGAGCACCCCCATCGGCACCGGGTCGGGGACCTCTGCGGGCCCTTCCTCTTCTCCCGCGGCCCCCGCCGCCCCGGTCCACACGGCGTATCCGATCTACCTCACCATCAACGCGAACCCCGCCAACGGGTGGCCCCAGTACACCCCCGCGAACATCAGCGTTCCGTCGGGCACGCTGGTGGAGTTCGTGATCACGAACTACGACAACGGCTCCAGCCCCGTGGCCGCGCAGTACGCGCAGGTCAACGGCACCGTGGGGAACACCATGACCCTCAACGGGACCCAGACGGTGCGCTCGGTGAATCCCAACGTGGTGGCCCACACCTTCACGTTCATGTCGGGGCCGTACGCCGGATTCAACGTTCCCATCCCGGTGGCGGCGGGAGCGGGTGGATCCCCCACCGTGGTGACCTTCCAGGCGTACTTCAACGAGACCGGGACGTTCACCTGGAACTGCATGGCGCCCTGTGGGAGCGGGCCCATGAGCACCCCCGGCTTCATGACGGGGACGCTCACCGTGCTCTGAGCGGGGAGTTCCTCCGGGAGCGCGCCCGTGGAGGGTTGCGCATCCGGCCCTCTCCGCCGTTTCCGAGGGATCCCGCCTTCCCGGCGGGATCCCGAAACAGGTCCCACCGGATCGGTTGGGCAGGAAACGAGGGGCCCTCTTCTTGGCATGGCGCCCGGGTCTCCTGGAACGGGAGCGCTTCCGGTCCAGAGACGGTGGTACGAGAGGAGATGGTGCGCCGGAGCGAACTGGTGCGCGGAGTGACCCGCATCCCCCATCGGGCTCGAGGGCCCGACGCACGCGTACGGGGTCGGTCCTTCAGCGGGCCGGCCGCTCCCCCGGGCGTCCGTGAACGGGGGCGCCAGCGGCGCGACGGCATGGGGGGCAGAGTCCATAGACGTCCATGCGCTCCCGGACCACAAGATAACCCATCCTCTGGGCTCTCTGCCTCATGCTGCGCGCAAGGGCGCTCGCGTCGAGGTCCTCGATGCGTCCGCACTTGGTGCACACGAGGTTCGCGTGAGGTTCCTGGTTCAGATCGTACCGGGTCGGTGTCTCCGGGAATCCCAGTTCCGACACCGCTCCAATGAAGCGCAGGGACTCGAGGGTGTTGTACACGGTGGCGAGGCTCACCCGGAGACCGCGGGCATGGAGCGTCGCATGGATCTGCTCCGCGGTGGGATGCTGCTCTCCCGTCTCCACCAGGGCCTGGACCACCTGCTCCCTTTGCCGGGTGGACCGCAGCCCTCCCTCCCGGAGGCGTTGGAGCAACGACTCCACCAGGGTCCGGAGGTGCGGATCCCCCGAGGGAGGGACCACGGAGGTGGGGGAGCGGGACACCATACGTCCGGATTTCAGGCCGGACCACTACCTAAAGATGCCCCACCCCCACCGCAGGGGGATGGAGACTTCACCCGACATCACATAGTTTTTATAATAAGACTAATTATGTATATGGCGTGGGAGTACCTGAGGAACGGCTCGCCCCCCTGTGCCCGTACTGCAACGCCCCCATCGTGGGCGAGAGTTCCCTCCTGCGCAATCGGTTCGGCCGCCCCTCCGGCGGATTGAATTACCAGGACCTGGAGTGCCTGGCCTGCGCACGGTGCGGCCGGGTCCTGGCGATGCGGTGAGACCCATGGACTCTTCGGAGCGGATGCGTGAGGCATTCCCGGGGGGACCGAGATGCCGCCGCTCTCCGATCCACCTCTCCCAGACGTCTTCCCGCACGTCGTGCGACCCCGATGCATTCGACGGGAACCGTCTCCCAGCATTCCCGGGGATGGGGGGGACGGAAGGTCGGGGGACCCTTGGGAGGCACGTTCCATTTCCGGAGGAGCAGGAGGGAGGATGAACGGAGCGGACGAGAAGAACGGAGGAAGGTGCCCTGTGGTGCACGGCGCCACGACGGTGGAAATGCGTTCAGGTCACGAGTGGTGGCCCAAACGGTTGAATCTGAAGATCCTCCACCAGAACTCCCCCCTCGTGAATCCCCTGGGCAAGGAGTTCGACTACGCCCAGGAGTTCGCCCAGCTGGATTTCCAGGCGCTCAAGCGGGATCTCCATGCCTTGCTCAAGGACAGTCAAGACTGGTGGCCCGCGGATTTCGGCACCTATGGAGGGCTCTTCCTTCGAATGGCCTGGCATGCGGCGGGCACCTATCGCATCGGGGATGGCCGTGGGGGTGCAGGGTCCGGTCAGCAGCGCTTCCCGCCTCTCAACTCCTGGCCGGACAACATTCTCCTGGACCGCGCCCGGCGGCTCCTGTGGCCCGTGAAGCAGAAGTACGGGAGGAGGATTTCATGGGCCGACCTCATCATCCTGGCGGGCAACGTTGCATTGGAATCGTTCGGCTTCAAGCCATTCGGCTTCGGCGCGGGACGGATCGACGCCTGGGAACCGGACGAATCCGTGTACTGGGGCCCGGAACGGGCCTGGCTCGACGACAAGCGGCACACGGGGGACCGCAACCTGGAGAACCCTCTCGCGGCCGTGGAGATGGGCCTCATCTACGTGAATCCCGAGGGGCCCCTTCGCAATCCGGACCCACGCGCCGCGGCCCGCGACATCCGGGAGACCTTCAAGCGCATGGCGATGAACGACGAAGAGACCGTGGCGCTCATCGCGGGAGGGCACACCTTCGGCAAGACGCATGGTGCCGGGGATCCGAAGCTGGTGGGCCCCGAGCCCGAGGCCGCCCCCATCGAGCAGATGGGGATCGGCTGGAAGAGCCGCTTCGGAAGCGGGAAGGGAAAGGACGCCATCGGCGGGGGCCCCGAGGTCACGTGGACCACGACCCCCACCCGGTGGAGCAACAACTTCTTTGAGAACCTGTTTGGGTACGAGTGGGAACTGACCAAGAGCCCGGCGGGCGCCTACCAGTTCCAGGCCAAGGGGGCTCCGGCCGTGATCCCGGATGCCTTTGACCCCTCCATCCGGCGCGTTCCCACCATGCTGGTCACCGACCTCGCCTTGCGGTTCGACCCCACCTACGAGAGGATCTCGCGATACTACTACGAACATCCGGACAAGTTTGCCGAGGCGTTCGCCCGCGCGTGGTTCAAGCTTACCCATCGGGACATGGGGCCGCGCTCCCGCTATCTCGGTCCCGAGGTACCCGCGGAGGATCTCCTCTGGCAGGATCCCGTGCCCCCGGTCACCCACCCGCTCATCGGTCCCCCGGAGATCGATTCCCTGAAGGCGAGACTCCTCGCCTGCGGCCTTTCCCTTTCGGAACTCGTCTCCACGGCATGGGCATCCGCCTCGACCTTTCGCGGTTCGGACAAGCGTGGCGGAGCGAATGGGGCACGCATCCGCCTTGCCCCGCAGAAGGACTGGGAGGTCAACGAGCCCGAGCGGCTCCCCAGGATCCTTTCCACGCTGGAGAGGATCCGGGAGGACTTCAACAGCTCGCGCCGCGACGGGATCGAGGTCTCCCTCGCCGACCTCATCGTGCTCGGGGGATGCGCCGGCGTGGAACAAGGAGCGCGGAATGCCGGCCACGAAGTGCGGGTCCCCTTCGCACCCGGCCGGACCGATGCGTCCCAGGACCAGACCGACGTGGAATCCTTCCGTTACCTCGAACCGGTGGCCGACGGGTTCCGCAATTACCTCCAGGGACGGTTCCCGGTGCCCGCCGAGGAGCTTCTCGTGGACAAGGCCCAACTCCTCACCCTGACCGCCCCCGAGATGACGGTCCTTGTGGGTGGCATGCGGGCCCTCAACGCGAACTTCCGGCAATCCCCGCACGGAGTCCTCACGAGGAAGCCGGGTGCCTTGACCAACGACTTCTTCGTGAACCTTCTGGACATGCGCACCGAGTGGAGTGCCACCTCGGACGAGAACGTCTTTGAAGGGCATGACCGAAGGACCGGGGAACCATTGTGGACCGCCACTCGGGTGGACCTCATCTTCGGTTCCCATGCCGAGCTGCGCGCCGTGGCCGAGGTCTACGGATCGTCCGACGGACCGGCGAAGTTCGTCGCCGACTTTGTCGCGGCCTGGACCAAGGTCATGAACGCCGACCGGTTCGACCTGAGGCGGAGAAGCACCACCTGAGGCCGTCCGGAGGATGTCCCGAGAGGGATGGAGGGACCGACCCAGAGGGCCTCCAGACCGCATCCCAGCGGCTTCTTCAGGGCCGTCCCATGGGCAGGACGGTTGGGCTCGCCGGCTTCTGCCCCGGTGGTACCCCGCCATGCACGCGCCACCCGAGGTCCTCCGGCGTGCGGAAGGGGCCGGCAAAGCGGATTTGAGGCAGAACTCCTTCGCAGCTGGGGCCGACCCGCTTCCGAGGCGCCATCCATGCCCCCAGGGAATCGGGGGCTTCCGATTGCCCCCCGTGGCGGAACGACCCGGGTATGAGATCGCTCCCCTGATGGAACGGCCCAGGGGCAGGGGTGGGCCCCTTGAAAGGTTGCGAGACCCCGTGTCCAGGGAGATCGTCGCGTGGACAGGGGTTTCGCCCCATGCGGGGAGGCCCTCCCATCGATGCCTCTTCCGGCCCTCTTCCCCCTGATGTATCCATGCCGGCACCTCATTGCTCCGTTCCCCACCGCACGCCGGAACGGCAAGGCTAAATACTCCATGCGCCCGGGAGGGCCGCCTTGCCCGCCGGTACCACCGACCCCGTCCGACCCATCGCCGTGATCGGTGAGCGCGAGCTCGTCATCGGCTTCCGCCTCATCGGCGTGCGCGATGCGGTCATCGCCCCCGAGCGGGGTGCGGAAGCCGCGCTCCAGGAGCTCGTGACCAGCGGGAAGTACAGCCTCATCCTCGCGGGTCAGAAGGTCCAGG
>JAJZYH010000065.1 GCA_021798195.1 Thermoplasmata archaeon
ACTGCACGGTGGAGCTGGTCCACCGGAGGGAGGAGGTGGCCCAGAAGCTGCGGTCCCTCATCCCCCGGGGCACCACGGTGGGACTCAACTTTGACGAGCTCACCCACGCGAGCTACCTCCGCATCCGTTCGATGCTCCCCGGTTCGCGTTTCGTGGACGTCTCCGCCGCCATCCGGAAGGCCCGGGACGTGAAGGACGCGGTGGAGATCCAGCGGATCCGCCGGGCCGCCCGGATCGGGAGCCAGGTGGCCCGGGACATCCCGTCGCTCCTGCGGCCCGGGATCACCGAGCTGGAGCTCGCCGGGGAGATGGAGCACCGGATGAACCAGCTCGGTGCGGCGGGGCGTTCCTTTCTCACCATCGTGGCCTTCGGCCCCCACGGGGCGCTTCCCCACTACTTCCCGGCACGGACCCGCCTGCGACCCAACACAACCATGGTGTGCGACTTCGGGGCCCTCTTCCGACGATATTGCTCCGACATCACCCGCTCGTTCGCGTTCGGCCATCCGGCCCCCGACTTCCGGGCCATCCACGAGACCGTGGAGGCGGCCCAGGACGCCGCCTTCGATGCGATCCGGGCGGGGGTGCCCGGCAAGGAACCGCACCTCGCGGCCCAGAAGGTGATCGACGCCTCCGCGTGGAAGGGGAGGTTCACCCACGGACTGGGCCATTCGGTGGGGCTTGCCGTGCACGACGGCTACGGGATGGGCGACAAGACCGAGGAGGTTCTCCGGGAGGGGATGTGCATCACGGTGGAGCCCGGCATCTATGTTCCAGGGCTCGGGGGAGTGCGCATCGAGGACGACATCCTGGTGACCCGAAACGGGTACCGGCTCCTCACCGACGCCCCCCGGGGGTACATGGAGGTGACGTGACGTGAGGATCGGGGTTCTCACCGGTGGAGGGGACTGTCCGGGTCTCAATGCGGCCATCCGGGGGGTGGTGTACCGGGCCGCAGCCCATGGCCATGAGGTCGTGGGGATATTGGACGGATGGAAAGGGCTCCTCGAGGGACGCTCCATGCCCCTGGACCGGGAATCGGTCCAGGGGTCCATCACGCAGGGGGGGACGATCCTGGGAAGCTCCCGCACCAACCCGTTCAAATCCTCCGAGGGGTCCCAGGAGGCTCTCGCGAACTTCCGGAAGCTCGGCCTGGACGCCCTGGTGGCCATCGGAGGAGACGACACCCTCACCGCCGGATGGGAGATGAGCCGTCGGGGGATCCACGTCGTGGGCGTGCCCAAGACCATGGACAACGACGTGAACGGGACGGACTGGACCTTCGGGGTGGATTCCGCCACCAGCGTGGCGATGGAGGCCCTGGAGCGACTCCGGGACACGGCCCGCAGCCACCATCGGATAGTCATCCTCGAGGTGATGGGGCGGCATGCGGGGTGGGTCGCCCTCCTCACCGGTCTTGCGGGTGGGGCGGACTTCACCGTGATCCCGGAGGAGACCTACGATCCAAAAAGGCTCGTCCGCTCGGTCCAGAACGCGCTCTCCCGCCGCGGATATGCACTCGTGGTGGCGTCGGAGGGGGCGGAGGTGGCCCCGGACCTCGCGCCGGGGCGCGCGGCCCAGGATGATTTCGGCCACGGGATCCTCCGGGAGAAGGGGGTGGGTGCCTACCTTGCCCAGTACCTGGAGAAGACGTTGGGGGCCGAATGCCGGTACGCCGTGATCGGGCACATCCAGCGCGGTGGCCCACCCACGTTGTTCGATCGGATCCTTGCCACGCGCCTGGGTACGAAGGCGGTGGACCTGGCGGAGCAGAGGGACTTCGGGAAGGTCGTCGTCCTCCGTGGAGAAGAGATCCGGGCGATCCCGTTCTCGGAGGCGGTGGGGACACCCAAGCGGGTGGACGCCCCGTGGCGGGACCTGCTCCACACCTTCGACGCCTAGGGGTGCGGTCTCCATGGAATCCCCGCCGCCGGTCCGCGCGCTCTGGTTCCAGGACGGAGCCCTGTGGGCCCTGGACCAGCGTCGCCTCCCCGGCAGCGTGCATGCCGTCCGGCTGTCCCGGGTGGAGGAGGTGGCCCACGCGATCCGGACGCTCACCGTCCGCGGGGCCCCCACCATCGGTGTGGCGGGAGCCTATGGGATGGTGCTCGCGCACCAGGAAGGACGGCTCGGCAGCCGGGAGGCGGCAGACCTCTTGCGCTCCACCCGTCCCACGGCCCACGACCTGTTCGTGGGCATCGACACGGTACGACGGGCGTGGGACGCCGGCGAGGACGTCCTCGCCGCAGCCCATCATTACCGGGAAGAGGTGGTGGGAGAGTGTCACGCCATCGGACGCGCGGGAGCCTCGTTGATCCGGGCGGGGGCACGGATCCTCACCCATTGCAACGCGGGGGCACTCGCCACGGTGGAGTGGGGCACCGCCCTCGCCCCGGTACGGGTGGCATTCCGGGAAGGGAGAGACCCCTTCGTGTGGGTGGACGAGACCCGCCCGCTCCTGCAGGGGTCCCGGCTCACCGCCTGGGAGCTCTCCCAGGAGGGAATCCGCCACGCGGTCATCGTGGACAACGCGGCCGGCCACTTCCTGCAGCGGAGGGAGGTGGACCTCGTGATCGTGGGAGCGGACCGGATCACCCTCTCGGGGGACTTCGCGAACAAGATCGGGACCTACGAGAAGGCCGTGGTGGCGAAGGAGAACGGGATCCCGTTCTACGTGGCCGCGCCGTGGAGCACGTTTGACCCCGAGAGGCACCACGGGGAGGAGATCCCGGTGGAGGAACGGGGCGCGGGGGAGGTCCTCCAGTGGGAGAGCGTTCGGACCGCCCCCTCGGAATCCTCGGCCCGTAACCCCGCCTTCGACGTGACCCCGGCCCGCTACGTCACCGCCTTCATCACCCCGGAGGGGGTCGTCCCACCCCCAGACATCCCCGACCTCCTGAAGCGTAACGGGAAGGGACCTTCCGGCAGGGACGCATCCCGCGCCGATGCCTCACCGTGAGCGTCGTCCCCTCCTCGGGGGACCGGGGACGGCTCCGTGGCCACTCGTCCGTGCATCCCACGTCTCGGGAACGTGTGGCTTCCCCATGTTTTCGGGCTCCCAGTGCGAGGTATCCTTCCGGGAGAGTGGGATGCCCTCCCCTCCTTCCCTTCCTTCTCACCGACCCTCGTCTCAGCCTGCGCCAAGCCGAATGTAGCTCCTCCCTGCGGTGGGTCGGGGACCACGGCTTCCCCTCTTCCTGGAACTTCCCGAGCACTCTCAGGAAGGACCACCGGGGCCTGACCCTACGGATTGGCCCACCCTGCTTCGCCCCGACTCAATCCAAGGTACACGTACCTCTTTCGGACCGTTGCCCCCGGTTTCGGGCTGGGGGAAGTGCATTCGCACCTCACACAGTCTCGAGTCAGGACATGGCCGGTGGGCCAGTGCAGGATGCCGTAGAGCCGTGCCTTGGAGACATGGTGCTGCCACGCTGCGCTGGGGATCCACCCTGGGCCCTTCGGGAGGGTTGCCACTTCGTGACCACAGGATGCGCATTCGGTGAAGCACAGCTTGGCCATCTATCGGGAGGAGGGCACGAACCGTTTGAGGATAGCGTGGTCCATCGACTTCCCCGACCCCGCCTCCGCATCGCGAGGTGGGAGACGGACTTCCGTCGTACTCCCAAAGCGGTGGACATATCCCTGCGTTGCCGAGAACTGCGACGGACCCCTTTGGCCCGGTTTCCCCGTTCCAACCTCCGTGGGCCTCCACGGCTCTGGAGGAGTGGGAGGATGCTCGGAGAGAGCGCCCCGATCGGGAGTCTCCAGCGCGGCGTGGGTCCGCCTCGCTCTTTGAACCCGAGCCCACGGCTCGACAGACCGTGATCCTAGACCACTAGACTATCGGGGCACTCGGGGCGGCCACTTGAGGTGGTGTATTAAGCTCTTCCGGGGAGGGGCGGTCGAGGAGCTCACCACCGATAGGACGGGAGCAACTCGGGCGGGCCACACTTGTCCCTCTCCCGCGGCAGGCGCCGCAAAATACGGGTGGATCCCGGATCCCCCGGAACCGCCGACGTTTGTCGGACCCGTTGCCCTGGGCGGCGCGATCTTCTGCGCGGAGCCATCGCCTTCCCCCTCCCATACTCTCCCTCATCCATCCGCGGGAGGTCCGAGGCGGATGCGGACCGCCGCTTCCTCTCCAACCATGCCCTTTTACGGGGTCCGTGAGATTCATCCTCTTGATCGCGAACCGCGACCGAAGCGAAAGGACCGAACAAACGAGGAGTAAGGAAAACAGGAGTCAGACGATGGGAGCGATACTGAGCTTTGTGGGCTTTTTGACCTTGGCTGCGACCGCGGTGGTCCTCCTGGGGAGCGTGGGCATCTCCGTGATGCCCTTCGCGCACCAGGTGGTACACTTCGGCATGAACCTGGCCCAGAACTTCTTCGCCGGGTCATAGGCGCCCCCACCCAACCCCTTCGGCCCCCCTTGCGGGGGGCCCCTCCGATTGATCGATCCATTTCGCGCGGAGGACCGCGAGAGGGCGATGGTCCCGGGGCTATTCTGGTCTGGCTTCCTCGGGCTGGTCGGCTTCCGCGCGCTTCCGGAGGACCGGATGAAGGGGTCCAGAATCTCCCTCAGGCATCCCATACACGCCTTCCATGATCTCGCAGTCCTGCCAGTTCACGCCCACCGTCACCG
>JAJZYH010000066.1 GCA_021798195.1 Thermoplasmata archaeon
CATGGGAGCGAGCCGCGGCGTGTGGGCCCTCCTCGCCACGAGTTCCTTCGTGGACGGATACAACCTCATCGTGGCGGCTCCCCTGATCCTGCTCCTGGTCCACGGCGGTATCGCCCTCTCCCCCGTAGAGGAGAGCCTGGTGATCCTCTCCGCGGTGATGGGGAACTTCCTCGGGGGCATGCTCCTGGGTCATTTCGGCGACCTCTACGGCCGCCGCCGGACGTTCCTCTGGGATCTCGGGTTCTTCGTGCTGCTCCCCCTCCTCTCCGCGGGGGCGGTCGTCGGGGGCGCCATCGTCCTGTTCATCGTCCTCCGGGTGGTGCTCGGGGTGGGCATCGGGGGGAACTATCCCCTCGCCTCGGTCCTCCTGGCGGAGAAGAGCGGCGCCGCGACCCGGGGGGCCGTCGTGGCCCGCCTGGGGATCTTCTGGACCCTGGGGGCGGTGGTCTCCTACGTCGTGAGCGCCCTCCTCTGGCCCCTGGGCCGCCTGGGACTGCCCCTCGTGGTGGCCGCGGGGGTCCCCGCGGCCGTGGCCGTGCTCATCCTCCGGCGTCGGCTCCCGGAATCCCAAATGTGGATCGCCGCGGTGGGGACGCGGCGTGCGGAGGAGAGGCGGCAGGGAGCCTCGTGGGCCCGGCTCCTCTCCCCCGGCCAGGCGGCACGCACCGCGTACGCCCTGGGGTTCTGGTTCCTGTTCGATGTCATCCAATACGGGGTGAGCCTGCTCCTCCCTCTCCTCCTGGTGGCCTTCGGTGGGCTCACGGGAGAGACCGCCGTGGCCGTCTCCTCGCTCCTGTACCTGGCGGAGTTCGGGGGGACGGTGGGCGGAGCCTTCCTGGTGGATCGCACCGGCCGCCGCCCCTTGCAGCTCGCCGGCTTCGCCGCCATGGCGGTGGGCCTCGCGCTCGCCTACCTCGGGCATGGGCTCCTCCTCACCGATCCCCTCCTCCTGGTGCTGCTCCTCCTCATGGTGACCCTGGGCGTGGGGATCGGGCCCGGCATCCTCGAGTTCGTCTATCCCCCGGAGCTCTTCCCCACCCGGACCCGGGCCACCGGGAGCGGTCTCGCGCTCAGCGTGAGCCGCCTGGGAGCCATCGTGGGGATCGTCCTGGGGGGGATCTACGAGCACGACCCCATCCTCTTCGCCATCTATGCGTCGGTGGGAGGGCTGGCCTTCCTCCTCACCCTGGGGGCCGCCCCCGAGACCCGGGGGAGGGACCTCACGGACGAGATCGGTCCCGCCCCGGCCCCGGATCGCCCCCCCGGGTCCGGGAAGGGTCCGACGTCGCATCCGTCGCCGCCGTGAGCGGTGGAACGGGGGCCCGATCAGCCTCCAGGTCCACCAGGATGGAGAGGAGGACCCTCTCCAGGAGATCCCCCGTGCTCATGAGCGTCCCCTGGGCCACATGCCGGCGGGCGCGGGTCAGGAGCCGCTGGAACGCCTCCTCCTCGGCGCGGGTCTGGAGCCCCCGCCCGAACTCCCGCTCCCACCGGAGGAGCAACGCCTCCAGGGCATCGTGGTAGGTCGGAACGGTTCGCCCCATGGCACACACTCTGCAAAGGAATCCGGAAATGGGGAAAGAGAACCTCGGCCGCACGCCAGGAGGGGCGATGCTCCCCTCCCCTTGGGGCGATGTTGGGGGAAGTTCTCTTTCCGGTGGTTGAGACCACCCCTCCATCGGGGGGAGGGGTATTTGAAGCCCGGAAGGAGGGGTCCTGAAACACCCCTCTCGAAGGGTGTTTCACGGGCGCATCGGATGACCCGAAAGTTCTAATCCCGCAACCTTGTCGCCCCGCCGCGTGCTGGAGATCTCCCATCTGACCCTCACGTACCCCGGGGGCCACTCTCCCGCCCTGCGGGACGTCTCCCTCGCCCTGGACCGCGAGAAGATGGTGGTGGTGGGGGCCAACGGGAGCGGCAAGTCCACGCTCCTCAAGGCGGCCCTGGGCCTCGTCCCCGTCCCCCGGGGCACCGTGCACCTCCGGGACCGGGACGTGAACGACATCACGGGGGACCTGGGGATCACCACGAACCTCGGCGAGGTGTACCGCCTCATGTACGTGCCCGTGGGAGACCTCATCCGGGTCTACGCGGGGCTCAAGGGAGGGGACCCCCGGGAGATCGAGGGCCGGTTCCATGACTTCGAGCTCGAGGAGACCCTGCGGCACCGGATGCATGAGCTCTCCACGGGCCAGCAGAAGATGGTGGGGAACCTCCTCGCCATGAGCTTCCGGCCCGAGCTGGTCCTCCTCGACGAGCCGTTCGACAACGTGGATTTCACGCGGCGACGGCAGTACGTGGAACTCTTGCAGTCCCACGACGGGCCCTTGCTCCTCAACACGCACGAGTTCGAGCTCCTGCGCCACTTCTCCGACTGGGACCTGGGATTCATGTTCGAGGGACAGCTCCTGGGAAGGTTCCGGGTGGCGGACCTGGACCGCCTCTACGTGAGCCGCGGGGAGGCTCCCGGCGCCCTCGCGGTGCTGCACACACGGCTCGGGGCGTTCTCCATCACCCGGGACCATGGCGACGTCCCCCTCAAGGGGGCCACCAGCCTCAACGCCGTGATGGAGGGGATCGCATGAACCTGGTGGGGCCCTACATCAAGGCGATGCTCCTCAACCGGACCCTCTGGTTCTGGGGCGTGGCATTCATGTTCTTCTGGCTCGTCATGGGGGCGTTCGTCTTCAACAGTGGGAGTTCCTTTTCCCACGCCGGCGCCGTGGACTACACCGCCTCGTGGTACGGCATCATCGCGCTCTTCTCCCTGAGCACCCTCGCCACGACGATCACCTTTTCCCTCTCCTACAGCACGTCGGCCCTGGCCTACGGGTTCCGGTTCACCCGTCTCCGACCGCGGGACTACCTCCTCTCGGTCCTCGCGGGCTCGGGGGTCCTGGGGATCTTCCTCAGCGTCATCATGGCGGTGGCGTCGGTGGGAGTCTTCTCCCTCCACTTCGGCTTCGCCCTGGTCCCCGCGAACCTCCTCGCCCTTCTGGGAATCTCGGCGGTGGCGGGCACCTTCATGCTCGTCCTGGCGATGAGCCTCATGCTCACCGTGGTGAACTACCTCGGGCTCCGCAACACGAACTTCGTGGGATTCCTTCCCCTCCTCCTCGCCTACGGGTTCGGCATCGCCCAGGTGAACGTGAGCCTCCCCCCATGGCTCGAATACGCCTCCCCCTACACCGACATCAGTTCCCTCTTCTACCAGGCCTTCGCGGGGAGCGCGTACCCCGTCGATCTCTCCCAGGCGATCCTCACGGGCTCCTCCGCGTCCCTCCAGTGGCCGTACTTGCTGCTCTCCCTCTTCGTCTGGATCCTGGTGCTCTCCGCGATCTCCACGGTCCTCCTGCGGCGGATCCGCCCCCGGTCGGTGGAAGAGGGACGGCAGATCTGAACATCCTCCTGTGGGGGAGGGCCCCGGGAACCGTTCCTCGGGTCACGCCGGCCAGTGATCGTGCCCCGGGACCACCGGGAGGGTGAGGTCGCGGAAGGCCTCGTCAAAGGATTCCAGGGAAGGCGTCCATCCCGGCCGGGCGGGGATGGCCAACGACGTCCCGAGGGTGCGGGATCCCACCCACGTCTCGTCCCCGCCCCGGGCCCGTCGGACCTCCAGGACATCGTGGAGAGCCGGGCGGATCCCCGGGGCCGGGCCCCCCTCCCCTCCGGTGAGCAGGAGGGGGCGGGAGACGGACCGCGCGGTACGGACCCCCATCTCCAGGACATGCCGGAGCAGCTGGTCCCCCTCCTCCGGAGGGACCGCGGGATCGGAAAAGAGGCCGAACGGGTCCAGGATCCCGAGGAGGCCCGGAAGAAGGCCCGAGGCCAGATGGTCCAGCCAGCGCTCGGAGAGGGTCACCATCTGGTAGGCCGTGAAGGCCCGGGCGAGCCGGATCCGTTCCAGGACGCGGGCGGGGGGACATCCCCAGAGCCGGGCCAGGGAACCCAGGGGGTACGGGGAGAAGCGAGACGCTCCCACGCGGAGAGAAAGGGTGGCACCCTGGAGGGCCGCACCGGTGAGGACCATGGGGAGGAAGCCCTCCACCAGATCCTCGTCTCCCGTGAGGTAGGTCACCTTCCCCGGGGCGAAGCGGGAGGAAAGCCAGCGGAACCAGGAAGGATGCGATGGAAAGAGGTGCGAGGGGTCCTCCTCGCCCAAGAGATTCGCCGGTCGAAAGGGGGAGGAAAGTCGGAAGGCCTGGGTTCCCGGAAGGAGTGAGGGATCCCCCTCCGTCCGTGTGGCCGTGGAAAGCGGTGGGGAGAGGCTCATGGGGTGCGATCCGTCGCTTCTCGAAGGAGGCGGGACACCCTTCAAGGGGTTCTCGGGGAGATGCCGAAACGCCCTCGGGAAGAGGCGTTTCATCCGTTCCCCGGTGGAGGGTGCGGGGCCCACCGAGGTTCCCCCTATTCCGGCGGGTCCTCTTCCGGAGCATGGTCCTTCCGCTGGAGGAACCGGTCCAAGAGCTCCGAGTCCAGTTCGATCCGGGCGGCGGTTCGCTCCGTGTCACCGGCCGCATGCGGGTCCTGC
>JAJZYH010000067.1 GCA_021798195.1 Thermoplasmata archaeon
CTGGACACGAAGCCGCTCCACGACAAGGCGCGCCAGATCGAGACGGAGATGCGCCGGAGCATCGCGCAGCAGAAGGAGTCCATGACGCAGCTGGGGGGAACGAGCACGCCCTCGGAGATGTACCGGTGATCCCCAGGGGCTCCCACGAGTGAGACGTAAATACCCGTGGAGCCCCTAAGCGTTCCAGAGCGGCAGGGGGGGAGGGTCCGGGGAGAATGGCGGATGCCATGCCACGCACGTCCGTGGAGCCCCTCTCCACGGTGCGGCCTCCCGGGACCATCCAGCTCCGGGATTTCCGCCCCCCGGACATCCCCCGGGTCTCCGAGATCGTGGCGGAGGCGCTGCGGGAGCACTACGAGCCCTCCCTCTACACCTCCCTTTCCCAGTCCTGGCCCGGCGGGTTCCTCGTGGCCGTGGATGGCTCGGGGACCCCCCAGGGGTTCCTCCTGGGGGTCGCCCAGGTCCCCCGGGAAGCCCGGGTCCTCATGTTCGCCGTCGATGCGGCCCACCGCACCTCGGGGATCGGGACGCTCCTCATGAACACCTTCCTGGAGAGGTGCCGGGAGCGCGGGCTGGACCGGGTCACCCTGGAGGTGCGGGTGGGGAACGCCACGGCGATCCGCTTCTACACCCGCTTTGGCTATTCCGTGACGGACCTCCTCCGGGGCTACTACTCCGACGGCGAGAACGGCTACCAGATGGCCCGTCCCGTATAGCCCCGGGGAGCCCTTTTTCTACTCCCACCCTTCCGGGAGCCGGTACCGTTTATGGCAGAGAACTGGCCCACGGCGGCGGAACTGATGACGCGAGATCCCCTCACCGTGGAGAGCGAGACCCCGCTCTCCACCGCGCTGGGGCTCCTGAAGAGCCGGCGCATCCACGAGCTCCCGGTGGTCCAGCGGGGGCGCGTCCTGGGGATGGTCACCTACGACGCCATCGCCCGGCGCCACAACGTGGCCCTCTCCACCAAGGTGGAGCATGTGATGATCGTGGCGCCCGTGGTGGGTCCCTCCACGCCGCTTCCCGCGCTCGCCGAGAAGCTCCTGGCCTCCGGCCGGCGCGCCGCCTGCGTCGTGGATCCCCGTCGGGGGACCCTCCAGGGTGTGGTCTCCCGTACCGACCTCGTCCGGGCGGCGGGGAGCATCCCCACCATCGCGGGAGTGAGCGTGGTGGAGGCCATGAGCCCCCTCGCCGCCACCCTCGGCCCCCGGGACCGCTGCCGGGAGATCTACGCCCACGTCCGCTCCATGGAGGATCACCCCCTCCCTGTGGTGGACAAGGACAAGAGGCTCGTGGGCGTGGTGAGCCTCTCGGACTTCGGGAACGCCTTCTGGCGCCCCGCCGAGGTCGATCGACGGAACTTCGCGGGTGAGGTGCCCGCCCTGAGCGCCGAGGTGCGGAGCATCATGTCCACCCCGCCCCTTGTGGTCCCGGTCCGGGCCACGGTGGGCGAGGCGGCGCGTCTCATGAGCCGCTCCCGCGCGTCGAGCGTCTTCGTGGAGGACGACGGGCACCCGGTGGGCGTCTTGGGCCTCGGCGAGGTCCTTGGCCTCGTGGTCCGGCAAGAGCCGGGGCCCCAGGGGGCCTACATCCAGATCACCGGCCTCGGAGCGGGCACCGACCCCTCGCTCCTCACCGAGGTGGACCATGTTCTGGCCCGGAGCCTCCGGCGCATCGCCCGCTTCACCCGTCCGGTGATGCTCACCATCCACGTGACCCCCCACGCGGTCCACAAGGCGGGAGATGCCTCGGTCCGGGTCCGGCTCTACGGGGAGGGGCGGATCTACAACGCTTCCCAGACCGGTTTCGACCTCCGGAAGTCCGTGGCCGCGGCCATGGAGGAGATCGAGCGGCAGATGCACACCGAGAAGGAGGAGCGGCGGACGAGGAACCGGGGGGCGTCGCTCCGGACCCTCCCCCGGGACTACGGCGACCTCGCCACCGACGAGGACCTCGAGGCCCGGCTTTCGGCCCTCACCGCCAACGGGGGCGAGGAGGGAAGGGAGCGGTGAGCCCCCCCGGGCCCTCCGACCTCCCGAGGTGAGCCATGATCCCCGGCGGACGGATGAACGAGAGGACCATGCGCATGATGATGAAGCGCATGGGGATGAGCACCCAGGCCATGGAGGGCGTGGTGGAGGTCATCATCCGGCGCGCCCGGGACGAGATCGTCCTGGACCATCCCGAGGTCACGGAGGTGGTGGTCCAGGGGATGAAGACCTACCAGGTGGTGGGCGAGCCCAGGACGCGGGCCCTGGGGGCCGAGGGAACCCCCTCCCCGGCGGCGGCGCCTCCGGCCGCTTCCCCGGCGCCCGCAGGCCCCCCGGAAGAGGATGTGGAGCTGGTGATGGCCCAGGCCCAGGTGGACCGGACCACCGCCCTAAAGGCGCTCTCCGACGCCCACGGGGAGCCCGCGGAGGCCATCCTGAAGCTCATGTCCCGGCGGACCGGATGACCCTGCTCCCCGGTGCATCCCACCACCCGCAGGGCATGCCCGGACCCATCCGGGAATGCGTGGAGGGGTATGTCTACGCCCAGGGACCCCGCCGCTACCTCCTGCTGCACCGGAGCGCCCGGAAGGGGGGCTTCTGGCAATCGGTGAGCGGCAAGGTGGAGCCCCGGGACCGCTCGTACGCCGATGCCGTGCGGCGCGAGGTGGCCGAGGAGACCGGCTTTTCGGACCCCATCCGCGTCACCGACCTGGAATGGACCTACCTCTTTCCGGGTGGGGATGGCCTCCCCTGGCGCCTCCATGCCTTCGCCGTCGAGGTCCCCCGGGCCTCTCCCCCCCGGCTCACCTCGGAACACACCGAGTTCCAATGGCTCCCCTACCCCGGCGCGGTGGCCCGGCTCTACTGGCCGGACAACCGGGAAGCCCTCCGCCGCCTGGAACAGAAGGTGGGGCCCTGAGGTGAGGCCCGGGACGCCTCGATCCCTCTCGGTAAAGGCTCAAGGGCCGGGACGGGGTGTTCAAGGCACAGGTCCCCCATGTCCGCTGTCCTCCCCACCCCGTCCGGGCACCCCCCGAAGGGTACCCATCCCAACGCGCTGGGCGGGAAATCCATCCCTCCCTTCGCCCATGCCTACCGGACCGCGGACGAGACCCTCTTCCAGGATCTGGTCCGGGCGGGGTTCCGGCGGATCGTCCTCCAGACCCCCGCGGGGCTCCAGAGGAACGCCCTGGAGCTGGGCCGGACCATCCGGGAACGGACCGGGGCCGACGTGATCCACGTGACCCGGACCTGTTTCGGCGCCTGCGACCCACCGGCAGCCACAGAGGTCGCGGGGGCCGAGGCCCTGGTGACGCTGGGGCATGCCCCCATCCCCAACATGCCCCTTGCCCTCCCTACCTACTTCGTGGAGATGCGCACTTCGGAGGGGGACGTGGAGGCGCTGGCCCGGAAGGTGGCGGAGGCGGGCCTTCCGGCCCGCCTGGGCGTGGTTGCCTCCATCCAGCACCTGGACCTCGTGGGTCCCCTCACGGAGGCCCTTGGGCGCCGCGGGATCACCCTCCGATCCGGTGAGGGGGATGCCCGGTTGGCGTACGCCGCGCAGGCCCTGGGGTGCAACTACACCACCGCGGAGAGGGTCGCCGACGAGGTCGACGGGTTCCTCTTCCTGGGAACGGGGCTCTTCCATCCCCTGGGCCTCGCCTACGCCGTGGAAAAGCCCGTCTGGAGCCTGGACCCTCTCCAGACGACGCTGGCCCCTCCCCTGGACCGGGACGGGATGGTGCGCCGCCGCCTCCTCACCATCGCCCGGGTGATGGACGCCCGGCGATGGGGGATCCTGGTGAGCACCTTCGGCGGACAGAACCGCATGGCCATGGCGCAACGGCTCCGGGAGCGGGCCCGAAGCCACCAGCGGGAGGCGGAGATCCTCGTCTTCGACCGGCTGGAGAGCCGGGACCTCCTCGCCCGGGACGTGGAGGCCTACGTCTCCACGGCCTGCCCCCGGATCGCCCTCGACGACGGGGATCTCTACGACCGCCCCATCCTCACCCCTCCCGAGTTCCTTTCGGCGCTGGGGGAACGCCCCCTCACACCGTACCAGTTCGATACGTACCACTGAATGAAAGGAGGTGGGGAAGAGATGCCGCGGGGGATGCTCGTCCGCCTGGTGGGCCTGGGGCTCCTCGTCCTCGGGATCGTGGCCGTGGCGGTCTCCGTGGCCGACGGGGCGGCGCACCTCGCGCTCCTCGTGGTCTTCCCCGTGGTCTACGGCTCCTCGGCCCTGTTCGCGGTGGGGGTCCTCCTGGCCTTCGTGGGGTTCTTCCTCACCCTGTTGGGATTCGCCGCAGGGGAAGGGACCATGGCCCAGGGGGTCGGCCCCGGGCCGGCGGAAGAGGTGCCGGCCCGGGGG
>JAJZYH010000005.1:0-70153 GCA_021798195.1 Thermoplasmata archaeon
CTCCAAAACCTCGGCCACCTCCGAGAAGGAGGCCCCCTCGGAGTCCATCTGGACGTTCACGTAGGTTCGCATCGGCTCCCGGGCCCCGGAACCGGACCCTCTCTATTTACCAATATCCGTCTCGCCGTCTCCTGCCTCCCCGCCCCGTGGCTCGGCGGCGCCAGAGGATCCGCCGGATCGCCCCGAAGGATGGGCGGTCACGCGGACCGCCACCCCCCGCGTGAACCGGGTCATCTCATGGGCCGCGAGGAGGCTCACGCCCACCCCGAGGAGCCCATCGGACCCGTCGACCACCAGGACCGGGAACGAGGGTACGATGCGGGGGTCCCGGTCCGTCACGTGCCGGGCGAACAGGCTGCGCCCTTGGGCCACGAAAGGGGCGGCATCCGGGTGGGCCACCACACGGCCGGAGGGAGGGGGGAGCACCCCCGACAGCGCACGCCCTCCCTGGAAGGTGGGGCGGGGGAGCCCGTCGTTCCCCACCACGAAGAGGACCACGTTCCCGTGCCGGATCTGCCGGAGTCGGCCGGTGGCCCGGGAGTACTGCGGGACGAGCCCCATCTCCAGGAGGGCTCGTGCCGCCGCCTGCCCCCAGGTCCACTGCAGGATCGCACGGACCTGTCGCTGGCCCCATCGTTGCGCGTTCGCCTCCCCCTCCGCGGGGCCGGGCGGGGACGGCGGAATGGGAGACGTGCGAGGGTCCGCGGACCCATGGACGTCCTCTTGGGGCAACCCCTCCCAGTCGTCGGGGTATCCCAGGAGCACCCCCGCAGGGTAGATCTCGGTGAGTTCCAGGGGTACCGGCCCCAGCGGGGTGGGCGCCTCCCAGAGGGGTCCATCGGGACCGTTCTCCAAGGCTGGAGCGGTGGCCAGGCCGGCGGGGGAGAGTGCCCGGAGGGGACCTACCCGGCTCTCCGAGAATCCCTCCCGGTACTCGGCGAGGGCGCGTCGGAAGCGGACCACGGACGGCCGGGAGAAGCTTGCGGGGAAGATGGGCCGGAAGGTCCGCCGGCTCCATGGCTCGGTGGGAAGGAAGACCTCCGGATGCCGGTAGGTTTCCCCGAGGGCAGCCCACAGGGCGGGGTGGCCCGTGGCCCGGCGCTCCACGAGCTCCCACAGGGTCCCCTCCCGGATGGCCTGACGCACCCGCCGCATCTCCAGGAGGCATTGGAGGAGGTTGTGTCGCGTGAGATGCTCCACCCTCTCCGGAAGGGGGCGGTGGGCGAGGGAGAGGAGGGGGCGCTCGGCGCACAACGTGCAGCCGCAGACCTCCTCCCGCAGGGCCGCGAGGGGGACGGTCCCCTCCGGGAAGAGGAGGGACTCCCGCCGGGCGAACTTGTGGTACGAGGAGGAGTCGAAGAGGTCCCCTCCGAAGAGGGCGCCCAGGGCGAAGAGCATGGGATGCCCCATCCCGAACAGATGGACCGGCTTCTCGGGGGCAAGATGGGGGCGCGTGGCCGCGAGGACCTCCACGAGCTCCCGGAAGCGATACCGTTCCAAGAGGGGGACGATCCCTCCCACGGCCAGGATGTCCCCGAGCCCGGACGCGGCGAGGGCCGAGCGCTCCCGGAGTTGGGGGAAGAGACCCCCCTGGACCGGAACGGCGAGGAGCGAAGCTCCCCGGAGCGCCCGGGCCGCTTCGCTGCGCCGGATGGTCTCCTCCACCCCGCGCGTCGCCGAGGCGCGGGGGGCGTCCGGTTCGATGAATTCGTCGAGGACCGTGGCCACGTCGGACCCGATCCGGTCCTGGAACCCCAGGATCTCCGGGGGGGAGACCTCCACGTGGCCGTAGGCATGCTGCTGGAACGCCCCCGAATCGGTCATGATCGTCCCCGGAAAGCCCGTCACGTGGTGGATGCCGTGGGCGACCGCCTCCTCCCGCAGCCGGGCGTCCCGGTAGAGGATGTAGCTCGACGTGATGAGGGCCCGGACGCCCCACCGGCTCCAGAGCTCGGGCCCGTCCACCACCGACCGGGACCGGAGGGGATGCAGGACGGGGAGGAGCACCGGTGTCTCCACGGTCCCGTGGGGGGTCGGGAACCGGCCGATCCGGGCGAGCCCATCCCGGTCCAGGACCTCGAACATCTCAGGCTCCCCTCCCGGAGGGGATCTCGAGATCCACCCGGATCCGGGCGAGGAGGGAATCGAACATCCCGGCGCTCAGGAGCCCGGTCTGGGTGTTGCGAGGGCTCGGATGGTAGCCCGCCCAGAGGACGGGAGCGCCCGGACCCAGCGGAACCCGTTCCCCATGGTGGAACGGTCTACGGGGGACGGCCACCCCATAGGCCTCGCCCGCCGCTCTCCGGACGTTGTCCCAAGCGAATCCCCCCAGGGCAAGGACCGCGCGGAGCCGGGGGAGCCCGCGGAGCTCCGCCACGAGGTACGGCCGGCACCGCCGCGCCTCCGCGGGGGAAGGGTGATTGCCGGGGGGGACACACCGGACCGCCGCCGTGATGTAGGCCCCCCGGAGGCACAGCCCGTCGTCGCGAGACACCGAGTCCGGGTGGCTCGCGAAGCCTGCCCGGTGCAGGGCGGCCATGAGGAAGGTGGCGGACCGGTCCCCCGTGAAGACCCGTCCCGTCCGGTTCGCGCCCTGCGCCGCGGGGGCGAGGCCCACCACCGCGAGGAGGGCTCCCGGGTCCCCGAATCCCGCCACGGGGCGTCCCCAGTGGGGAACCCCCGTCCGTGCGAGCCCCTCCCTCGCCAGCCGCTCCCGGTACCGGGTGAGGCGGGGGCAGGCCCGGCACGACTCGATGACCGCACGGAGATCGTCGAGGTCCGTGGGCAGCCGGTCGGCCCGCAAAGCCGCCCCTGGGCGCCCGGGGCGAATCAATGCCCGACCCTCCCACGAAAGGGCGGTCCGGGGAGATGGATACCCATTCCCCGCAGCGGGCCGTAAAGCCTAATGAGCATGAAGGACCCCCGACGTACCGTGCCTGCCCAGGGACCCCGGGATTATAGCTCCCTCGAACTCCTCCCGCTGGCGTCGAGCGCCCGGGGCCCGCTCTCCCCCGGCTGCCTCCAGTGCGCGGAGGGGAAGAAGATGGTCCTCTTCGTCACGGGGCTCTGCCGGTTCCGGTGCTTCTACTGCCCCGTCTCCGAGAGGCGGAACCAGAAGGACGTCACGTACGCCAATGAGCGCCTGGTGCGATCCGACGAGGATGTCCTCGACGAGGCGCGCGCCATGGGAGCCGGGGGAACTGGCATCACAGGGGGGGACCCCCTGGGTTGCATCGACCGGACCGTGCACTACGTGGAGCTCCTCAAGGGTGCGTTCGGCCCTTCCCATCACATCCACCTCTACACCCACGAGCCCAACCCGGAAAAGCTCGCCCGGCTGGCCCGGGCGGGGCTCGACGAGTTCCGGCTGCACATCCCGCATTACGTCTGGGACCGGCTCACCACGTCGGGCAGCGCCTACCGGAAGGTCCTCGCGGAGGCCCCCTCCTGGGGCCTGCGGCGCGGGGTGGAGATCCCCGTGCTCCCCGACAAGGAACGGGCCCTCCGGCGGCTCCTGCGGAGCCTGGGGCGTCTGGACCTCGACTTCGTGAACCTCAACGAACTCGAGTTTTCCGAGACCAACGAGGAAGGGCTCCGGGGGCGGGGCTACCGGGGGGACCCCCGGAATGGCTGGGGCGTCCGGGGGAGCCGGGCCCTGGCCCAGCGCCTCGTGGCCGAAGGGAACTGGAAGGTGCCAGTGCACTACTGCTCCTCCCGCTTCAAGGACGGCGTCCAGCTGCGGGAGCGCCTGAAGCGCAGGGCCCAGCGGACGGCTCCCGCGTTCTGCACCATCACTCCCGATGGCACACTGGTGAAGGGGATCATCGAGCTGGACACGGTGGGGGGGGACCTTGGGTCGGTGGAGCGATCCCTGGCCCGGGAGCTGGGGCTGGGACCCGGGGACTACCTCGTGGATGCGGCTCGGCGGCGGCTGGAGCTTGCCCCCGGGCGCCTGCGCCGGGCCGCCCGTCGGGTCCCTTTCCCGGCCTTCATCGTGGAGGAATACCCCACGGCGGAAGCGCTGGAGGTGGAGAGGACGCCCTTGAACCGCGCGGCCTTTCCCGAGGGGATCGGAACCGGAGGGCGGTAGCCTTCGTCGCAGGAATGGCCCCCGAATGTGATGTAGCGGATGTCCCCCCGCTGGTGCTTGATGGAGCAGGGACCCCACCCCCGATCCTCCTCGCCGTACCAGAGGGGACAGTCCCGGCAGAAGAGGGGTGGAAGCTCGCTCCCCGAGGGCTCCGGGGCGGAAGAGGGCACGACGGGAGACCGGGCCTCATCGCAGGGGCTCACCCCGTCGGGACCATGGCCCCTCACGTTCGGTCCCCCCCGGTCCGCGCGGCTTCCCAGCTCCGGACGGTGCTCGCCATGATCTCGGCCACCGTCACGGGACCCACGCCACCCGGCACCGGGGTATAGGCGCGGGCCCATCCCTCCAAGGAGCGTGCGTCCGCGTCGCCCGCGACGCGCGGAGGCGCCGAGGGATCCGGGCCCATGGCCGTCGCGAGCCCCACGTCCACCACCACGGCGCCGCGGGAGGTGTTCCTCCGGGACACGAGCCCCGGGCGACCGGCGCAGGGGATGAGGATCTCTGCCCGCCGGAGATGCTCCGCGAGGTCCACCGTCCGTGAATGGACCACGGTGACGGTGGCGTCCCCGCGTTCGCCCCGCAGGAGGAAGAGGAGGGCGAGGGGGATCCCCACCGTCTCCGAACGGCCCACCACCACCACGTGCCGGCCCGCGGTGGGCTCCCCGTAATGCTGGAGGAGGGCCCGGGCGGCGAGGGCCACCGCGGGGACCTGGACGGGGCGTCCCGTGGCCAGGTTCCCCACGTTGGTGGGACCGACGCCGTCCACGTCCTTCCAGGGATTTATGCCGGAGACGATGCGGGCGAAATCGTGCGCCGGAGGAAGCGGGTGCTCCAGGAGGATCCCGTGGATCGAGGCGTCTTTGGCAAGTTCCTCGACCCGCGCGCGGAGCCCCTCGGGGGACACGTCCCGGGGGAGGATCTCCCCTCGGAACCGGATCCCCGCCCGCTGGGCCACCCGGGCCTGCTGGCGCTGGTAGACGTGGAACGGGCTTCCCTCCCCCAGGCCCACGCTGGCGAGGCAGGGGGGATCCTCAGAGGGGCGTGCCTGGCTCTCCCAGCGCTCCCGGACCTCTGAGACCAGCCGGTCGGCGAGCGGTTTCCCCCACCATTGGGCCGTCCGGATCTCCGGTTCCTGCGTGGTCGATGCCATGGCCTGGGACGAGGGAGGACCCCGGGAGGGGCATATAACCCGTCCGGCCCAGCCGTCCCGCAGCACGGGCCCCTCTCCGTCCGGATCGGGCGAGAGCGGGTCCGGAAGGAGCCGGTCACGTTCAAAGCATATATACGCCGCACCGCTCAGTTTTGATGTCCCGCAGGTCCGAAGAGACCTCGGCGGGGCGCATCCGAGACCAGGGGGGAAGGACCGTGACGGACGAGAACGGTGCTCCCCCCCCGGCCGCCTCCAACGACGTGGAGACGTGGATCCAGGGCCAACCGTTCACCACCACGGCCGACGTGGATGTGCCCACGCGCCTCCTGGACCAGGTGATCGGCCAGGACGAGGCCGTGGAGGTGGCGCAGAAGTCGGCGCAGCAGAAGCGTCACATGATCCTCATCGGGGAGCCCGGCACCGGGAAGTCGATGCTCGCCCGGGCGATGGTGGACTTCATGCCCAAGGAGCAGCTCCAGGACATCCTCGCATACCCCAACGCGGAGGATCCCAACGAGCCCAAGATCCGCGTGGTCCCCGCAGGGAAGGCCAAGGAGATCGTCGCGGCGCAGAAGCTCGAGGCCGCGCAGAAGAAGGAGTACAAGACCGTCCTCATGTTCATCGTCTTCGCGGCGATCCTCTTCCTGGTGGTCTGGGCCGTCCTGAGCGATCCCACGCACAACCTCACGCCGGTCCTCATCGGGATCCTCATCATCGCCGTGGTGGTGTTCATCTTCCGGTTCGGGTCGGGGAAGTCCGACGCGTCCGCCCCGGTGGCGAAGCTCCTGGTCTCCCACACCCCCGATGAGAAGCCGCCGTTCGTCGACGCCACGGGCGCCCACGCGGGGGCCCTTCTGGGGGACGTGAAGCACGACCCGTTCCAGTCGGGGGGCCTCGAGACCCCGCCCCACGAGCGGGTGGAGGTGGGGGCCATCCACAAGGCGAACGGAGGGGTCCTCTTCATCGACGAGATCAACCTCCTCAAGATCGAGAGCCAGCACTCCCTCCTCACGGCCCTTCAGGAGCGCCGCTTCCCCATCGTGGGGCAGTCGGAGCGGTCCGCGGGGGCCATGGTCAAGACGGAGCCCGTGCCCTGCGACTTCATCCTCGTGGCCGCGGGGAACATCGACTCCGTCCAGGAGATGCACCCCGCGCTCCGCAGCCGCATCCGCGGCTACGGATACGAGGTCTACGTCAAGACCACCATGCCGGACACCCCGGCGAACCGTCAGAAGCTCATCCGCTTCGTGGCCCAGGAGGTGGTGAAGGACAAGAAGATCCCCCACTTTGACAAGGGAGCGGTGGCGGAGATCATCCGGGAGGCGCAGCGCCGGGCGGGTCGCCACGGCCAGCTCACCCTCCGCCTGCGGGAGCTGGGCGGTCTGGTCCGCGTCGCCGGCGACGTCGCCAACACGGAGGGCGCCAAGGTGGTCCGTGCGGAGCATGTGCTCCGGGCGAAGAGGACCAGCCGGTCCCTGGAGCAGCAGATCGCGGACCGCTACATCGAGCGGCGCAAGGAGTACCGCATGTTCTCCACCGAGGGGGCCGCGGTGGGGGTCGTGAACGGCCTCGCCGCCATCGGGGGACAGGGAGGGATGAGCGAATTCTCGGGCATCGTCCTGCCCATCGTGGCGGAGGTGACCCCGGCCCATACACGGGATGCGGGGATCGTCGTGGCCACGGGGAAGCTCGGGGACATCGCCAAGGAGGCGGTGCAGAACGTCTCGGCGCTCATCAAGAAGTACACCGGCGAGGACATCTCCAACCACGACATCCACATCCAGTTCGTGGGGACCTCCGACGGCGTGGAGGGGGACAGCGCCAGCGTCTCGGTGGCCACGGCGGTCATCAGCGCTCTGGAGGGCGTCCCCGTGGACCAGTCTCTCGCCATGACCGGGTCCCTCTCGGTGCGGGGCGCGGTCCTCCCCGTGGGAGGCGTCACCGCGAAGGTGGAGGCGGCGTCGGAATCCGGCATTCGCCGCGTCCTGATCCCGGAGGACAACATGGCCGACCTGGTCCTGGAACCCCGCTACGTGAACCGGGTGGACGTGATCCCGGTGGCCACCCTGCGCGACGTGCTCCGGTACGCATTGGTGGGCACGGAGGCGAAGAAGGAGTCCCTCCTGGAACGCCTCGCCGCCATGGTGCACGCCACCACCCGGGAGGCGGTGGGGCCGTCCCCCCCGGGCCCCGCCAAGGGTCCGCTGGCCTCCGCGAAGCCCACGACCTCGTAGCGGGGGTACCATGGTCCGTCCGGGAGCCCATCCTCCGGGCCGTGTCCTCACCCCCCGCCTCCTCTCCATCCCCCGGGAGGCCGAGGAACGCGTGACCCGCGGCCGACCCTGCTACGTCTTCAACCCCAGGCTCCGCCGGGACCTCAACGACACGGCCTGCGAACACTGCCGGTTCTACCTGACCTACCAATGCCCCCATCTCGACGAGTTCCTCGAGGACGTGGACGACCTGAGCCCCGAGTGAGGGGGACCGGAGAGCGTCACGGGACCATGCGGGGACTCCTCGTGGGGCGATTTCAACCCTTCCACGAAGGGCATCTGCGCCTCCTCCGGCACATCCGGGACAGCTTCCGGCCGGAGGCGCTCTTCGTGGGGATCGGGAGCGCGCAGCACTCCCACACGTTCCGGAACCCCTTCACGGCGGGAGAACGGTTCGAGATGATCCTCCGGGTGCTCCGGGAGGAGGCCCTCCCCGACACGTGGCCGGTGCCGGTCCCGGATGTGGACCGGCATGCGGTCTGGGTGGCGCATGTCGCATCCCTTTTGCCCCCCTTCGAGGAGGTCTATTCCAACGACCCCCTCACCCGCCATCTCTTCGAGAGCGCGGGCTACAGGGTCCCGGAACTCCCCCTCTTCGAGCGGACCGAATTCCAGGGGACCCTCATCCGGGAGCGGATGCGGGAGGGACGTCCGTGGGAGACGTTGGTCCCGCCTCCGGTCCGGAGATACCTCGAAGAGATTAAGGGCGCGGAGAGGGTGCGGATGCTGGCCCGGTCCGTGGAGGCTTTTCGGACCCGCCCGGAGGTTCCCCACCATGATGCGCCGTAGAGGACGTGCCGGGGCAACGACCCCCCGCCCGGGACGGAACGCGCCCACCCGGGGGATCGACACCTGGCTCGTCCATGGCGCGGAAGCCCGGGATCTCAACGCGGGGTCGGTGGTCCCTCCCATCTACCAGACGACCACCTTCCACTACCCGGGGCAGTATTCCGAGGCAGCGCCTCCCCGGGGGAAGGTCCACCTGTACACGCGCCTCGAAAACCCCACCACGACCCAAGTCGCCCGTGTGGTGGCGGGCCTCGAGGGGGCCGAAGCGGCGCGGGTCTACGCCTCCGGGATGGGCGCCCTCTCCGCGGCCATCTTCTCGTCCCTCCGGCAGGGCGACGAGGTCGTGGCCCTGGATGAGCTCTACGGGAACACCCTCACGCTGCTCCGGGATGACCTTCCCCGGTTCGGGGTCCGCCTGCACTGGGTCCCGGGACAGGACTCCTCCCGGGTGGAGGAGTTCGTCACTCCCAGGACCCGATTGGTCGTCTTGGAGAGCCCCACGAACCCCACCCTCGAGGTCCACGATCTGCGCACGTGGGCGAAGGCGGCCCACTCTGTGGGGGCGCTCTTCCTGGTGGACAACACCTTCGCGACCCCCGTGAACCAGACCCCCCTCTCGTGGGGGGCCGACCTGGTGATGCACTCCGCCACGAAGTACCTGGCCGGCCACAGCGACGTGATGGCCGGGGCCCTCGCCGGCTCTCGGCCCCGGATGGAGGGGGTGCGGCACCTCTCAGAGACCCTGGGAGCGACCCTCGACCCCCTGGGAGCCTTCCTCCTGGCCCGGGGCCTCAAGACCCTGGGATTGAGGATGCGCCGGCACAATGAGAACGGACGGGCGGTCGCCGAGGATCTCGAGGACCATCCCAAGGTGCTCCGGGTGCACTATCCGGGATCCCGCTCCGCGACCCAGGAGGCCATCTGCCGGAGGCAGATGAAGGGAAGGGGCGGGATGGTGAGCGTGGTGGTCCGGGGAGGTCTCAACGGTGCGCACCGCTTCATGCGCGGCCTCGGCCTGGTCCACCGCGCCAGCAGCCTTGGAGGTGTGGAAAGCCTCGCGAGCCTCCCTGTGGAGACCTCGCATCGGCAGCTCTCCCCGGAGGATCGCCGGGCCCGGGGGATCGACGACGGGATGGTCCGGATCTCGCTGGGGATCGAGGACCCCGCGGATCTCATCACGGACCTTCGGCACGCACTTGGGTCCGTGTGACGCTGCGGACCCACGGGACCTCAAGGTCGGCATCCCCCCCCGGCCCGTCGCCGGGCTTCGCAGAACGGAACCCCAGCTCTCCCAGCGCAGCCTGGAGTGATGCCATTCCGATGCCGGCCGAAACACGGCAGATCCGCACGATCCCGCCCCCGAGCTCCGCGTCGGCCCGGGTCAGGAGCCGCTGGAGCACACGGGGACGGGCGAAGGCGGGCGCGAGATGAACCACCTCGAGGGTGATCCCCTCCCCGGAGCCGGGGTACCACAGAAGGAGCCCGATGGCGTCATCGTTGGGCCCGGTCCAGAGCACCCCACGGAGAGCCCCGGTCCGGAGGTCGGCGCGAAGACGGTGGAGAGAGGGATCCCCCTCCGCCTTCCCCGTCTCCCTCTCCCCCTGGAACTCGTCGAGGAGGCGAAGCGCCTCGAAGGGATGTTGGTCCACGGGGAGGAAGCGGGGAGCTTGGGGAGGAAGGGTCACGGAGGATCGCGAGACCCCGAGCGCTTTATAGCCCCCTCCACTCGGCTTCCAGCGGTGCGCCACTGTAGCTCAGTTGGCAGAGCGGCTGATTCGTAATCAGCAGGTCGGGGGTTCAAGTCCCTCCAGTGGCTTTGGTCCCAGCAGAGTGGCAGGTGATGCTTCCCCTGCCTCCTGCTCCGCTCGCGGAGGACTACGACCTCCTGCATCGCACCTCAACCGCGAAGTCAACGTCCATCTCGAACGTGCTCTGTGGCTCCCCGTACCGATCCCATGCCCTTCGGATCCCCACCGCGGAGGGGCAGCATCCGTGGCGTTTCAAGTCCCCCCTCCAGGAACGGATGGGAGACGGTCAAGGATGGCGTTTTGCGGGAACGCCCGGTGGTGACCCAGGATTCTACACTCCCACCGCCAGGATGCTTCGCTTCGTCGTGCCTCGGAAGGCTTGCGAAGGAGTCTGGGTGCAAACGGGTGCCATCCCTGGATGGATTCTCTCGAACCCGCTTGCCACGGATACCGACTTCCTGGCGGTTAGATGGGGACGGCACACGCCAGTCCACGGGGTCCGGTGAGCGGTCGAGTCAGGAGCGGGACCGGAAGGGGAGGCGCTCTGACGCCGGAGCTTGACTTCGTTGGCACCGCGGATGTCCAGGCTCTGCTGGACATCTTGGATTGGTTCTGGGGCCGACGGCACGATCCCACCCGCGGGCATGGTCCGGGTCCCACCGGGAGGCTCGCGACGCTGTCCCAGACGAACCGTGAGGATGCAGATCGCTCCCCCGTGTCCCCGTCCGCCTGCAACTCGCCCAACGGCGCCCGATCAGGACCCGCTCAGTAGCTTTCGCGCATACAGATCTGCGAGGAATCTCGAGTTCAGTCGGTAGGTCCGGCCGCGCCTCTCCCCCCGACTCTCAAGAACACCCGCCCGACGCAGCTCGTTGAGAGCCCCCCACAGGGCCTGCACGCTATAGTGGCGGGGGTTGGGATAGTCTCCCCGCCCGAACCAGCTGCCATCCCCCGACAGGATCCAGCGAAGAACGACCCGCGTGCTCTCCCGACGGAAACGGGTGATGATGGGCACAAGGTCCGCCTGCTTCACCGCAACCCGGTAGGCATGCTTCACCTCACCCACGAAGTAGCGACACCAGAGGGTGTAGTCGGTACCGGTGTTCGTCGAACCGAGAAGCTCGTAGTACTTCTCGCTACTCCGGAAGAAGCGAAGGTCCAGCGGAACGACACCCACTTGGGAACATCCCAGCTGCTTCAGGATCATCATGTTGAGATACCGGCCCAGCCGTCCATTCCCGTCGATGAACGGGTGGATGGACTGGAACTCCGCAAAGAAGAGCGCGGAGGTCACTGCCGGTGGGTAGTCAAACCGATGGGCGTCGTACCACTCCAGCAGCGCTTGGATCTCCGCGTCGAGCCTGGCGGGCGGGGTCGGCAAGAACCGAACCTGACCGGTGGTCTCGTGGATGATGGAGTTCTGCCGTGTCTTCAGATGGCCCGCCACCTCGTCCGCAAGGACGCCCTGGAAGAGCTCCCTGTGCTTCGCCACGATGAGGTCTCTCGTCAGCCGGGGGGGCGGATGGAGGGCGAGATCCTTGTATGCCCTCGCGAGCTTGAAGAATCCAACCTCCGCGGGTGAGGTGGGTTTCCTCCCCTCCAGGACCTCTCGGGCATGGTCGAACTCCACCTGCTCTCCCTCCAGTCTCAGGCTCGAAACCGCGTTCCGGAGCCGTGCCATCCCCAGCACTATCTGATGCAGCTGGGGGGAGAGGAGGCGTGTCTCGAGGATGCCGTCGAGTCGCAGCACCTCGAACGCCGGACGTGCGATGTCCTCGCCCACATGCACGCGGGGATGGAATCCCCCCGACGTGTCCGGCTTCGATAGAGGCACGGGCACTAGTCAAATGATAGATATATTTCATCATTTCTCAAGCGCGTTGGTCAAAAGCGGTCGGCGGTGGGGCGGGAGCCCCGAGGCAGGTGTCCGGGCCCCCCCGACGAAGGATTCCCACCGTCCCTCCGGATTCCCCGCCGTGGCGGTCGCTGCCGTGAATGGGGCCTCCTCGTTGGACCCCCTCGGTGGGGACCCACAACGTCGTCGGGTCCCACGATTCCCCGGATGCCCGTGCCCTCGCCGGGGGGGCCATCCGCTCCGTACGCTGTGAGATGCCCCGCCGGGGGGGGGAACCCCGGGTGCAGATCCATCGCCCGATTCGATGCGAGGGAGGTCGGAGATCCTGCTCCCGTGAACCCGTACGGCGCCCTGAAATAGAGTGGCCATCTTCCCGCCCGTATCGGAAGTGTTCCATGAAGCATGAGCGCGTGCAGGGTCAGAATGTGGATCTGGACCAACTGCAGGGCATGATCCGGGACTACCTCACTTCCCAGGGGTTCCAGATCATCCACACGGAGAGCACGCCCGCCTATCGGTCGATCCATGGCCGCAAGGCGAGCCTGGGGAGGACCCTCATCGGAGCCGTCCGGGACGCGGAAGTGGACATCGCGGGGACGAACCAATCCTTCGAGCTCACCCTGCGGACCGGAGCCTGGGGCCGCGACATCGCAATCCCTGCTATCGAGGGGTTCATCTTTCTGGGCGGTGTGGGTGCCATCGGAGCCGGTGCCGCCGGTGCGATCTTCGCCCACGAGTTCGAGAAACACTTCTGGACGTGGCTCGAGTCCACCGTGGCTGGGATCTCCAGCGGGGCCGCGACCCTGGGAAAACCATTCTCCCCCACGATGGTGCCTGCGAACAACCTCCCCAACCCTTCCGCCCCCCTTCCGTCCGGTGGCTCCCCCTCCAACGTGAGCTGCCCTCATTGCGGCGGCTCGGTCCCCGCGGGGGCACGCTATTGCCAGTTCTGCGGTTCCCCGATCCCCACCTGACCGGTTGGGCTCCTCACCAACGGCGAGAGGAGGAGGAGGGGGCCCGCCGGGAAGAGGAACGCCCGCGACCGGACCCCTGGAATCCCCGGCCCCCGCGCCCCGGGCGTCCCCCTTGTCTCCCCTGCTGTGAAGCGTTCCTCCGGGGCGGAGGACCGGACTCGGGGCCCGACGGGGGCCGGTCGTACTCGAACCCCGGGATGCGGGCCCGGAGGATCTCGATGCCCAGATGCCGTTCGATCTGGGCGAACTCCCGCTCTTCCTCGGGGGTCACCAGGGAGTACGCATCCCCGCGGCGCGAGGCGCGGGCGGTCCGCCCCACCCGGTGAATGTAGGCTTCGGGCACGTCCGGGAGGTCGTAGTTCACCACGTGGGAGACCCCCTCCACATCGATCCCGCGGGCGGCGATGTCGGTGGCGACCAGGACACGGTGGGCTCCCTTCCGGAACTGCTCCAGGGCCCGGACCCTCTGGCTCTGGCTCCGGTTCCCGTGGATCACCCCCACGTCGAGACCCGCCTGGGTCAACTGGCGGGCCAGCCGGTCCGCCCGATGCTTCGTCCGGGTGAAGACGAGGACGCTCGTCATGGTTTCGTCCTCCAGAAGGGTCCGGAGGAGATCGGTCTTCCGATGGGCCGGGACCGGAAGCGCCAGATGGGAGACCCCCACGGCCGCCGCGGTGGTCTCCCCCACCTGGACCGTCTTGGGGTTCGTGAGGAACTCGTTGGCGAGCCGGACGATGTCCGGGGGCATGGTCGCGGAAAAAAGGAGCGTCTGGCGGGTCCGGGGAAGGGCGCCCAGGATCCGCCGGACATCGGGCAGGAACCCCATGTCCAGCATCCGGTCCGCTTCATCGAGCACCAGGATCTGGAGCGCCCGGAAATCCACGTACCCCCGGCCCATGTGGTCCAGGAGCCGCCCCGGCGTGGCCACCACGATCTCCACGCCTCCCTTGAGCGCCTTCTCCTGCTCGGCCATCCCCACTCCACCGTAGACGGCGGCCGACCGGAGGTCCGTGTGCCCTCCAAGGACGGTGAGGAATTGCTGGGCCTGGAGGGCGAGCTCCCGGGTGGGGGTCAGGATGAGCGCCCGGAGGACGTGCCGGGGGCCCTCGAGGAGCCGTTCCAGGATGGGAAGCAGGAAAGCGGCGGTCTTTCCCGTGCCGGTCTGGGCCGTCCCGATCACGTCGCGTCCCACCACGGCCGCCGGGATGGTGTCCCGTTGGATCGCCGTGGGGATTTCATATCCCATCTCCTGGATCCCTCGCCGCAGGCGCGCATTCAAGGGGAGATCGTCAAACGTGGTACCCCCCTTCTCGGGCGGGGTCCCTTTTTCCGTGGTTCGGGAAGGCTCGGTTCCATCCATGACGTTCACTGCGGGGCAGTCCTCGAGGGGACCGGGGCAGCGGCCGGGGGCTTAAGGGTTTGGCAATCGGCAGGCGGCGGCACTGGGAGGGGTTGCCCGTCATCCGGGGGTGCGTCCGCCTCCCATCGGGAGAGCCTTCCCCGCATCGGCCGTGTCCGCTGACCCCCTCTTCCGTGGATTCCCCCTCGGTTCGCAGATCGAAGGGAGGACCACCTCCCCCCGCAAGGGCCCCCGCCGATCCCCACAAGGTCCGGAGGATGGGGGTCGCCGCAAGCGGCTCCGGGACAGGCCCTCCTCGCCGGTTCAGCCGAACAGCGGGATCCGTCCCCGGCGATGCACGCTGGGGAGCGTGGCCGCGAGGAGAGAGCTCGCGAGCCCCACGAGGGCCACGACCTCGAGGACCCCGTTGAGGTTCCGGTAATCCCCGTAGAGGAAATACCCCACCACGAGGGGTCCGATGGCTCCGCCTCCGCTGGCCCCCAGTCCGAAGACCAGGGCATTGGCCAACGCCGAGGAGCCGGTGGGGACGTAGTCGGAGGCGATGGACATGAGCAGCGGGAACGCGCTGAATGTGAAGAACCCGAATCCGATGAGCCCCAGGAAGGCGAGGTCCCCGGTGACCAGGAGCCAACCCAGTGCAGAGAGGAAGGCCCCGGCCGTGGTGATGCCGAACAACAGGCGCCTCTCGAACCGGTCCACCAGCCAGCCGAAGAACGGCTGTCCCACGATGGCTGCGGCGTACATCCCCGTCAGCGCGAGCCCCAGGGAGGTGCCGATCCCCAGGCCGCGGTCCACCGCGAGCTCGGTGGGGAGCCAGGCCACCAGGGCTTGCGTGGTGACCGACCGGACCAGGGCCACCGCGGTGAGAACGATGATCCCCAGGGTGATGCTCTCCCGCGCGGAGACCGGGTTCCCCGGTTCCCTCCCCGGGCCCGCCGAGGTCGCGGGGGCCCGGAAGCCGCTCGAGATGAGAAGGGCGCTCGCCAGCCCGAAGAGGGCGAACGTGACCAGGGAACCGGGATCCCCCAGGACCAGGACGGTCAGGGTGAAGGTGACGGGATAGATCGCACGGCCGATGCTTCCCATGGCACCGTTCAAGCCCAGGGCGCGGCCCTGGTTCGCTGCGGGATAGGCGCGCTGGACCACCGCCGCGCCCAGGGGGTGGTAGAAGGAGGAGCCGAACCCGCCCAGGAAAGCGGAGAGGAACACGATGGAGACCAGAGGGATCCCGCGGAGGAACTCCAGGGAGAGGCCGAATCCCACGAGCCCGGCCGATAGGATCGAAATGCCCATCCCAATGAGGTTCCCGGATCTCCCGGTACGGTCCGCCCAACGCCCCACCAGGGGGCTCACGAGGGAGGAGGTCGCATAGAAGATCGCCAGGGTGAGGGCGATGTCCAGGCTGGACTCCGACCTCTGGACCGCCAAGATGGCCCCCACCACGGGGATGAAGAAGACCGTGCCGTCGTTGACGAAGTGTCCCAGGGAGGTGAGGGCCAACGGCTTCCAGCTGGGGACCGCAGAGAGGTCCGGGCGACCGCCCGTGGAGTTCATGGGAGGTGACGGGCGGTGTTCCCATTTAACGCGCGTGGTTGGGATCATCCATGAGGGTGGGGCATGGACATTCGCAAGCGCACAGTTCCCGAATCGGGGGCTCCCTCCATGGAGCCTTAAATAGTCCGGCCGGGCCGGGGGACCCAGTCCCGCATGCCGCACTGTCTAGCCTCGTTCTCGGGCGACCCGCGAGAAGGAAGAAGGCGAGCTCGTGGGCTCCATGCCCAAATGATCCATGACCGGCGGCTCTCCTGGCCCGTGGGTGTCCCCCTTCAGACCTGCCTTCCCCCGTGGATGGGAGGAAGCCCCGACCGGACCTCTCCTCCTCCCAGCGACCGAAGGGCCAGGTCGCCGCTCCGGCGTTCCTTGGAGGACCCGTTCCCATGAAGGAGTACAGTTCCCTCCCGGGCTCCTCCAACGCCAACGCCGTCCTCGGGGTCCTCGCCGGGATGGCCCTCATGGTCACCTATGTGGAGACCATGGTCCTTCCCGCCTTCGAGCAGTTCTACACCTTCTTCGACGGACCTCCCCTCACCACCATTGCCTGGATCTTGTCCGCGTACCTCCTGGTGGGCGTCGTCGTGACGCCGATCTTCGGGAAGCTGGGGGACCGCTACGGCAAGAAGAGGATGCTTCTCCTGGTGATGTCCATCTATGCCGTCGCGGTGAGCCTTGCGGGATTCTCCCCCAACATCGGCGCCGCCTTCGGGATCGATCGGATGGACCAGATCTATGTATTCATCGGGACGCGGGCGGTCCAGGGCATCGGGATGGCCATGTTCCCGCTCGCCTTCGCCATGATCCCCGAGGTCTTCCCCCCGCAGAAGGTGGGCCAGGCCCAGGGCATCGTGTCGGCCATGTTCGCCGTGGGCGCAGCTCTGGGCCTCGTGGGAGGAGGCTACATCGCCCAGACCTACGGCTGGCAGCTGACCTACCACACGGTCATCCCGGTCGCGGTGATCCTCGTGGCGCTCACCTACGTCCTCATGAACGAATCCACGCGCCGCTGGGAGAGATCCATCGATGTCCCGGGGATCCTCGGCATGGGGTTCTCCCTCGCCATGCTCATGTTCGCCATCACGGAGGGAAGTTCCTGGGGATGGACCAATTTCGCGGGGGCCACGTGGGGGAAACTGAGCTGGGGCGTCCCGGAATTCTTCCTCCTGTCGGTCGTGGGCCTCGTCCTCTTCCTCCTCTGGGAGCCACGAAGCCCCAGCCCGGTGGTGAACTTCCACGCCCTGAAGGAACGGAACATCTGGATCTCGAACGTCAACGGTGTCATTGCCGGGATGGCGATGTTCCTGACCTTCGTCAGCATGACGGTGCTCGCCGAACTCCCGTACCCTCCCGGATTCTCCCAGGATGGGTTCCAGTTCGGGCTCATCGCGCTCCCGTCGGCCCTGACCATGCTGGCCACCGGGCCCTTCATCGGCCGGGCGGTCTCCCGCTGGGGCCCCAAGCCCGTCATGGAGATCGGGTTCGCCGCCATGGCGCTGGGCGCGCTCGCGCTGGTGTTCCAGCATGGCTCCCTCTGGGAGCTCGTCGTGTACCCCATCCCCATCCTGGCGGGGAACGTGGCCTGCCTCATCTCCATGTCCAACATCATCATCCTGTCCGTGGATTCCCGGGAGCTGGGGATCCAGACGGGCATGAACCAGACCTTCCGGAACTTGGGGTCTGCCATCGGGCCGGTCCTCTCCACGTCCCTTCTCGCGGCATTCACCACCACCGTGCTGCTTCCCTTCGGGATCCGCATCCAGCTATACACCTCCCGGGGCTTCGAGGTGGTCTTCGGGGTCACCGTCCTCGCCGCGATCGCTGGGGGCATCCTGAGCCTCTTCGTCCGGAACTTCCGGTTCCTGTCTGACGGGACCCGGCACGGACATCCGGGACTGGAAGGGATCCCGGAGGAGAACCCGGTGGCCGAGGTGGAGACCGTTGCGCCCTGACCCGATGGCCCCGGGTCACGGGCGGGACCCCCGCGACCCGGAGGCGGGGAGGATCGGAAGAGAGGGGAGACCTCCCTCCGCGGTGGATGGGCGGGGCCCTGCCGAAATGGACGGCCACCGGCTGACCCTCCCGCTGGACGGGATCACCTGGTCCTATCTCGAGGGAGGAACGGGGGACACGGTGGTCTTCCTTCATGGTGCCGTGAGCCTGGGACAGGTCTGGACGGGGGCGTTCCCACGGCTCGCCGCACGCCACCGCGTGATCCTGCCGGATCTTCCGGGGTTCGGGGATTCGGAGGCAAACCCCCCATTGGAGACCCTGGCGGACGTGATCGCTGCCCTGGACCCCTTCCTGGATGCGGTGGCGCCTTCCCCCTTCACACTGGTGGGGAATTCCCTGGGCGGGACCCTGGCGACTCTCTGGACCCGGAGCCACCCCCAGCGTCTCCGGGGACTGGTCCTGGTGGCCCCGGCCGGCCTCTCGGGAGGGGCGGAGGCATCCGGCCCCGCGGCCGCGGGGTCGCTCCGGGAGATGAACTCCCGGCTCTTCTCCGACGTCGGCCGGGCCCGAGGGAACCTCCCGCACTTCTCGGTGCCTCAGGCACGGATGAGATGGGCACGGGCCCGGAGCACCACCCGTCGCTGGCTCCGGAGGGGGATCCCTCCGATCTCGCTCGAGGACCTTCCGGTCCCCATCCGTGTGATCTGGGGCACCGAGGACCGGATCCTTCCCTACGCTGAGGTGCTCCGCGCCATGGAGGGACTCCCGGGCGGCACGCTGGTCCCCCTCGCGGACTGCGGGCACCTCCCCCAATGGGATTGCCCCGAGGCCTTCGTGGCGGCGGTGGAGGACTTCCTCCGAGGGAGCGCTCCTCCCCGAGGTGTTCCGCGACCTTGATGGGCACCGAGGTCCATGCGGACCCCATGGAAGGAAGCGGCGGACGGGGGCAACCGCCCCTTTCGGACCCCGGGGTCCTTGCGGCACTGGCCCCGCTCCGCGAACTCCGGTGGCGCCATCCGGTGGAAGTGGGCCTCCACGCAGCTTCCATCCCCTGTCCTCCGTGCGACCGGATGGATTCCTTCGCCCGGGCTCTCCTCCGCTCCGCCCCGAACCTCTCGCTCGAGTTCGTGGCTCCCGCAGGGCTCGATCAAACGGGGGAAGCCGCACCCGTCCCATGGCTCCGCTTCCCCGAGCCTTCTCGCATCCGCTTCCTGGGGGCTCCCGGGAGCGCCCTCTCCCCCGCGTTCGCGGGTCTCCTCACGGAGGCCGTCCAGGGCCCGGGTCCGCTGGATCCCGCCCTCCGGGAGGTTCTCCGTCAGATCCTGCGCCGGCATCATCTGCGCCTCTTCGTCTCGGAGCAGGGACCGGATTCGTCCCCGGTCCTCTGGGCCCTGGGAAGATGGGTCCTCCATGACGAGCGTCACCTCCGCCTGGACGTGATCTCCGTGGATCAGATGCCGGACCTTTCCCGACACTTCGGGGTGCGGACCATCCCCGCTCTCCGCGTGGACGATTTCGCCCACTTCTATGCGAGCCCCGACCCACGGGAGCTTTCGGGTGCGCTCCGGGACGTCCTGCCCGACGGGAGCTGGCCCGCCACGGATCCTCCCGCGACCGGCCGATGAACCAACGGTCCACGCCATGCGGCGAAGCTCACGACGGATCCGGAGGGGGGACGGATGGGGAACCGGAGACCCGGGGCGCTTGACCCATCCGCCGAACGTGACGCCGCATGGCGGACTCCCGTTTCCTCTCCGCGCGCTGATACCCCTCGTCCCGGGTCCCGGACGCCATGAGCACCACCACCTTCCCCGCGGCGTTCCGGCCCGTGCGTCCGCGGCGCTGGATGGTCCGGATCTCCGAGGGGAGCGCCTCGTAGAAGACCACGAGGTCCACGTTGGGGATGTCCAACCCCTCCTCCGCCACGCTGCTCGCCACGAGGACCGGGAAGCGTCCTTCCCGGAAGTCCTCCACCAGGCGGACCTGCTCCCGCTGCTTCATCCCCTGGTCCTCGGCGTTCCGGGTCGCCTGCCCCACGAACCGACGCGCCGCGATGCCATGGGCCCGGAGCGTCGCCTGGATGGCCCGGATGGTGTCCCGGAACTGGGCGAAGACGAGGATCCGGGCCTTCGGGTTCGACGCCATCTCCTCCGCCACGACGCGGGCCAGTTCCGCCAGCTTGGGATGGGACACGTCCGAACCCCCCTCGAGGATCTTCCGGCCCACGGTGAGAGCCTTCTGGACCGTGGGAAGGGATAGGAAGGCCCGGTCCGCCCGACCGGGCCGATCCTTGGTCGCCAGCCGCTTGAGATAGTCGAGGAACGGGGCCACTCCCTGCGTCTCCAGGAGCTCCAGGCTGTGCTGGAGGTGGATGGCCAGCATGAGACGGTACATGGCGCCGAACTTCCGCCCCATGGGGCCCGGGCGCGCCATGATGGCTCCCCGGGTCTCCACAAGGTCCTTCACGCCCACGTACGCCAGGGGCTTCTTCCGGAGGAAGCCCATCCGTTGCAGCCGGACGAGCTCCTCGTGGAGGCTTCCCCGGAGCGCCTTGCGGACCTCCTCGACCTCCGCGGGCAGCTTCACCCGGACGGTCTCCATGGAGATCGATTGCAGGTACCCCTGGACATCCGGATCGCCCGGGGAGCGGGCCTCCGCCCGGGTGATCCCCAGGTGGCCCAGCACCTCCCGGATCTTCGCCTCCTGGCCTCCCGGGGAGGCGGTGAGCCCCAGGACGCGGCGTCCTTCCCCCCGCTGCGTGCGGTAGATGGAGGCGACCTTGACGTAGGCATAGTTCCCCACGGCCCTGTGGGCCTCGTCGAAAATGAGGAGTCCCACGTCCACCAGGGAGTAAGCTCCGTCCTGGAGGTCGTTGAGCACCACCTGGGGCGTGGCGAACACGAAGTCCGCCGCGTCCCAGTTCCCCTCCCTCCGCGGGGAGGACACGGTCCCCGTGAAGACGGTCCGGGGAAGGGACCGGAACCACTGGGAGAAGCTTCGGGCGTGCTGCTCCACCAACGGGCGCGTGGGGGCGAGCATCAGGACCTTTCCCTGACGCGCTCTCCGGCGCTCCGCGGCCACAAGGGCGGCGATCACCGTCTTCCCCAGGCCCGTGGGGAGGACCACCAGCACGTCCTCCGCGAGGGCCGCCCGGGCGATGGATAGCTGGAAGGGGTGCGCCCGCAGGGCCCGGGGACGCAACAACGGATGTTGGACGAACCCGTCGGCCGTTGCCTCGAGGAGCTCCCCCTCCGGCACGTGGGCCCAAGAGGCATCCTCCGGGTTCTCCGGCGGCCCCCCCTCGCCGGGGTCCCCCCCATCGGTCTGCGAGACGAATTCGTCGAGGGTCCTCTGCGGTTTGGTGGTGCGGGAGAGGAGGGCAGGGCCGGCCCCGGGGGAACCCTCACTGAGTCTGAGTGTGTCCATGTAGAGATCTCACCGACAGATGGCCCGGGGGGAGGGGCCGCCACTTAATTCTCCTTCGCCTTGCGGAGAGCGCGGGCCGCGGCGGTGGACCACGTCGTTCCAGCGAAAATGATGTGGGTACGTCACGTCGGTCCCTTGGGTCCGGCGTGGGTCCAACACACCTCCGAGGGCTCGCATGTCCACGCTGGATCCGGCCGCTGAGTGTTTGCCCCGGTGGTGCCCCTTCCGGCGGGTTGCAGAATCCTCCCCGCATGGAACGATGGTCTCGGTCCACTCGCGGAGATCAAGAAGATCGAGGGAGGGCGTGACGGGGCGCGGGAGCTGGGGAGCCCGGGGATTCGCGGGGGGGTCTCACGGGTGGCGCCCCGGGTCCTTCCAGTCGGTCCTGAATCGGTCGCAGGATGGCCCGTGTTGGTGGGAGGGTCGATCCGAGGGCGGGATCCGCAATCTCCCGGGCACATGTCGGGCTGCCGATGGGACGCCATGGGCAAGCGAGGAGAACGGTCCGGGGAGATCGGATCGCGGGGAGCCGTCCCCGGCATTCCGTTGATGGCCTACTTCACCTTCTCGTAGTCGATGAGGATGGCGTACAGGAGAGGATAAAGCGGGTCGATGTTCCCCAACAGGTCGACATTGTAGGTATCGGCGATCGCCACCCACTTTTCGTGGACCTTGGCGACCTCATTCCCGACCCCATCGCGGATCTTGAAGTTGTGCCGGAGGAGGTTTCCTTCCGATTGGAGCATCGGTCTCCCATCCGGGGAGACGGCTGTCGCTTGGATCCCTCCCATAAGGCTGCGCTGGACCGTGATGACGACCCGGGAAAAGCCCGCCCGGTCCACCAGGGTGAAGACGGAGGAGTTTGCGCTGCCTTCCTTCTGGATCATCCCCCACACTGTTCCCTGGGCGTCGATCAGACTATAGCTCATGGCCATCGATCGGGTCGCCCTCCGCCCGAGGTAGCCCCCTCCTACGGTCGCGACGAGGTCTCCGACGACGGCCGCCCGGATGTTCTGTCCCTTGTTTCCCTTGACCTCGAAGAGGGGCTGCTTGCCCTCGTCCATCACCGTGTAGCTATGCCCGAGAGAAAGGACCTGGTGACGGACGAGGAAGCTCTTCCTCCCCGCCAACCGGAGCGCAGTTTGCAGGTCGATCGGCCCCACCGATCTGCCCGGCGGTGTGAACGCACCCGGGAGCGGGTTCGCGGACATATGCAATGGATGGAATGAGTAGGCTCCCCTCACTTGAAGCCTTGGGTGGGAGGGCTTTGGGCTCCCGAGCGACCCCTGGGACGAAGCCGATGTGGGTTTTGTCCCATGCCCCGAATTTCTGTCCCATCCTTCAGGTTCGACCAGGGCCGCTCCGGATGGGGGTCGGAATCGGGGAGGCGGAGACCCCGGCAACCCCGCTTCTGGGTCGAGGGGAACCGGTCCCGGCGGAGGGTGCGGGGAGAGGCCGGGAATCCCCTCCGCGAGGTGCCCCGCACGACCTCCCCTTTGACCGGCAGGGTGGTGCCCCGCAAGGAGAGACGTGGATCGTACCCGAGAGGCGCAGGGGAGAAGGTCTCTCAGCGGCCGATCTCGTTCCGAGGCTCCAACCGTTCCCGACCCCCCATGTAGGGGATGAGGACCCGGGGGATCCGGACCGTCCCGTCGGGAGCCTGTCCACCCTCCAGGATCACGGCCATCGCCCGCGACGTGGCCACCTCCGTGGAGTTCAAGGTGTGAGGCACCCGTTTGCCCGGCTTGCCCGCCTTTCCCATCCGGATGCCCAGGCGCCGGGCCTGGTAGTCCGTGCAATTGGAGCAGCTCACCACCTCCCGGTAGGCCTTCTGCCGGGGGAACCACGCCTCGATGTCGTACTTCTTCGCCGCCACCACGCCCAGATCCCCGGTGCAGACGTTCACCACGCGGTAGGGGATCTCCAGGGCCCGGAAGAACTCTTCCGCGTTGGCACGGAGCTCCTCGTGCACCTTGGGGGAATCCTCCGGCGCGCAGAAGACGAACTGCTCCACCTTGCTGAACTGATGGACCCGGAAGATGCCCTTCTGATCCACCCCGTGGCCCCCGATCTCCCGCCGGAAGTTCTGGCTGATGCCGGCCAGCCGGATGGGGAGCGAGGTCTCCTCCAGGATCTTCCCCCGATAGAGCGCCGCGAGAGGGTGCTCGCTGGTGGCGATGAGGTAGAGGTCCTCCCCCTCGACCCGGTACATCACCTTCTCGAAATCGGCGAGATCGGTCACCCCCTCGTAGGGTTCCCGGCGGAGCATGTACGGGGGGACGACGGGGACGAACCCCTTCTGGACGAGACGGTCCACCGCGAACCTCTGCAGGGCCAGGTCCAGGAGGGCAAGATCGCCGAGAAGGTAGTAGAACCCCGCACCGCTCACGTCCCGGGCCTGGCCGAACTCCGCCCAACCCATTGCCTCGGCGAGGTCTCCATGGGAGCGGAGGGGAAACCCGGGCTCCACCGGCTCTCCCCAGCGGGAGACCTCCACGTTTCCCGTGTCGTCGGTGCCGAACGGGACGGACGGATCCAGAAGGTTCGGGAGGCGGCGCAGGAGGTCATCTCGGACGCGCGCTGTCTCCTTCTCGCGGAGCTCCAGCGCCTCGATCTGGGCGGGGAGTTCCCGGGCCTCCCGGGACACCTCCTCGGGAGGGGGTGTCCCGGACTTGTGTGCCCGGGCCAGGGCCTGGGACAGACGGTTGCGCTGGGCCCGGAGGCGATCCGCCTCCCCGTGCAGCCTCCGCCACTCCGTGTCCACCTCCAGCGCCTGCTTGAGGAGCGCGACGTACGGAGGATGCCGGCGGCGTTCCAGGTTCTCTTCGACGTGGCGGGGGTCCTGACGGATGAGGTCAATGTCCAGCATCTGGTTCCGTTCGGCATGGAGGGGGCCCGCTAAATCATTATCTTCGCCGCGAGGGGACCGTGGCATCCGACGGGGGGCGCCCGAGACGTTGCCGGTGCCTCGCCCCGGCGTGTGCGTCCCCGGAGGCCCGAAGTGCATCCTCCCGGAGGTTCCACAATGGATTGGGAAGGGATTGGGAACCGAATCTGGCGGCCGTTCAAGTGCTCGCATCGCCGTGTCCATGCCCGAGACCATGACCGCTGAGGATTCCCCTGAGCCGCCGACCCCTACCGAGAACTCCACCGAACCTGTCTCCCGTCGCGGACCCACCCGCCGTCCCGTGGTGGGTGCGCTGGTGGCCCTTGCGGTGGCCCTGGTGCTCGTCTCCGCGGGACTCGCATACCTTTACGAGGGTGAGGTGAGTTCCGCCCGCGCGCTCTCCGGGACCGACCAGGCCCAATCCGCCCAGCTCTCCGCCCTGGCGCCGTACGTGGTGGAACAGGCCGCCTTTGCCCACTGGAACGCCGTTGCCGGCCGGTCGGTCCCCACGTCGACCTACCTCTCCAACGCCACCCTCGATTGGGTGGGGGGACCCCTCGCCGGATCCTACTCGGGCGCCTCTGCGATCGGGACGGTGTGGAGCCACTTTGCGGGCCAGTGGTCATCCCTCGCCGTGGCCGCGTCGGGCCCCTCGGTCTCCGTGTCTCCCTCCGGCCGGTCGGCCAACGCGTCCGCCACCCTCACCTTCCTCGCCTCCCCGTCGGCGGATCCCCTGGTGGAACAGGAGCTCGTGGTGAGCTCGACCTTGACATTTGAGAATGTGGCCGGAAACTGGCTCATCCAGAGCGAGGGGTGGACGCTCCTGTCCGCGCGTGCTGTGTCCGGCCCTCAGGCGATGGTGCAGGCCCAGGCGTACCTGCACTGGGGGGCAATCGCCATCGAGAACCTGAGCCTCCTCGAGCCCCAGTACGTCTCCACGGCGGTGGTGGTGTGGGAAGGGGGACCCCTGAACGGCACCTATTCCGGTGCCGCGGCCATCCAGGGTCTCTGGACCCGGTTCTTCACCCTGTGGGGGGCCGTCTGGTTCTACGCGGAGACCCCGGCGACGATCACCGTCGCGGCGAACGATTCGTACGCGGTGGTGACCGCACCGATCCAATTCGTGGTGACCCCCGTGGCCAATCCGGGAGACGTGGAAGTGCTCAATGTGACGTTCACCCTGGACTACCAGTACGTCGCCGGTCCGGGATGGCAGATCTCCCGTGAGGTGTTCCAGAACACGGGCCATACCGTCCTGGTGGATCTCTCCGCCCAGGTGGAGAACGCCGCCTTCCTGCACTGGGACCAGGTGGCCATCGAGAATGCCTCCGCGGTGACATCCCAGTACGTGCCAACCGCCACCCTCGACTGGGTCGGAGGCTCGCTCAACGGGGTCTACACCGGGTCCGCCCGGATCGACTCGGCCTGGAATCACTTCTTCACGGCCTGGGGAGCCATCTGGTTCTACACCGAGACGCCGCCATCCGTCGCCGTGGCCGCCAACGGGTCCGCCGCCACGGTGACGGCCCCCGTACAGTTCGTGGTCACTCCCGCGGCCAACCCGGTGGACTTCGAACTGTTGACCGTCAACGAGACGCTGGGGATGGTCTACGGGGCCGGGGGGACCGGCCCGACCGGTTGGTACATCTCCACCGAGACCTTCCAGGTCCGTTCCCTCGTCAACGAGGGAAACCAACCCCAGGTGGTGCTCTCCGACGCCTTCGCGCACTGGAACGACATCGCCATCGAGAATTTGAGCCTCCTCGTGGGCCAGTATGCCCCCAACGCCACCTTGAACTGGACCAATGGTCCCATTGCGGGAGTCTACAACTACAGCGAGATCATCAATCCCAACTCCTCGACCTCCCACAGCGCCCCCTGGGCCCGGTTCTTCGCGCTCTGGACCGCGGTCTGGTTCTACTCCGAGTCCCCTCCCGTGGTGACGATCTCCGCGAGCCAGGGCTACGCCAACGTCTCGGCCACCGTCCAGTTCGTGGTGACCAACAACACCACGGTCCTCTCGGACTACCGGGCCATCAACGTCACCTACTACCTGGACTACGTATTCGACCCCGCGGCGGGCGGCTGGCTCATCTACCACGAGTTCTTTGGGAACACCCAGACCGTGGCGCTCAACAAGGTCTAGGTGGGGGGCCGGTGGTGGGTCATTGGAGAGAAAGGGGGGTCCCGGACCGGACCCCCCGGGGCCCGCCCCGGTTCCGGCGGAACCCGATGGGCTACCCTCGGAGCCGAAATCGGCTTGTGGACCCCTCCGGCGAGCTCCCCCGAAGGGAAGCCGACATGATATACGGGCCGGGTCCTGCCTCTCCGACGAGGGACACCGGGGGCCAGCATCACCCATGCCGCCGGAGGGGGACGGAGCGGGAGACGCGACCCGCCGCGTCCTGCACTGGATGCTGATCGGGACCCGGGGAGGGCCGATGCGGGCACGAATCCTGGATCTCCTCCGCCAAGAACCCCAGAACGCGCACCGGATCGCACAGCGGCTGGAGGTCCAGTACCGCACGGTCCTCCACCATCTCGACGTCCTGGTCCGGAACGGCCTGGTCATACCGGTGGGGGAGGGGTACGGGCGGGAGTATTTCCCCAGCCAGTGGATCGCGGGCCACCCGCAGGAGTTCGATGGGCTGCTCCGTCAACTGGGTCCCGGATGGCGACGGGCACCGCGGGGCGAGGGAGGGCCCCCGAGACCGTGATCGGGCCCGAATGGTGGATCGACATCGGACTCGCCGGGGCCGCTTCCGCCGTGGCGCTCGTGGGGGTGGTGAGCTTTCTGCCGGTGGTGCGGTCCACCGCCTCCGCCTTCGCGCGACGGGTGCTGGTGGCCGCCGCGCTCCTCCTCGGCGCCGGCGTGGCCACGACCCTCGCCTTCCTGGACCTTTCCCGGAGCTACGGGAGCCCGGTGGCCTGGCCCCTCATGGGCGTGGCGGCGCTCCAGCTCGCGGCCACGGGGGTCCTCACCCTCCTGATCCGCACCTGACGGGAAATCCGGCCCAAACCCTTTTTACCGCCGGCCGGGCTCCCCGAGACCCTCGGAACCTGAGGAGGGTGGACCATGAGCGAATCACACGGTCTGTACATCGATGGAAAGTGGGAGATCCCGCCCGGCGCGAAGACCTTCTCCACGCACAACCCGGCCACCGGGGACGAACTCGGGACCTTCGTCGCCGCACGGCCCGAGGATGTGGAGCGCGCCGTCGCGGCGGCGCACAAGGCATTCAAGAGCTGGCGGGAGGTCCCGGCGCCGAAACGGGGGCGGATCCTGCTCCAGGCGGCGGAGATCTACCGGCGGGACAAGGCCTCCCTGGGCCGGACGGTGACCATGGAGATGGGGAAGATCCTGCCCGAGGGCCTCGGGGATGTCCAGGAGGCCATCGACTTCATCGAGTATGCGAGCGGGGAAGGCCGCCGCCTCCTGGGGGAGACGGTCCCCTCGGAGCTCCGGAACAAGGCCTGCCTCACCCTGCGCCAGCCCAAGGGGGTGGTGGCCGCCATCACACCCTGGAACTTTCCCACGGCGATCCCCAACTGGAAGATCGCCGCCGCCCTCATCTCGGGGAACACGGTGGTCTTCAAACCCGCCTCCAACACGGCCCTCTGCGGGACCCGGGTGGTCCAGGCCTACGCGGAGGCCGGGCTCCCCGCCGGGGTGCTCAACCTGGTCACGGGCTCCGGTGGCGTGGTGGGGGACACCCTCGTCTCCGACCCCCGCGTCCGGGCGGTGAGCTTCACCGGCGGCTCGGACACGGGCCGGGAGGTCTACCTCAAGGGGGCCCAGAAGCTCAAGTACGTCCACCTGGAATTGGGTGGGAAGAACCCGCAGATCGTCATGGACGATGCGAACCTGGACCTCGCCCTGGAGGGCGTCCTCTTCGGCGCCTTCGGATCCGCGGGCCAGCGCTGCACGGCCACGAGCCGGCTGATCCTGCACCAGGACATCTACGAGGAGTTCCTGGGACGGCTGATCGAGCGGCTCCGCAGGCTCCGCGTGGGAAACCCCCTCGACGAAGGGGTGGAGATGGGACCCGTGGCCAGCGCCGAACAGGAGCGGAAGGTGCTGGGATACATCGAGATCGGGAAGAAGGAGGGGGCAGAGCTCCTTCTGGGGGGGACCAAGCTTACCGGAGCACCCTACGACCGGGGATTCTTCATCGCCCCCACGATCTTCGCCGCCACCCACGGGATGCGGATCACGAAGGAGGAGATCTTCGGACCGGTCCTCTCGGTGCTCAAGGTGCGCGACTTCGAGGAGGCGGTCCGGGTGGCGAACGACGTGGACTACGGCCTCTCCTCGTCGATCTACACCCGGGACGTGAACCTCTCCTTCCAGGCCATGGAGCGCCTGGAGGCGGGCATCACCTACATCAATGCCCCCACCATCGGAGCGGAGGTCCAGCTCCCGTTCGGCGGCATCAAGAACACGGGGAACGGCGGGCGGGAGGCGGGGACCACCGCCATCGACGAGTTCACCGAGATCAAGACGGTCTTCGTGGATTTCTCGAACCGCCTCCAAAAGGCTCAAATCGACGCGTGACACCTTCGGGGTCCGTCGATGACGCGGCGCGCTGGACGGGGGAGGCGTTCCCCCGACATCCCTGGGGGCCCGGGTCCATGAACGACGAACAGCTGGAACGGGAGATCCAGACCATCCGGGGCATCATCCAGGTGCGGCTCCGGCGCTACAATTTCGAGATGCGGGAACTGGACCGGGACCTCAGGGAACTGCGGGCCCTGCAGCGGAAGAGGAGACGGGCCGAGATCCCCCTCGCGGATCGGGAGCAAACCGCCCAAGAGTCGAACCCGTGAGCGCGGTCCGGGAGAGGGGCGGGACGTCCGCCGCCCTCCGGCTCCCCGAGGTACCATGGCCTCCCCGGAGGATCCGGGCCGCCCTGCGGCGGGCACGCCGGTCCGATTGGGATTTCCGGGACGGCCGGATCTTCGGGAGCATGTGCACCATGCCCCTTCCCCTGGCCTGGGAGTCGGTCCACGCGTTCCCCACCGCGAACCTGGGGAATCCGGGCCTGTGCCCCGGGACCGCGCGCCTGGAGGAGGAGGTCGTGGCCATGCTCCTCGACCTGTTCCACGCCCCCCCTCTCACCGCGCAGGGCCAGATCCTCAGCGGGGGGACCGAGGCCAACCTCATGGCCCTCTGGATGGCCCGGGAGTTCACGGGAGGGACCGAGGTGGTCCTTCCCTCCAGCGCGCATTTCTCCCTGACGAAGGCCGCGCGTCTCCTGGGGCTCACCCCCTCCTGGGTCCCGGTCGATGCCCACGGGCGCATGCAGGTCCAGGGGGCCGCGCGTCGGGTGCGCAGGCGGACGGCCGCCGTCGTGGGGCTCGCGGGATCCACCGAGCTCGGTGCGGTGGATCCCCTGGACGAGCTCTCCCGGCTCGCGCTCTCCCGGGGGGTCCCTCTCCACGTGGATGCCGCGTTCGGAGGGTTCGTACTCCCCTTCCGGCACGAACTGGGACTTCCGGGAATCCCTTTCGATTTCTCCCTCCCGGGGGTCACCTCCATGACGGTGGATCCCCACAAGATGGGGATGGCCCCCATCCCCACGGGAAGCCTTCTCACGCGGGACCGGGAGCTGTGGCGGTGCATCGAGGTCGCCTCCCCCTATCTCACGGACCCCACCTCGCGTTCCCTGCTGGGCACACGTCCATCCTCGAGCGTGGCCGGATGCTTCGCCGCGATGATGTCCATGGGACGGCAGGGTTACCAGGGGATGGTGAGGCGCGCGCTGGCCCTCACCGGGCGCCTGCGTTCCGGCCTGGAGGCGCTGGGCCTACCCATCGTCACCGAGCCCACCATGAACATCGTGGCGGCGCGTCACCCCAACCCCCGCGGCCTCCAGAACGCCCTTCTGGAGCGCGGATGGGATGTGAGCGCCATCCGGGAACCCCCCGCGCTCCGCTTCGTGGTGATGCCCCACGCCACGCGGGTTTCGGTGGACGGCTTGCTCCGGGAGCTGGCGGGGATCCTCCGGACCCATCCCTCCGCGGCGCGATCCCCCCGGAGCCGCGGGTCCCGGGGCGGCGCTGCTTCAGGAAGGGGGCGAACCGGCCGTGCCCGTCTCGAACCGGAAGAGGTTCGTCTGCCCCGCGCCCCGCCGTCGGGATAGCCCCTTGAGGAGCTCGTCCTCCTCCAGGGCGTTCAGCGTCTCCGACGCCGGGACCGCGATGTCGATCTGCCGGGTCCTCCCCCCGCGCCCTTTGGAGATCACCTTGGCCCGGATGAGGCCCAGTTCCTCCAGATCGGCGAGGTGGTTGGAGATGCTCCTCTGGTGGAGGGGGGGGACGCTGAGGCGGTGACAGACCCCGGTGTAATTTTCGTAGACCTCCCCCGTGGGGAGGCTCCCCCGGCGCCGTTCGCACGTCACGACGATGGCCCAGAGGAGGAGCTTGTAGTGCGGGGCCAGGGTCCGGACGCACTCGGTGATGATGTCCCGCTCCAGGCTGCTCTTGGCCTGGACCACGTGCTCGTCCCGGATCTGGGAGACCCCGGAGCGCTCGGCGATCTGCGAGGCCACCCGCAGGAGGGCGAGGGCCCGGCGCGCGTCGCCGTTCTCCTGGGCCGCGTAGGCGGCGCACCTCTCGAGGACCCCCGGTTCCAGCGCATTGGGCGCGAACACCTCCCGGGCCCGGTCCTCCAGGATGTCCCGGAGCTGCAGCGCATCATAGGGGGGGAAGAGGATCTTCTCCTCGTTGAGACGGCTGCGGACCCGGGCATCGAGGTTATCCGTGAACTTGAGGTCGTTGGAGATCCCGATGATCCCCACCCGGGCCTCCTTGAGCTCGGTGTTGATCTGGGAGAGGGAGTAGAGGACCTCGTTCCCGGAGTTCTTCACCAGCTTGTCGATCTCGTCCAGGACGAGGAGGATGGTCCCGCCCTGCCGGTCGCAGTGGGCGCAGAAGACCGAATAGACGCGGTCGAGGGACCATCCCGTGGGGATGCGGTCCTCCTCCCGGTCCACCAGGGAGTTCCCCAGGGTCTGGAGGAGGGCGTAGTGAGTATCCACCGTGGCGCAGTTCACGGCCAGGAATCGGATCTTCTTGGGCAGGTTCGCCCGCCGTGCGATGTCCTGCCGGACCTGCGTGACCACCGCCGTCTTCCCGGTGCCGATCTTGCCGTAGATGAGCAGGTTGGAAGGCGTGTCCCCCTTCAGGGCGGGCGCGATGACCTCGGCCACCCGGCGGATCTGCTCTTCCCGGTGGGGGAGACGCGGCGGGACGTACGCCTCCCGAAGGACGTCCGGGTTGCCCCGGTAGAGCGTGCTGGACCGTTTGAGGATCTGGTCGAAGACATCCGTGACGGACCCCTTCGGGGGCGGGGAGGTGGGTTTCTGCCCCTCGCCTTCGGGCCGTCCCCCGCTGGGGGCGGGGAGAGGCCCCGGAAAGGGGGGGTCCCCCCCCGCAGGGCTCGACGTGGACTCCGATTCCCGATCCATGCAATGTGGGGGGCCCGGGCCGAATGCGCCCATTCCCCCGGACCCTGCGACGCCCGGAGCGAATAAAGATTTTACGAGACCCGTGGGGCGCCCTTTCCGCGTCCCCCGCGCCGTCGGGCTCCGATGCGTCCCCGGCCGTCCCCCTTACGCACCTCCGAGGGGTTCGTGCGTCCGATGCAACCCTCCGAGAGAAGGCGGGGCGCTTCGGGGGCGACTCGGGAAGCGAAACGCTTATGCGGGTGACCCATTCGAATCGCTCCCGTGACCCCCATGGACCGCAACATCACGGTGGAGACTCTGAAGTCGCAGTACATCGAGGACCAGCCCGTCGAGTTCGTGGAGCGAAAGGGCCTCGGGCATCCCGACAGCCTCTGCGACGGGGTGTCCGAGGCCGTGAGCCGGGCCCTCTCCAAGATGTACCTCGACGAGTTCGGCCGCATCCTCCATCACAACACCGACGAGACCCACGTGGTGGGCGGCCAGGCGCGGCCGGAGTTCGGGGGCGGGAAGGTCCTCCATCCCGCCTACGTGTGCCTGGTGGGCCGGGCCACCACCCAGGTCGACGGGGAGAAGCTTCCGTACCGCCAGGTGGCCATCGATGCGGCCAAGGCCTACGTCCGTTCGGTCTGCTCCCATCTGGACGTGGACAAGGACGTCGACTTCGACTGCAAGATCGGCCAGGGTTCGGTGGACCTCCGGGGCGTGTTCGAGCAGGAGGGGATCCTGGCCAACGACACTTCGTTCGGCTGCGGGTTCGCCCCGCTCTCCGAGACGGAGACGCTGGTCCTGGAGACCGAGAAGTTCCTCACCCTCCGCCTGAAGAAGAAGGTGAAAGCCCTGGGGGAGGATGTGAAGGTCATGGGCTGCCGGCAGGGGAACAAGATCACCGTGACCGTGGCCGCCGCCCTGGTGGGACGGGAGCTCAAGGGCCCCAAGGAGTACCAGTCCACCATCCAGGAGATCCGGGACGCCGTGGCGGATCACGCCACGAAGCTCACGCGGCGGGAGGTCACCATCGACGTGAATACCGGGGACAATTTCGAGAAGGGAGTGTACTACCTCACCGTGACCGGCCTTTCCCTGGAGAACGGGGACGACGGGTCCACGGGACGGGGCAACCGGGCCAACGGCCTCATCACCCCCTACCGCCCCATGAGCATGGAGGCCACCAGCGGGAAGAATCCGGTGAACCACGTGGGGAAGATCTACAACCTCCTGGCCAACGAGATGGGCCGGGAGATCGTGAAGGAGACCCGGGGGGATGTGAAGGAGGTCCACATCCGGATCCTGTCCCAGATCGGGAAGCCGGTGGACCACCCGCTGGTGGCCGCCGTGAACCTGCTCCCCGCCGATGGTGTGCCCCTCTCCAAGGTGGAGGGGACGGCCCGCGCCGTCGCCGATTCCTGGCTGGAGAAGGCCCACACCATCCCCCAGCGCCTCCTCACGGGGAAGCTCACGACCTTCTGATCCACCCCATCGGAGGGACCCACGAAGGACGCGCCCGTCGGGTCGTGATCGGGATGCGCGTCTACGTGGAGGGGTACGGGTGCTCCCAGAATCTGGGAGAAGCCGAGGCGCTCCGGGAAGCGACGCGAGCCTCCGGGCATACCCTGGTCCAACGCCCCCAGGACGCAGAGGTGGGGGTGCTGGTCACCTGCGCGGTCATCGGGCCCACCGAAGACCGGATGGTCCGACGATGGCAGGAGATGTCGCCCCTCTGGCGCCATACTGTCGTGACCGGCTGCATGGTCCCCCTTCGGAAGGAGAGGTTCGTTGGACCCTTGGCGCGTGGATCCCCTCCGCACTTCCTGAGCATACGGGACCAGACCCGTTTCCCCCAAGTGCTCGCCGAACTCGCGGGACTTGAGGCTCCGCGGTCTCCGCCCCAGGCCCCCGCCGCGCCACCCGGGGCAAATCCCGGTGGCTCGTCTCCCCCGCGCCACGTGTGGGGAGAGGTGACCCTCACCCAGGGATGCACCAGCCACTGCACATACTGCTTCAGCCGGCTGGCCCGTGGGCCGCTCCGCAGCGTCCCGCTGGACCAGATCCGGACTTCCGTGGAGCGTGCCCTCGGCCAGGGGGCCCGGGAGATCCGGCTCACCTCCCTGGACACCTCCTGCTACGGCATGGACATGGGGGGGCCCGAAGCCCCCCGGCTGCCCGAAGTGGTCCGCATGCTGGGGCGCCTCGGATGCCCGGAGGAGTTCCGGATCCGGGTGGGGATGATGAGCCCGCAGACGCTCCGGACCATCGCGGATGAATATCTTCCGCTCTTCCGGGCGGAACCCCGGCTGTTCCGGTTCCTCCACCTCCCGGTCCAGTCGGGGTCGGACGGCGTCCTGGGGTCCATGCGCCGGGGGTATACGGTCAGCGAGTTCCGCCAGCTGATCCTCCGCGGACGGGAAATCGCCCCCGATCTTACGGTATCCACGGACGTGATCACGGGTTTCCCGGGCGAATCGGAAGAGGACCACCAGGCCACCCTTCGCCTGCTCCGGGACGTGGAACCCGAGATCGTCAACGTCACCCGGTTCTCCCCCCGTCCCCTCACACCGGCGGCGCGCCTTTCCCCCGTTCCGGCGCGCGTCGCCAAGGAGCGGTCCCGCGAGATCGCCCGGCTCCGGCACGACGTGGCCCGCCGCAGGTTGGAGAGGTACATCGGCTCCCGCTGGGATTGTCTGGTGGTCGAAGAAGGCGTGGGAGAAACCCGGGTGGGACGGCTGGACAACTATCTCCCCGTGGTCCTTCCGCAGGAGGCCCCCATCGGGCAATGGGCCCGCATCCAGGTCCACGGGGTCCGCACTACATACCTCTTGGGCGACTTTCTGGGACCGACCCAGCGGCCACTCCCAGCAAGTCCCGGGGAAGTTGAAACCCCTTGAGCCGGTCCTCCGTCGTCCGAGGCCCGACGGAACCGGACCCCAGGGAACCTGGGGAAGGTTCCCCTTGCAGAGGGAATACCCGCGCCGGGGGCTCCCGACTGGACGGCCGGGAGCTCCTCCGGCAGAACCATTTCTCCGGGTGAAACCGTCGTCGGCGGCACATACCCCGCGGCATTCCTTTGCCTACGGATGGTACCTGGGCTTCCCCTCGGAGTCCTTGCTTCTGGCCCGTAGCCCTTTATGCATCCAGGTCCCGCGTCTCCCCGCGGGTCCCTTGGGGCAGCGAAGAATCCGTCCGAGGGATCCCTGGGGCAGGGGTCCCCCCGGCCGGGGTCGAAGGAGGGAGGTTTAAAGTCCCCCCAGAGCGCTATTCTCCGCAAGCCCGGGGTTCCCGTCCGTGGGGTTCCCTTCCCCACAGGACACCCGGGGAGGAGAGATCCCCCTTGAGCGAGACCACCGCATTCATCGGGATCGCTCTCGTTGCATTCGCGGGCATCCTGCTCATCATCCTGATTTCCCGGCGGAACCGACTGAAGCGCGAGCGGCTGGCCGCCGCCTTGGATGAACCTTCAGACCTCTTCGACTCCGCCTTCAACCGCATCGAGGCGGCGAGCCATTTCGCCGACCGGATGCAGCGGGAGGGCTATCGAGTGGCCGGGGCGAGAGAGTACGTGAGCCAGGCCCGCTCGGATCTGTCCAGGGGAGATCCCACGAGCGCGTTGCAGATGGCCCGGAAGGCCCAGGAACTTCTTTTGGAGCTCCGCCGGGCGGGTCCTCCGGGCTCCCCCGACCCGGAGGAATCCCCCGAGCCTTCCGGAGACGCCGCTGAGGAGTCGCGAGGGGAACCCATGGTCCGGGATCTGGCCCGGCGCGTGGGAGATCCGGAGGAAGCGCTTCCAGCTCACCGGGAAGGCAGGGCTTCCTTCCCGGTGCGGGCGGCCCCGGAAGATGCGCGGTCGTCTCCCCCAAGTCCGCAACAGGAACAGACCATGCCCGACGAAGAAACCTCCACCATGTCCGATTTCCGCCGATCTCTGCCCAAGAACTTCCTGGAGGCCCGGTTCGAGCTCAAGATGCTCGTCGACGAGCTCGCGGCGGCAGAAGCCGCGAGTTCGGGGCACGCGGACTTCCGGGAAGCGAGCCTTCTGGCGCAGCAGAGCCAGAAGGCACTGGACCGGAAGGACTTCACGGAGGGACTCCGCCTGGCGGTCCGGGGACGGCGACGGTTGGGGAGCCAGCGCCTGGAGACGATCTCATTGAGCCCGGGAACGGTGGTGGAACCTCCCCCCGGACCAACGCCCATGGCCCAACGCTCCTCGGGCCCCCCTCCCGTTCCCGAGGCCGCGCCGGACCCCGACGGGCCGGCCAAACCCCTGGCGGTGCCCTGTCCCCGGTGCGGTCGGGAGAACCCCGCGGACAACCGTTTTTGCCGGGGGTGCGGGAAACCGCTTACCGAGCCAAAATGCCCCCGATGCCAGAGGGTGGTAGAGTTGGAGGATGCCTTCTGCGGGAGTTGCGGGGCCCCCCTCGCGCCGGTCTGACCTCGCTCAAAGGTACTGATCCAGCCGCCGCTGGCTCTTCCACTCCCGCAAGAGGGTGCTCTGGAGGAGCCAGCGTCGCATGGGAATGGAAAAGAAGCGGGAGATGCGCTGGAGGACCTCTTCCCAGGAGGAAAGGCGCTGGGGGTGTCCCCCCAGCGCCGTTCGGACATGCTCCCGGACGTTCCAGACACCCAAGGGGAGGACCTCCCCGGGATGGATCTCCCGAAGGATCAGTGCTCCCGACTGCCGGTTCAAGTCCAAGAGCTTCTCGGTGATGGCCAACCGGCCGGCGTAGTAACATCCTCCCATCCCGGCGTATTGGGTCCGACCCCGAAACCCCTCATGATCCCCCAGCATCAGAACGTTCGCCCCTTCCGGATTCCAGAGGGTCCCCGGATACCACGCCTCGATGGATTCGTAGCGCCAACTCCCCGGGAGGAAGAGAACGAACCAGCGGTTTCCCAACGCTTCCAATGTGTAGAGCCACCACTCCGACAGTTCCGGGAGCATGCGGATGCGCTCCAGATTGGCCTTGCCCAGGAGGTCGTCCACGGCGGTGATGGACCACCGCGTGGGAACGAACCGCCGGTGACCCCGTCGGCCCAGGACGCCGGCGCTCAATGCCCGTTGGATGCGGCTCACAGGGACCTTCTGGCCATAGAGCTCTTCCACGACGATCCGGGCGGTGGCATGGATGTCCCCTGCGGAGCGTTCCAACCGGGGATCCACCCGGCGGACGTCGAGGTGCAGAGCCTCGAGCGGCGCCGTGGGGCCGTATGGCGGCGTGTCGTCGGACAGCTCCAGACGGAGCTGGGGGGCCTTGCGGAACTTGGCCTCTCCCTCGGAACTTTCCGAGGACAAGGAAACCATCTGGATCTCTTCCACGATGGGGTTCGCCCGCTCGGCATCCGTAACCTTCACCGGATACGTGCCCCGAAGCAGCGAGGTACGGAACCCCACGATCTCCTGGAGGGGGCGCCCTACCCAGCGTTCGGGAGTGTCGTAGAGGAGAGTGTCCCCGTGCTGGGGGGCAAGGAGGGGGCCCACATTGACGTACGGATACCCGAACCTTCCCACAAAGACCCCGGGAGGGGTGCTCCCATCCCAGCCCCGTCCGGAGAGGTAGGGAAAAGTTCGGGTCGCTCCTTGGAAGCGGAGCAGAAGTGGGCAGACAGGCTTGCCACACAGGAGGCGGGCCGACCGACACCGCAGGCACATCGTGGGATCGTCCCGGAGGCCGGGGATGGTCCAACTGATCCCGGGGGGAGGTTTCGCCAACGGGAGGAGGGAGAGTTCCGCTGGCAGCGTGGACGGGGATGCGGGAACCACATCCGGGGATGACTCCCCAACCTCAAATAGGGAAAGGTGATGAAACGCCTCTCCCGAGAGGGTGTTACGGGACTGTGGGGTAGCTTGGTCCATCCTATGGCGTTCGGGACGCCGTGACTCCGGTTCAAATCCGGACAGTCCCATCCCACCAGGATTCGGGACTTCACCCCGATGGCCCTTCGCAGATCTCCTGGAGAAGCGCCATACGGAAGGTCCCGACGTTGGCTCCCCACTCCTTCGCGAGGACTCGCTGTGAAGAGAGATTTCGCAAGGTGGTGTCCGCAGAGCCAACCCAGGGGACGGGCCTGGCTCTGAGTCGCACCTCCATCGCGACCATCCTGTCTTCGCACGTGGAATCTCAACACCCTCTCCGGGTGGCAAGTCCCGTTGGCCCTTGGGAACCCGGGAGCCGGGACCGTCCATTCACCGAACCTTGAAGAGAGACGGGACCTCTCCGCAGGAGGGACGGGAACAAGAAATGACCGCACACCACCACGGAAGCGAACACACCCACTCACCGGGATCGCATGGATGGAACCGGAGGGATGCGTTGGAACGGCTCGAGAGCCCCGAGCGTAGGAGATTCCAGGACCCCGATGCATTTTGGGACCGCTTCCCCCTCGCACCCGGTTCCACTGTTGTGGAGGTGGGGGCCGGGACCGGATACTTTGCAATCCCGGCGGCCCGGCGGGTGGGTGCCAAGGGACGGGTGTATGCCGTGGATGTGTCCGCGGATCTCGTCGAGCTTCTCCAGGAACGGGCGAGGGCCGAAGGACTCCCCCAACTCGTCCCGGTGCTGAGCCATTCGGACCGGATCCCCCTTGCGTCGGAAATCGCGGATGTCGTCCTCCTCGCCAACGTCCTCCACGATGTCCCTCCGGAAACCGTGCGTGAGGCGGTCCGGTTGGTCAAGCGCGACGGCAGAATCCTCAATGCGGATTGGAAGAAGGAGGAGACTCCCATGGGTCCACCCCTGGACATCCGGCTGACCCCTGGGGAGGCGGCCCACCTCCTGCGCACGCACGGGCTCGAATTGGAGGAGACCCTGGAGATCGGGCCGTATCACTACGCCCTTCGCCTGAGGCCCAGAGGGCCGCCCCGGTGAGGACCGGGTTGCCATTCGGCCTCTGGAGGCCCCTTCCCTCGCTGGACCATGGCGCCGGCACCCCCAGCCAGGTACGTGCGCCCCCCGTCCCGCTGAACCGGTCTCGAGAGCTCCGACCGGCTCTCATGGATGGGACCTGGCGCCGACCCCGTCCGGGTCTTCCGGCATCAGGCATCTCTGCCTTGGAAGGCAACCCCTTGAAGCGCTTGGAGCTGGGTTTGCCCCTGTCCCCCTTGGATGAGCCCGCACCACCAGTAGTTGGGGAGGCCCTCCGTGGTGGGCCCTCTCCGATTGCCCCCTACCTCTCCCTCTCCTTGTCCTGCTCGTAATGCCATTCCTGGATGGGGTCGGTGTGGATGCCGGCGGCCTTCGCCAGTTCCTTTTTCACGTCCTTCTTGACCGCCTTTCCGGCCGCGGCCGTGGCGGCCACCCCCTTCTTCCCGAACCAGACCGCCTTCCGACCCATGGATTGGGCGCCATCCGACACCTTCCGAGGGAGCTTCTTGAACTCCTGGTGCACCCGGTGGATCTTCACGCTCAGGGAAAACAGGTCGTAATCGATCTCCCGGAGCAGGTGGTCGGCCTCCTTTCCCACGGCCTTCGGGAGCTCGGCAATGTCCTTCTCCACGGATCGGAACTCCGATTCCAGGTCCAGCCCCAGGCCCTTGGCCGCCTGCCGCAGCATCGACAAGTGCTCCCGGAAGCGGGCTTCGTGGACGTCTGCCATGGTCCTCTACCCACCCCGATGGTGGCTCCAACTCATAAAGGAGTTGGGGATATCCGAAGGGGGGGCAGGGGGTGGAGGAGAGTCCCGGGTCCGTCGATCCTCCTCGCACCGCCAGGCCCTCGCCCAGGGACACCAAGCCCGTGGGTCCATTGGAAGACCGGATCGCGCGGGGTACCGTGCTCATGGACCAGGGGGTCTTGGTCCACTTTGACGGCGCCTGTGAACCGCCCCGGGGGGGAGGGATCGCCACATGGGCCTTCACGGTGGAGGGGGAAGGTCTGGATTTCGAGGAATCGGGACTCGCCGCGGTGCCCGGGGCACCCCATGCCACCAACAACGTGGCAGAATACGTCGCGGCGATACGGGCCCTGGAGTACCTGGCCCAAAAGGGATACCGGGGATCGGTCACGCTCCTCGGGGATAGCCAGCTGGTGATCCGCCAGTTCACCGGGGAGTACGCCGTGCGCACCCCCCATCTGCGATCCTATCACGAGCGCCTTCATCAACTGGGTCAGCGCTTCGAGAAGGTGCAGTTCTTCTGGATCCCCCGAGAGCAGAACGCCCGGGCCGACTGGCTCACCAAGCAGGCCATCCGGCGTGTGCTCCGCCAGGGAGGGAACGGACCCCCCTCCCCCGACGGGAGGGAACCCTTCCCGGGCGGAACTCCCGGACCTTAGGTTCCCTCACCGGTACGGGGAGCCACAGTCCCCCGAGAGTGGGCATCCATCCGCCTTGGCAGAGGGGGTTGTGGTGATGCGCATTACCACGTACAAGCCCATACTATTATGTATAGGCTCTTCGCATCCGTATCACCCGAAGAGGGATGAGAACTTGAGAGAGAGCGATCGATCCCGAGGAGAATCGAAGACCCGATCCGCGCACCGACCGGTCCGATGGCTGTCCATCCTGATGGGTCTCGCCATCGTGATGGTGTCCGGGACCGTTCTGGCCGATGTGGTGCTGACCTATTCGGTGGCGAACAACCTCAACACCGGAGCGACTTCGCCTTTCACATTCGCGGAGGGCTCCAACTTTGTCACCGCGAACGGGCTCGGCATGCTACCCGCTCCCAGCTGCAACCCGGGTGCCCTTGGCTCGGATTGCTATCAACTGGACACCACTGTGGTGGGTGTCCAATACGTCCCCACCGAGATCTTGAATGGGTACTCATTTGAAGAGACGGAAGCCACGACCGCTGCCTGGACCGTGGGATCGACATCGATCGCCGGGGTGGCTCCCAGCACCGCGCCCACCAACGTCGTGTGCGCGTATGCGTTCATCTCGGACGAGACGTTGGCCCCCGGGGATGTCACTGTCTCCACCACATCCACGAGCTGCACAACGCCCAGCCTGTCCCTTACCGGAGCCACCTTGAACGCCGCCTGTGGGACCGGCAGCACCGGTGGGATCTCGGCCATCGATCTCACCACGGGGACTGTTGTCGCCACCACGGGCCCATGGACGTGCTCCATCGCCAGTGGTAGCGGCGCGGCCTCGACGATGGTGCTCACCATCAGCTACTTCATCTACAGCAACACCGGCCGATCCACCACGGCGGCCGCTGGCGCGAGCATCCAGATCAGCCCCGGGAGCAGCTAAGGACCTCCTCGGTACCCGCGGCGAGACAGCATTCCATGGGTCCCGGAAGGCGTATCCCCGGTCTCTGGGGCCCCAAACCCGTTCTTCCAACCATCTCAACTCATGGCTCTGATTGACCGCCTTCGCTCTCTTCCCCCGAAGGAGAAGGTAGAAACGATGAGCAGGATCGGGGCCCACGTTCGGAACTTCATCCGGGGAAACCGGCGCCTGGGGATCCTCGCGATCGGGATTGCCATCATGGCCATCGTAGGCGTCGGCTCGGCCGACGTGATCCTGACCTACCATTCGGGAAGTGCCGTCGGTCCGGGCGCACCCTCCCCCTTCCGGTTCGTGAATGGAGCGGATTATCCCACGGCCGCCGCGGAGGGATTCGTGACCAGCTCCTATCCCAATGGGGCCCAGGTGTCCGTGAGCACCACCCTCAACGGAGCGGACGGAGCCTACGGTACCTACCTTCTCGATGTCCTGGAAGTCCAGGCGACCGCCACGGAAACCAACACCTGGGCGCTGAATCTGGCCGTTTCCACCCCGTTGGGGGCCTCCGGGCTCAATGCGGCGTACCTCTTCTATTGCAGCCAGGCCCCCGCCGGCGTTCCGCTCACATCGCCTCCGCTCGCGTCGGGGACGGACGCGAATGGGAACCCATGGGCCATCTATCCGGTCTCCTGCCCAGGGACCGGGGGGTACGTCCCCCTCACCAGCATCGCCAACGGACCGGTGACGGTGACCCTGAACGGCATCCACGCCGGGACCTCCGTGCTGTACATTTCCTTCGGGCTCGCAGTCACCAACACAGGTTCCGTCACGACGACCCCGGGCACAGTGACCCTCCTCGCGTCCTCTTCCTGAGCACGGGCGTCCGGGGAGCCGCGCAGGGGGGCCGGAGGCCCACGGGAAGGTTTCAGATATCGTACGTGTTCCTAGGGTTGAACAAGAGGACCGGTCGTGGTCGAGGAGTCTCGGGATCTGCGGGACAAGGCATTCCTCACCATCCTGATCTTGGTGGGAGCTGCGGCCACGGCAAGCGGCCTGGTCCAGATCCTCTATGAGCCCTCACCGTCCCCCGCTGCTCTTTTCGACACGGCTCTGGGGCTTGCCGTCCTCCTCGTGACCGCCCTGTTCCTTGCCCCCTATGTGTTCCCCAAGACCTTCGGGATCCCCGTCGAAACGGCGGAGGTGGTCTCCCGCCCGTACCTTCCTTACGCCATCGGGGCCCGCGCCGCTTCGCCCGCAGCCATGAGATCCCCCTCGTCGGAGCCCATGGCCCTCTCATCCCGCCCGCCGGAGGCGACTGGGACCGGGATCCCGGGAGGGGCCACCATCCCCCGCGGAACGCCGCAATCTCCCCAGGAACCCGTGGTCCTGCCGCGGAAACCCATGCCGGACTCGTCCATCACCGAGGGGAGGTTCCGCGTCCCGAGGATGCCCGAAAGCCCGCCTCCCCCCGATTACCTTGCGCCGGCCCCGGAGGAGGACGAACAGGGGACCACCCCGATCCCCCGGGAGGTCGACCAAGCGCTGGAGGACCTGGAGCGGATGGCACGCCGCCTTTCCTCCCCCCTCCCGAACGACGGCGCTTCCCACTCCGTTGCGGGTGGGACTCCGCGGGGCGCCCCTTCCCCGGCAAGGCAGGTTCCATCGGTGACCATGGGCCCCGAACTTTCCCGCTCGGGAGCTCCCGAACGTGTCCCAGTCCCTTCCAACACCTCTGCGCGCCCGGGGGAACGGCCGGAGGGGAGCGTTCCGTCCATGGCGCCGCCCGAGACGTTCCGCGAAGACGATGAAGAGTCGGCGGACCTCGCTCTTCTGGAACGAGAGCTGACACGTGTGCGCGGCATCATCCGGGGATCCCGACAGGCAGGGCAAGTCCCGGACCCGCTCGCACGGCAACTGCTGGGGGAGGAACCTGAGACGAACCCCATCCCGGAGACTGGGGCGAGGGCCCAGATGGCACGAACCAGCACCGGCCACCCTCCCGTACCTGTTTCCGGCACGAAGGACCGTGACGGAGAGAAGGTCCTGGACCCCGAGTTGGAAGGCATCATGGAAGAAGTGGAAGCCTCCGTCCGCCAGGCTCTCCGACGGACGACCCCCTCCAACTCCCCCGATGGGAAGGCATGACGAAGGGAGGCCCTTCGGACCATCCTGGCGGGCTCCTGCTGGAGAGGGGCCGACGCGCCCGGGACCGCGAACGCTATCGTGCGGGCTTCCAGATCCTCGCCCTTCTCACCGTCGTCGTGGCCGCCCTCGGGTACCTGGTGAAGGTGCCCCTCTCGGCGGTGGTCACGGCCCTGGCCGCGGCGGGGATCCTCTTTGCGGTGACCGAGCTGGTCTTCGCCACCGCCCCTCCGGTCGAAGCCACGGGACCCCAACTGCGCGTACTGCCTGGGAGCGTGGTCCGGTATGAACTCGGCCCCGGGCCGCCCTCAGATACCGGCTTGCGCCAGGATGAGGAGGATCCGGGCCAGCGCGATGACGGTGAGCAGGAACAGGGGAAGCAGTGAAAGGGCCAGCGCGCGGAGGCCGAAGACCGGACGCTGGAGCCGGGAGCGTTCTTCCAGGGCCAGGCCAAAGACCAGGGCGAGGAGCGCCACCGGGGTCAGCACCTGAGCCTCCCCTTGGAACCCGAATGCGGGATCGCTCCCCGCCAGGATCCCCGTCAGCGCCCCCACCACCGAAACGCGGGTCAGGATCTCCCGATGGAGAGCGGTGTCCTGAACGAAATACGCGGTGAGGACGAGGGACGATGTGACGGTGCTGGCGACGACCGTCCACAGGAGGACGTTGGTGAGGCCCGCGGGGGCCTGGCCGGGCGCGGGGAGAACGAACTGGACCACCAGGGAGGGGTAGAAGAGGGAGAAGACCGCCAGGGAAGAGGTGGCCAAGAAGATCCCCAAGGGAACCCCTGGAAGGGTGTTCACGCTGCAGTCCTCCTCGCATGTGAGGCGCCGGGACAGGCGGTCCTCGTGGATGCACCCGATGCAGCTCTCCCGTCGGTGAGGGAGGGCGCTCCTCCACGAGGCGCGCCACAGGAGGGTGGTGAGGATCGCCCCGATGCAGAGCGAGGTCAGCACCGGCAACGCGACCGCACCGACGTTCCCCCAGTCCAGAGTCAGTGACACGACGAATCCATTTCCATGGCAAAATTTGAACCTATCGATGGGGAGGATCGGTTCGGGAGCCGGGCCGGAGAACCCGAGAGAGATAGGCGCTCAGCCAGGGGATCGCCTGCTGGACGGCTGTACTCATTTCCTCGGGGAGGATCCCGGTGGGCCGGGGGAGGACCGGGGGGACCCGCTCCAGGGCAGAGGGGGTCGCCACCAAATCCAGAGGGACATCGTGGAGGGTCCATGGAAGCGGCCGCGGGATGCGCTGGAGAGGGTGGATCGTGGTGGCCACGGACGTAGAGGAATCCACCTTCCCTTCCATGGCGAGCAGGGCGAACTCGAGGTCCGCGTACCCTCCCCCTTTCCCCACCCTCTCGCCCCGGTCTCCCACCGCGACGCTCCCCGCCACCACGAGATCGACATGCGGGACGTCCTTCGGAGGGCGCGGGACGCCATGGGAGAGGGCGGCCTGGATGGTGGGAACCAGGTGGGAACCCCGGGGAAAGAGGCGGAAGCAGGAGGGGTCCGTGAGCCGTGGAACCGACATGACGAGCTGCTTTCCGGAGCGGACCACGAGCGTCCTCAGCGGGAGCTGCGGGGCATCGGGATTCACCTTGACGACCTCGGCCCTCTCAAATTCCGGGGTCTCCGAGAGCTTCTTAGCCGCCTCGGCTGCCCCGTCGAAATTGGGGATCCGGTCCTCGATGGGGAAGGGGAAGCGGGCCACCCCCTCCGACCGCATCCGGGTCCACGTCTCACGACGGATCCGTGCCTTCTCCCCCTCGATGCGTCGTCGGTCCTCTTCCCCCAGACGGGGCGGAGTTCCCCTCCGGATTTCGGCCAAGGGACCACCTCAGAGCGCCATCGGGGAGCCAGCGGATGGGCTCCGATGGCCCCGCCTTGCCTGAAGGGAACCCGTCACCCGGACGGGCGCGTTGGAATGCGGTCCCCCGCCCGGACAGAGGGGACCGGGTCCCAGAACCGTAGGCGGGACTTCCTTCTGCACGTCGACCGGCCCCCGGAGAGACCACCCTCCTCTTCCCATGGAACGGGGGAGCCTTAAAATCCCCCATCTGGTGGTTCCATCACCGAATGCCCGCCAAACGCACTCTCGCGGAAGAACTGGCCTCGCGGCAGCGGGAGATCTCGGTCGCGGAGTTCTTCGAGAGGAACCGGCAGATCCTGGGGTTCGACAACCCGCAGAGAGCCCTTTTGACCACGGTCAAGGAAGCCGTGGACAACTCCCTCGATGCCTGCGAGGAAGCCCGAGTCCTGCCCGAGGTCTCCGTGGAGATCTCCAAGGTGTCGGAGGACCGGCTGCGGATCGCGGTGGAGGACAACGGGCCGGGCATCCTGCGCCGGGAGATCCCCAACGTGTTCGGCCGCCTACTCTATGGCTCCCGGTTCCATGCGAACCGGCAAGCCCGTGGGCAGCAGGGGATCGGGATCTCGGCCGCCGTGCTGTACGCGGGGCTCACCACCGCCACGGCGGCCCACATCATCTCCAAGGTCCCCGAAGAGCCGGCGGCCCACGACCTGGAGCTTGTCCTGGACACCGCGAAGAACATGCCCCGGGTCGTCCGGGAGGATGTCTCCCTGTGGGGCGACAAGGAACGGGGGACCCGGGTGGAGCTCACCATCCGGGCTCGCTACCAGAGGGGACGGCAGTCCCCCTATGAGTACCTCCGGGGCACCGCCATCGTGAATCCCCATGCCCGGATCATCCTCCTGGAACCGGACGGGACACGGACCACGTGGGAGAGGGCCACCACCGACCTTCCGGTCCTCCCCAAGGAGATCCCTCCCCACCCGCACGGGCTGGAACTGGGGGAGCTCGTCCAGCGCCTCCGCCGGACCCGCTCCCCGTCGCTGGCGAGCTTCCTGACCGATGAACTCTCCGGGGTCACCCGCAGGGCCTGCTCCGAGGTGTTGACGCTGGCGAGGCTTTCGGGACGTGAGGCCCCGGCCTCCTTGGAGGGCGCCGCCATCGAGCAATTGCTGGCGGCCCTCAAGGCGGCATCCATCGCCCCGCCCTCGTCCGAATGTCTCTCGCCCATCGGGCCCATGCTGATCAAGCGCGGTCTCAAGAACGTGCTGGGGACCCTGCGGCCGGATTTCTATGCCCCTCCCGTGACGCGCCCTCCCAAGGTCCATAGTGGATGCCCCTTCGTTGTGGAGGTGGGCCTCGTGTATGGGGGGGACCTGCCTCCGGACCAGCCGATCCAACTCCTGCGGTTTGCGAACCGCGTCCCGCTCTTGTTCCAGCAGGGGGCCTGCGCCATCACATCCGCCGTGGCGGGCATCGATTGGCGGCGCTACGGCTTGGAGCAGAAGACGGGGGCGCTTCCCGTGGGCCCGGTCCTCCTTCTGGTGCATGTGGCCTCCACCAAGATCCCATTCACCTCGGAGGCGAAGGAGGCCATCGCCGAGACGGAAGACATCTCCCGGGAAGTGGAACTGGCCGTCCAGTCTGCGGCGCGGAGCCTCAAGCTGCACCTGTCCCGCCGCATCCGGCGATCCATGGCGCAGGAGAAGTTCGCCATCATCCGGCGGATCCTGCCCAAGCTCGCCGAGAAGGCGAGCGGGCTCGTGGAGAGACCCGTCCCCGACCTCACGCCCGTCATCACCCGCATCATGGACGTGGTGACCGTGGAGTCCCAGGGAGGAGGGAAGGACCCCGAAGCGGCCTCGGACCGCTATCTATTGGAACTCACCAATTACACGGCGCGCCTCCGGAGGCTCGAGGTCTTCCTCGAGGTACCCCTGGAGGCCCTCGCGGAAGGGTTCTCGGCCACCCCGGCGCCGGCCTCGGTGCAACCGGAATCGGGCCGTGTCTCATGGGAGGTCATGAAACTCGACCCCAGCGCGCGGACGCGCCTCGAGCTCCACTGGCCCAAGGGGGTCGCCCTGGAACCCTCGGACATCGACGTCTATGTCGCGGGGGTGGACGACGCCCACCTTCTGGGGGCGGACCCGCTCCCGGGAGACTGGGATGTCCGGTTGCCCGCCGCGCTGGTGGAGGCGGCCGAGAACGCGGAGAGCGCCCCCGAGAAGCTTTCCCCCGATGAGGAGGAACTCGATTACGATGCCACCGAAAGGAAAGAGTCCGTCAGCCAGGACGAAGACTGATCCCGCGCTGCTCCGGGCTTCGCGCGAGGCCCTGCGGCCGACCCTCCAGCTCGCCGAGCAGATCTACGGGCAGTTGGACAAGGGGGAGATCCCCCGCATGCGGCTCCCCCTCCGGACCAAGCAGAACATCCAGTTCAACCTCCGGGACGGGGTCTGGAAGCTCGGGAACCAGACGGGAGTCCGCTCGGCGCGGAAGCTCGACGGAGCCCTCATGCTCCTGCGGACCTTCTGGCTCGTGGATTTCATCCAGGAGATGGCCCGGGAGAGCAAGACCTCCACCCTCCGGGAACTCTACTACATCTCCGAGCAATGGGAGGACGCCAAGTTCCACTCCGAGGATGAGTCGAACCTCCTGGTGGAGGATCTCGAGGTGCTCTGCGAGCGCCTGCGGGAGGACTTCCGCCTCCATCCCGAGGAGAATGGGGCCTCCGTCATCGGGGACCTCACCCTGGAGGAAGTGAACCGGAAGGGGATCAAGAAGAGGATCAACTGCCGGGACGACGTGGGGGACGGGGGATACCAGCTTCCCAACAACGTGGAGAAGGAGAAGATCACGTTCCGGGGGACCGGGGCCAAGTTCATCCTCGCCATCGAATGCGGGGGCATGGTGGACCGCCTTGCCGAGAACGGGTTCGACGAGGAGTTCCAAGCGCTCCTGGTCCACCTCAAGGGACAGCCGGCCCGGTCCACGCGGCGGTTCCTCAAGCGGCTCAACGAGGAGCTCAAGCTCCCGGTGGTGATCTTCACCGACGGAGACCCCTGGTCCTTCCGGATCTACGCTTCCGTCGCCTATGGGGCCATCAAGACGGCGCACCTTTCCTCCTACCTCGCCACCCCTTCGGCGGAGTTCCTGGGGGTCACCGCCTCGGACATCGAGAACTACAAGCTTCCCAGCGACAAGCTGAGCGACGTCGACGTGCGGGCCCTCAAGGCGGAACTTTCCGACCCCCGGTTCAACACCGAGCAATGGAAGAGCGAGATCGAACTCATGCTCCGGATCGGGAAGAAGGCGGAGCAGCAATCCCTCGCCAAATATGGCCTGAACTACGTGACCCAGACCTATCTCCCCGAAAAGCTCACCGAGATGGGCGTGCTCTAGGCCCCCTCCGCCTCGACCTTGCCGGAAGAGGTCTCCGGGGAGCGGGAAGTGGGCTCACTCCTCGAGGGGGGGAGGGAGTCCCAGCGCGTTTCGGCCCTCCGCATCGAGCGCCGTCCCGGTGTAGGGGGACGGGATGTAGATCTCCAGGTCCCCCGGGAAGTGCGTGGTGGTGAACTCGATCCCCCGCTCCGTGAACCGGGGACCCGGGCGGACGGCCTCCGAGGAGATGTCGGGAAGCGTTCCCGGGGAAGGGCCGGCTCGTCTGCCATCCCGTGCGACCCGGAGGATGTCCTGGGACCGGTCCAGCACGACCCAGTCCTTCGGCACGAGGACCCAGCGCCGGATGAGCTTGGGGCGGAGCTTGGCCTCGCTCTCGGTTTCCCTCCTCGTGAAGAGGACGAACTCGGTCCCGCCGAGGGCCACGACCCGATCGAACCCGAAGCTCGCGTTGAGAAAGTTCAGGACATTGGAGCTGAGGTCCTCCTCTTCCAGCACCGTGGAGCCACCTCCCTTGGGGTCCCCTTCGCGGCGAGGCCTTAAGCCATTCGGTCCGGTGGGTCTCCTTGCCCCCGGCCCACGCGTTCCCGTCCTCGGAGACCGGTAACGTTAAAAAGAGGTGCCTTGTAGGGCGGCCCGTTCCCTCGGAAGGACCTGAATGAAACGCAGTTCACGCGTCTGGAAGAAGCGGGGCCACATGCGTTGGAAGTGGCGGAAGAAACGCATGCGGCGACGCATGAGAAGCCAGCGGATGCGGACCCAGTGAAGTTGGGTTCGCAGACGGGCGCCGGTGGGGGGTTTCAATCCCCGCACCAACCCTTTCCTCGACTGTCCACGACCCCTCGCGGGGGGATCCGGTTCATCGGCCCAGTCGTTCCAGTTCCCGCTCCTTCCGGGTCGACTTCTTCCACTCCTTGTAATGGGCCTTGCACAGATGCGTCCGGCGGGTCTCCCCCAGCGTGGGGAATGCCTTCCGCGCCTCCGCCGTGGCGAGGGAGCGGTGGGACGCCTCGGAGCAGCCCGGGATGTCACAGGAAACTCCTTCCCCCGGGGGAACCGGATCCGGGCTCATGCCCCGTTCACCCCCCGTGAAGGACCTGCCGCACCAGGTCGGGGATCTCGTACGGGAACCGGGCCACGTGGACCCCCGCCCGGGTGAGCGCCTCCACCTTGCTCTCGGCGGTGCCCCGCCCCCGGCTGATGATGGCGCCGGCATGCCCCATGCGTTTGCCCGAGGGGGCCGACCGGCCGGCGATGTACGCCACGGCCGGCTTGCCGAAGCGGGAGTGGATGTAATCCGCCGCTTCCTCCTCGGCCACGCCTCCGATCTCCCCCACCAGGACCACCGCGTCGGTCCCGGGGTCGTTGTGGAACATTTCGAGGGCCTCCACGAAGGTCGTCCCGGGGACGGGATCTCCTCCGAGACCAATGCAGGTGGATTGGCCGATCCCCGCCTCCGAGAGGCTGTTCACGATCTCATAGGTGAGGGTCCCACTGCGGCTGATGACCCCCACCCGTCCGGGCCGGAAGATCATGTTGGGGATGATCCCGATCTTGCTCCCCTTGGCCGGTCCGGGCGTCGCAACCCCGGGGCAGTTGGGTCCGATGATCCGGGTCCCGTGGACCCGGCCGTAATAGAGCATGGAGAGCATGTCGTGGAACGGGATGTGCTCCGTGATGATGGCCGCGAGGGGGATCCCGGCGTCCACCGCCTCGATGAAGGCGTCCCGGGCAAACGGAGCGGGGACGAAGATGGTGGTGGCGTTGGCGCCGGTCGCCCGGACCGCCTCCTGGACCGAGTTGAACACGGGGACGCCCTCCACCGTGCTTCCCCCCTTGCCGGGAGTGACCCCCGCCACGACCTCCGTGCCGAAGCTCTTCATGTTCCGGGTATGGATGGTCCCCTGGTGGCCGGTGATCCCCTGGACCACCACCTTGGTCTCGGGCCCCACCAGGACGCTCATGAAGCGCCTCCCGGGGCCGGGATGGCCTCCGACGGGGGGGCGGGACCCCCTGGGTTCCTCCCGTTCCTCTCGAGGGCCACCACCTGCCGGGCCGCTTCCGCGAGGCTGGTGAAGGAACCCACCCCCGCCTTCCGGAGGATCTCCACCCCCTCCTTCTCGTTGTTCCCGCGGATCCGGGCCACGAGGGGGAACTTGGGAGGCGCGAGCCGCATCGCCTCCACGAGCCCGTTGGCCACGGTGTCGCAGCGGGTGACCCCTCCGAAGATGTTGATGAACACCACCTTGGGGTGGGCCTCGCTCATGAGGAGGAATGCCTCGGCGACCTTCTTGGGGTCGTCGGTCCCCCCCAGGTCGAGGAAGACCCCGGGGGCACCCCCTTCCTGGGAGAGGACGTCGAGAGTGGCCATGGTGATCCCCGCCCCGTTGGCGATGACGCCGATGTCCCCTCCGATCTCCACGAAGGCGATCCCCTTCTCGTGGGCCTTTGCCTCGAGAGGGGTCAGGTCCCCGGTCAGTTTCTCGTACTCCGGATGGCGGAAGAGGGCGTCGTCCTCGATGATGACCTTGGAATCCAGGGCCACCAGGGCTCCCCCCACCAGGGCAAGAGGGTTGATCTCCACGAGTTCCGCGTCCTCCATGACGAAGATCCTCCACAGGGCCTGGAGCGTGGCATCCAGGGAGGGGTTCGCGGACGGGGGAAGGCCGAGGGCCGCCGCGACCTCCCGCCTCTGGTAGCTCACGAGACCCACCATGGGGTCGATGGGGATCTTGAGGATCTTCTCATCGGGGACCGTCTCGATCTCCATGCCACCGGACGCGCTGGCCATGAGGAGGGGAAGACGGCGGGAACGGTCCAGGGTCAGGGAGACATAGAACTCCCGGGCGATGGGGAGCTTCTCCTCGAGAAGCACCTGACGCACCCTTTCTCCCTTGAACTCCTGGCCCAGGATCCCGCCGGCCCGAGACCCTGCCTCCTCCGGGGTCTCCGCGAACTGGACCGCCCCCCCCTTGCCGCGGCCGCCGGACAGCACCTGGGCCTTGATGACGCAGGGGAGGGGGACCTTGCCCTGCGCCACGAGATCCCGCGCCTCGTTCGCCGAAGTTGCCACGTGTCCCCGGGGCAAGGGGATCCCGTACTTCCGGAAGATCTCCTTCCCGCGGTATTCGGCCAGCTTCACCATGGAAAGACGCCTCGGGAGGTCGCGACGGGTGCGGGAGTATAAGGTTTGCATCGCACGGCGCGCCGGGCGGTCCCCGGAATGCCCCGGGGCGCCTGTTCCCCGCCGAAATCTATTAGGCGGGACGACCCTGCGCTGGCCAACAAGAGGGGGGCCAGGTCCGCCTTGCCCCCTCGCCCCGGACCCATGGTGAACACCGATCTGGCCTTCGCGGTGGCGGCGACGGTGAGCGTGTTCGCCATCGTGGACCCGGCGGGGACGCTTCCGTTCTTCGTGACCCTCACCGATGGGTTCACCCCGGAGGACAAGAGGGTCGTCCTGCACCGGGCCATCATCGTCCTGGGGGCGACCCTGGCCCTCTTCGCCCTCTTCGGGAGATACCTCTTCGCGGCCTTCGGGTTCACCCTGTTCGCGTTCGAGATCGCGGGAGGGATCCTCCTCTTCTTCGTGGCCTACGAGATGCTCAACGGCCAGACCGCGCGGACCAAGCTCACCGAGAAGGATCGGGACGAGGCCCTCCGCCGCCGCGACGAGATCTCCATCGTTCCCCTGGGCATCCCCCTCCTTGCGGGCCCGGGGGCCATCTCCACGGTCATGATCTACGAAGGGAACGCGGGCGCCGACCCCTTCCGCTTCCTGGCCGTCTTTGTGGCCATCGCCATCACCACGGCGGCCTCCTTCGTGATCCTCCATTACGGCCAGTTCATCTTCCGCCACCTGGGCCGCATCGGCATCATGGCGATCTCCCGGGTGATGGGGCTCCTCTTGGCCGCCGTGGCGGTCCAGTTCGTCATCAACGGGATCGTGGGGACGATCCACCTGTTCTGAGGGGCCCCGGGACCGCCTCCGCCGGAGGATCGGTCCCTTCGTGGGGGGAGAGGGATTGCCCGATGTCCTCCAGGAGGCGCGCCGCCACCCGGTCCTTCCGGCCCGTGTAGGGATGCGGCTTCCCCTCGGGACGCACCAGGAGGACCTGGGCCTCCTCGGCCCCCATGGTGGCGACGGGGTTCGCCACCACCATGTCGCACTGGTTCTCCACGAGGCTCGCGCGGGCCCGGGCCACGAGTTCCTCCCCGGAGGGGACCGCCTCCAATTTGAAGGAGATGAGGAGGGTGGGGGAGGGGGCCGCGCGGCGGAGCAGGGGAAGGATCTTCTCCGTCCGGTCCAGGGAGACGAGCAGGGTGGATCCCTGCGAGGACGGGATCTTCCCGGAACGAGCCCGGGGAACGAAATCGGAGAGGGCGGCGGGCACCAGGATGGCATCCATGTGCCGGAGCCTGGCTCGGGCTTCTCGGATCAATTCCCGGAGATCCCCCACGGTCCGGAAGCGCCGGGCCTCGAGGAAGGAGGGGATGGGCACCCGGAGATCGCCGAGCCACGTCTCCACATGCGCCCCCCGGAAGAATGCCTGCTGGGCCAGCTCCAGGGCCATCCTTCCGCTCCCTTCGTTGGTCAGGGAGCGGACCTCGTCGAGCGGTTCCGAGGTGGACCCCCCGATCACCAGGACCCTGCGCCCCCGCCACGGAAGGGTCCCCAGGCGATGGAGGACGTGGGCGGACAGCACCTCCGGCCCGGGAAGCTTGGATTCTCCTTCCTCCTCCACGGGCGGGATGAAGGTGACCCCCTCTGCCTTGAGCCGCTCCAGGTTCTGGAGGACGAAGGGGTTCCGGAGCATGTCGGAGTGCATGGCGGGAGCCACGAGGACCGGGACCCGGGCGCCCAGGGCCACGGAGGCGCAGGTGGTGACCGGGGTGTCGTCGATGCCCAGGGCCACCTTGGAGAGCGTGTTCGCCGTGGCCGGGGCGAGGAGGAGGAGGTCGGCGCGGCCCGGACCGGGCCCGAAGAGCCGGATGTGCTCCACGTCGCCCGTGAGCTCGGTGACGGGAGGCTTTCCCGTGGCGAACCGGACGGCCTCCGGCGAGAGGAGGTTCCGGGCATCCGGGGTCATCACCACCTCCACCTGGGCCCCGTGGCGGATGAGTTCCCTCGCCAACCGGGGGACCTCGATGGCGGCGATGGAGCCCGAGACACCCACGACGATGAGCCTCCCCGCGAGGAGCTGGGTCCGGCGGCCCCGGATGGCCTCCGATGGGTGCACGCCACCGGAGAACCCTTCCTCATCTTAAGGAGTTGGAGGGAGGGAGGGGCGCCCAAGCGCCGCTCCCAAACCAGAAACGGACCTCGATGGGCCCACCGGGCGGGTCGCTCCCCGGGGGCTCAGTGCACCGGTTCCGTCGCCGGGTTCCGGGAGGGAGGGGATTCCAGCGTCCGGACCGCCTTGATGGCGGCGAGGAGGATCTCGCTCCGGGGGGGTTCCTCCCGGTTGCCCCGGCAGATGGCATCGATGGAGATGACGTGGGAGGTTTGGGTCGCCTGGTTGAGGAGGACGGTGACCGATTCCGCCCTTGCCACGCACGGCTCTGCCTGGACCGCTTCCCGGATCCGTGCCAGCGCCACCGCCGGGTCCACCTCGGCGCGGAGCTCGTACTTGGTGCGGACCCAGCGTTCGGGGACCTCGTGGGAGATCACCGCCGCCTGGATGAGCACGCTGTTGGGGATCCGAAAGAGCGTCCCCTCATCGGTCTCGATGCTCGAGTAGACGAGCCCCATGGACCGGACGCGGCCGGTGAACCCGGGGATCACCGTGTCCTGGGAATAGAACTTGGGGGGGTAGGCGGGCGCAATCAGCCCGTACTGCCACGTGGTGATGGTCACCCTTTCCCCGGGCTCGATGGGCCGGGCGAAGACCAGGGCGATCCCGGCCACCACATTGGAAAGGACCTCCTGGGCCGCGAGGCCCAGGACCAGTCCCCCGAAGGTCCCGCCAGCCAGGAGGTCCAGTCCATTCACCCCGGCCGCCGCGAGCACCAGGAAGGCGAGGACCACGGCCGCCACCAACCGGTAGACCGTGAAGGCAAGAGAGGCCCGTTCGGGCCCCATGGTCTTCGTCGCGGCCCTGCGGACGAGCCAGCCGATCCATACGATGGCGATGATCCCGAGTCCCGCCACGAGGGCCACTCGGAACGGGAGCACGTAGGCCGGGGGGACCCACCGCGTGGCGGGCAGGAGGAGGAAGAGTACCAGCCCCAGGAACGTGAGGGCCAGGGCGACGAAGGCGGCGGATCTCCCTGCAAGGTGAGAGGGTTGTCCGTTCATGGCGGCCCGTTCCTCGTGGTCCGCAAAGGGCGGGGGCACAAAACCATGCCGTGACTCTTCAGAAATGCGCTCCGGGAGCCGGGGCGCGCTTCCAAAGGCTGGACGCGTGCCGGGGGATGGGGGTCGATCCGCTGAGGTCAGTGCCTTATTATCCCTCTCCACCCCTCCGCCCGCCGATGCCGAAGCCATCGGGGTCGAAACGGTCCCCCCGGCCTTCCCGTACGCGTCCGGGACCGGCCTCCCGGGCCCCCTCCGCAAGGCCGCCCGGGGTCGTGGTGTTCGACATGGATGGGACGATCTTCGACGACATGGGCCTCATCGGTCGTACGGCCGCGGAGGTGATCCATGAGGCCTTCGGGACGCCGCTGGAGGAGGCGAGGCGCCAGTATTTCCAGACCACGGGGAAGCCCTTCGAGCTCCAGCTCCAGGAACTCTACCCGGACTCCACCCCCTACGAACGTCTCTCCACGGCGCAGAAGTTCCACCAGGCCAAGGTGACCAACGCCTACGCGCACACCTCCTTCTTCCCCGAGATGCCGCGGGTCCTGAAGCAATTGGACCGGGAGGGCTGGATCCTCGTGATCTCCACGGGCGCGGAGCGGGAGATGGCCCAGCTCCTTTTGGAGCGGGAAGGTCTCGCATTCTTCTTCCGGGAGGTCCTGGGGGCGGCCCAGGGCACCAAGGTGGAGCATCTGAAGGAGTACCGGCGGCGCTGGCCCGGCCTCCCCCTGATCCTCGTGGGGGACTCCCGCTTCGATATGGAGGCGGCCCGGGAGGTTCCCGGGACCATGGCGCTGGGCCGTGCGTGCCTCCTCCCCGGCTGGACCATCTCGCCCGCCGATCTGATCCGGTGGGGAGCCCGCTGGGCCGACTACCACCTCGAGGAACTCCCGCAGGAGCTACGGCGCCTCATCGAGGACCCCCATCACCCCGCGTCGGTCCCGTGAAGCGACCCGGCTCGGGGATGCTTCCCGGGACCGCGGCCGCGACCCTCGGGATCCTCCCATGCGCACCCGCGCTGGGACGAGGGAAGATGGGAGGGGTCTACCCCGGTGGGGCCGCGTCTTGCCGCACCCCGTGAAACTGGACCCGGGAATCCTGGGATGGCCGCTCCAGGGGGTCCATATTGGGAGGGCCGGGACCGAGATTCTCCGGGAAGGGGGTGGGGCCCCCTTCCCATTTGAACCCGGGTCGAGGGATCCACAGTCCCCCAGGATAACCAAACTACCCCATCCCGGCCACGGCCGGCGGCCACAGTTCACCCGCATATATCCATTGTCCAACGAAGAACTGCGGCCCCTCGGGCACGGGGGAGGCAGTGGGGGGGGCGCGGACCTAGGTCCCCCGGGGGGATCTCCACACGGTCCGCACGGCCACATCGCCCGTAGCGGCGTCCACCCGGGCGAGGACCCCGGGGGCCCTGCCGAAGGTGGTGAACTCGAGGGAGTACCAGAACACCTCGTACCCCCGTTCATCCCGGGAGACCTCGGCGAAGCGGTAGGAGTCCGCGAGGAACCGGGAGGCCTTCGCGATGGAAGGGAGCGATCGGGCGAGCGCATCCCCCTCGGTCTCCACCGGGCCCGGGCGGATCTCCGGGGGCGCCTCGACGTCCAGGGCCCGCTCCGGGGTCGTGTACCCCGTTCCCCACCGGTACTCCCGCCAGCGGATCCGATAATGGCCGGGACCCGGGGACTCGTCCACGAGGATCCAGCGGCGCGGGTTCCCCGTGGGGATCACGCCCCCGTACCCGTCCCTCCGGCGGAGCCGCTGCACCTGGATGCGACCGGCCCCCCGGATGACGAGGTACGCCCCGTAGACCCCCACCAGGACCCATGCGGTGACGATCCAGACATGGAGGGGGACGGCTCCCCGCTCCGAGATGAGGACGAAGAACGAGAGGAGGGTCATGGTCATCGTGGCGAAGTTCACGGCCCGGTCGGCGTCGAGGCGCAGCTCCTTGGTGGAGAAGGGGGCAAGGGGAGGGACCGAGAAATGGGTGAACCCGTCCAGGAAGACATGGGAAAGGCCTCCCCCCTCCATCGCCAGGAAGGTGAGGTACCCGTTGAGCCCCGGGACCAGGTACGGGCCCAGGATGGCCCCGCCGAGGGCGATGATGGTGACTCCCAGGAGCGAATGGGTGATGCCATGGTGCCGGAAGATGGGGAACCGGCGGGAGAGCGGGTAGAGCAGGATGTCGGCATCCGGAAGGGCTCCCGCGAGGGCTCCCGCCGCGATGTAGGTGGGATACGTGGGGCCCCAGATGGCGAAGGTGAGGAGGTAGGCGAACAGGATGTGGGTGAAGAGGTCCATGTGCGGCCTTCCCGAGCCTTGGCGCCGGAGAAGAGTTCCACCGGAGGGCCGCCGGCGATGGGCTACACCAGGGAGGCTTCGAGGACTTCCACGTTCTCCACGTGCGGCACCGCGGACAGGCTTTTCTCCACCCTTTCCTGGATCCCCCCGGCATCCGGCATCTGGACCGCGAGGAGTAGTGCCCGGAGGCCGTAGGCGATGTCCTTCACCTGCATTCCCCGCAGCTGGACATCCGCGGGGAGGGCGTGGCGCACGGACTCGGCGAGGCCCCGCATGTCCACCTCCACGCCGGTGGGCATGATCCGGTAGGTCACGGATACGGTTCCCATGGGAGATCCTCCTCGTTACGCGGGGCCCCTCACGGACCCTGGAAGCCGCACACGCGGCAGATGTACGGGACGGATTGGTCCCGGCATTGCCGACACCGGCCGATGATCCCCTTGCCGCAGGAGGGGCACACGAAGGTCACGGAGCCCCTTGTGGTGAGGGAGATCCCGCAGGACGAGCACCGATGCTCGTCGGCCGAAAAGGGGCTTGCGGCGGCCTCGTAGGGGGCCGCGGTGGAGGGTGCGCTCATGTGGACTTCTTCCGCCGTCCTCGGCGGGGGCCCAAAATCAGGGTCGATATAAAGATGGCCGCCACCGCCACCCCGGCGCCCCCCAGGTAGTACGGCGTGTAATCCACGGGGGGCGGCGTCACGTAGAACGAGATGGACTCGGTGGGGCTACCCGTGGAGAAGAGGAGGAGCCCGGGAGGGCCCATGATCTCCAACGTGAACGTGTGCCATCCCGGCGTGAGGGAAAGGGTGCTGTAGTTGTAGTGGAGGTCGAAGTCCGCCTGCGGAGCCATGGAAGGGACGGACACGTTCCCCACCACGGTCCCGTCCAGCTGGACCTCCACCTCCACGTGGGAGACGGTGAAGTTGTTGGGGTTCTGGAGCACCGCGTTCACCGAGTAGGGGAGGACCACCGTGAACGCGGCGGTGAAGTTCTGCGAGGCATTGTCGCTCTTGTTGGAATAGGCGAAGCTGGTCACCTCCACCTCGAGCTCGAAGTTCCCGGTGATGTTGGGCGCCTGGACGGTCACGTTGGCGGTGTTGTTGACGAACACCCCTTGCGGGGGGGCCACGAGCCCCGAACTGGTGTTGCCTCCGATGAGGCTCGCGTGGTACGACAGGTTCCCCGTGGTGGACCCGTTGGAGGCCTCGGCGGGTCCCCCGTGGGCCGTGAAGTAGAAGGTCGCCTTGGCGCTGATCCCCAGGACGGAAGGACCCTGGATGGTGGCCTGGATCGGGGGGGAGGATGCGGACCGGCTCGCCGGCGCCCCCACGGTGAGCCCGGGGGCCACGAGGAGCGCGCCCAACGCACAGAGGACCATGGCGAGGGTCCACCCGGAGGGAGTGGTCCGGTGCCGTCTCATCGCCGCACCCATCGCCGGGTCTTCCACCAGCGATATGTCCCGGCCCCCGCCACGATGGCGGCTCCGGGCACGAACACGAGGATGAGGTAGAGCGTGGGGAGCCAGGAGGGGCTCTGGGGGGTCCCCACGGCGGGTCCGGTCACCGGTGAGATGCTGGGGATGCCCATCGCGGCGCTGGTGGGCAGGGAGAGGGAGACGCTCCGCGATGCGCCGGGGAAGGTCCGGTCCTGCACCTGGATCAGGACGCTCCCGGGCGGCACCGGCGCGGACGTCCGTGCGGTGAGCTTCACGATCCCCTGGGTGGGCGGCTGACCGGGGCTCAGGATGAGGGAGGAGCCCAGGGCCTTCCCCTGCAGCGTCTCCAGGGAGACCGACCAGCCGTCCTGCACCAGCGCGGCCTCGTTGGCCACGACGACGGTGACGTTCTCCGGGGTGTTCCCGGCCGCGCCCACGTGGAACCCGACCTCCAGGAGGCCGCTCCCCACGATGTTGGAGGAGTCGGTCTCCCCGACGTTCAGGGCATGGATGGGAAGGATGTTCACCTGGGGGCCCGGGGTGGCGTTGGCAAGGATCCGTTGCGTCCCGTTGAGAAGCGCCTGGAAGACGAGGGGCGCATGGTTCACCATGGTCCCCACCGGGACCACCAGGGTGGCTTCCACCTCGGCCGTGGAGTTGGAGAGGCCCGTCCCCAGGGTCACCACGGAAGGTTGGAAGGAGATCTTCAGCGTGGAGGGGCTTCCGGCAAGCCGGACCCGGAAGGGGGTGTTCCCCGTGTTCCGGAGAACGAGGTTGAACGTGACGTTGGAGCCCACCGACGCCGTCACGGACTGCTGGCCCACCAGGGTGAGGGAGGCGGTCCGGACGTACTGGGGGACCAGAGGCATCTGGGTGGCCACATTGCCCGCCACGATGGTGACCGTGGCCGTCCCTTGCACCGGGACGGTCATCGGGACCGTGGCGCTGGCATTCACCGCCCACGTGCCCTGCGGCAGCACCAGCGCGTACGGGGCGTCCACCGGGACTCCGGAAAAGCCCAGGGAAGCCGCCGTGCCGGGGATCGTCACGTTGACGAGGAGGGAGGAGGGGACGGAGACCCCCGGGGGCGCGGAGAACGTCAATGTGTCCACCCACCCGGGGCTCAGCGCCATCGTGACGTTGTCTCCCGTGGCATTGTAGGGCACCGTGAGGGTGGTGAGGTTCGCCGCGGGAACTCCCTGGGGGTCGACCACCGCCTCCATAGTGTACAATCCGGGGTAGACGGGGATGGTCACGGAGCCCTCCCGGATGCCGATGGAGACCGTGGCGTTGGCGGGGCTACCCAGCTCGTTGAGGTAGAGGGTGCCGTTGGCGGAGGAAATGGCCCCTCCCTGGCTCAAGCGGATCCGTAGGAGCGTCCGGGATTGCGTCTCCTGGAGGGGAATGGAGCAGGTGGCCGGGGAGGTGGTGTTGGCGACGCAGGAGATGCCCGTGGGCGTGGTGAACGTCTCGTACCGGAGCACCCCCTGGACCGAGCGCAGGAGGGTCGCGTTGAGCGTCACGCTCACGGGCAGGTCCAGGGGGAGCACCAGGGTCCCCACGCCTGCGGAGGAGGTGTTGAGGGAGAGAAGGCTCGAATTGGGCCCTTCCACCTGGAACGGAACGGAGGCGTTGAGGACGTTCCCCTGAGGGGTCATGAGCACCACGCGGAGGGTCCCCGCGGCTGTGAGCGAGAAGTTGTCCGGAACCATGGTGTCTTGCGACGTGAGGAGCACGCGGCCCAGGAAGGAGTACTGCGAGGTACCATTGTGGGCGGTGATCCACAGCGTGTAGTTCCCGGCCGGGGCGGTGAAGCCGGCCGCCAGCTGGGACCCGTTGAGGACGAGCGACGCGTTGGCGGAGATCAGCTGGACTTCGGCGGCGGACCGCCCCGCCGCGGTGGCGTTGGGGAACGTGAGGGTGGCGTGGTAGGGATGCTGGGCCAGGAAGGACAGGGTCAACTGGGTGGGTCCGTTCCCCGGAGGCAGGGAGAGCGTCACATTGGCCAGGGGCCGGAACACTCCGCTCCCGGAGACCGAGGGGGCCCAGCCCGAGATCTGGTAGACGCCCGGTGTCAGGGAGACCGAGACGAACGTCCCCGACGCGGTGGTGTTGGTCCCGCCCGGACTCGAGGTGGTGAAGTTCAGTTCCGGCGGGACGGTCTCCGTCGGAGGGACCCCTGTCACCGTGACGTTGAGGAGGATGGGGCGGGGGGTGAGGGAGATCCGGCCCAGCCCGAGGAGTCCCGACTCGTCCAGGGGTCCGTAGGAGGAGGAAAAGAACCCTGTCCGCTCCGCCTGGATGGTGAACGTGGCGTTCGTGGCGGGCAGGACGTAGGAGAAGGACCCGTTCAACCCGGACACCATGCGGAGGGTGGCGCCGTCCGGGGACTCCCGGATCGCCAAGGAGACCCTGGGAACGGTAAGGAAGGTCCCCGAATGGGTGAGGTATCCCGTGGTCCCGCTGAAGGTGATGGCCCGGGTCAGGGAAAGGTCGAGGTGCGTGGGGCCGAGGACATCCAGCGCCGCAAGGGCGGCCTGGGCGAGGGAGGGGGACTGGGCATCGTAGGTGGCGAGAAGGCTGTAGGTTCCCGAAGGCACGTAGAGAGAGTATGCACCGGTGGCGTTGGAGAGGGCAGTGAGGGTGGCCCCGGTGGCCGTCTCCAGAGTGAGGAGGACTCCGGGGGATCCGGTGGACGTCCCCGCGAGGGAGGTGACGCCGGACAGCACCTGGGCGGGCTCCAGCGAGAGGGGAGGGATCACGAACTGGCCGGGGGCCCGGTCCAGGGCGACGTTGCCGATGCCGGCGAGCCAGGTCCCGTTCTCCGCCCCCATGGCGTAGACGGACCAGTTCCCCAACCCCAGGCGGGCCGTCACGACGCCGCTCCCGTTGGTCAGGAAGACGGCCGTGGCGTTGGGGGCGTTGGGGATGGGGTCGAACCGCACGGGGATGTTGGGGACGGGCCGACCCTGGTAGAGCACCACCATGCGGACCTCCACCGGGAGCGAGAGGGTGAGTGAGAGCGTGGCATTCTGGCCCTCCTTGAGGAGGCTCACGGTCTGGGGCGCGGAACTGTAGCCATTGGGACCCAAGGCGACCGCCGAATAGTTCCCGGGAAGGATGGGGCTCACGGTGAAGTTCCCCGCCCCGTTGGTGGTGACCGTGGAGGGGGGGCCCGCTGTGGAGAGAGGGGTCAGCGTCACTGTGACCCCCGCGGCCGGCCGGCCATTCCCGTACTGGACCGCGCCGGCGACATGGGCCGGTGTGAGACCCTCGTTCTGAGTCACGGCAGCCCCTGTCCCCACGGAGACCGGGGACTGGGGGAAGGAGATGGTGCCCAGCCGCAGGGTCACGTTGTAGCTTCCGGGGGTCACCCCCGTAAGATCGTAGGTCCCGCTGGCGTCGGTGACGGTGCGGTAGGTGAGGCCCAGGCCGTTGGAGAGGGTCACGTTGATCCCCGGGATCACCTCGTCCACGGTGGAGCTGTAGGTGGGGCTGTTGGCGAGGTTCCAGTAGATGGTCCCGCTCACGCTGCCCGTCTTGAGGACGATAGGGACCTCTAGGGGGGGAGAGCCGTAGGTCTCGGCGAGGTAGCTGGGGACGGTCATGTTGACCTCGGTGAGCACGTTCGCCCCCGTCTGGGTGAGCCCCTGGAGGGCGCCGTAGCTCGCCACCAGGGTCACGTTCCCCGGTGGGGCAAGGAGGCTGTAGCGGCCGTCGGGCCCGGTCACCGTGGTCATGTGCGGGATCCCCCACGAGTCCAGCACCGTGACCCGGACCCCCGGTGCCGGCACACCCGTGGAGCTCACCACCTGCCCCTGGATCGTGGCCCCGGGATAGTACTCCAGGAACGTCTCCCCCGCGCTGTAGTACTGCAGGGGGGAGGTATCCGCGGTCCCGTTGTTCGCCTTCTGGTAATCCAGGGCCGTGTTCAGGTTCACCGGAACGAAGCAGTTGGGATGGGCCTGGTAGTCGGTGTAGGGGCACCAGTAGGCGGTCCGGTACGCGAGGACGAAATGCTGGAGCATCCATCCGGGCTCCGGGTTCGAGGTGGAGAGCCCCGGCGAGAGGCCGGGGATCCCGCTCCCCGCCCCCACGTCCGTCCCGTTGTACCCCACGAAGATCCGATAGATCATGCTGTTGTAGAACGGGGCGTAGTAGACGATCTGGGGATTCCCCACCTGGACCGTGGAGGGCTGGCCCCCCAAGGGGTAGGTGTTGCCGTTGGACCCGGTCACGTAGACCTGGAAGTACTGGGTGGGAACTCCGCCCGGGCTGATCACCCGGTCGGTGAGGTCCGCGGGCGCGTAGTAGATCCCGGTGTTGGACCCGGAGGTGGGGAAGAGGCGGCTGTCCACCATGGCGTAGCGGATGCTCCAGCCGGTGTAGGTCTGGACGTCCTGGTAGACCCGGACCACGCCGTTCTCCGAGAGCGTACTCGCGAGGTAGTTGCTCACCACGTCGTACATGGCGTTCTCGGCGTCGAGGTGGCTCGGGTCGAACTGTCCGTAGATGCTGGGATGGGCGAGGACGATGCCCACGTCCTGGGAGTTGTTGGCGAGATAGGTGTGCAGGAGCGTGAGGTTCACCCCGTCCGCGGCGAGGCGCTCGTTGAGCCCCGCGGGCAGGTAGGGGAGGCCCGTGACGTGCTCCTCCGAATAGAGGAGGTCCGTGGCGAGGACCCCGATGGCCAGGGATTCGTTCTGGGCGAGGAGGAAGTTCCCCGCCGGGTCGATCCCCTCCTGGAAGTTGTCCGCCACGGTGGGATGCTGCCCCTCGTCGACGGCCTGGAACCCGTAGTCCCACCAACTGATGAAGGCGGGACGTTGGGCCGGAGGGAGCTGCGTATCTTGCGTGGCGAACCAATTGTACCCCGCTTCGTCGTACTGCTGGGGGGTGTCGGTCTGGATGCCGGCGGCCCCCAGGTAATAGCCCGACTGGTTCGCGGCGGACGGCTGCAGGAAGGACGGGATGGTGTCGACGATCTGCTGGTTGTACTGGGACTTCACGTTGTAGGGGATGCCCGCGTCGACGGCGTACCACGCATTGGGGAGGATCACCCCGATGACGATGAACACCACCACGAGATGCCGGACCTTCACCGAGCGGCGGAACGCGGACCACCAGCCTCCCTGGCTCCCCAGGGACACGATGTTCCGGCGGAGCTGGGGGTACCCCATGCGCCCCAGGGCGAACACGAGCACCTCGGCGGGCAGGAGGGCGAAGACGGGCGAGCCCAGGAGGAAGAACTTGGCCGCCGAGACCGGCAGGTAGATGCCCAGGAGGCCGAAGACCACCATGAAGATGTGTTCCCGGCGGAACCGGAAGCTGTAGAGATACGCGAGGAAGAACGCGAGCCCCACGAACGCGAGGAAGAACGTCACCACCCCGTAGCTCACGATGAGCGCATCGAAGCTGGGAGCCTGCGCCTCCGCGACGGTGCTGTAGATGAGCGTCTTCACGAAGTAGCCCTGGCCGGTGAGGACGGCGTTGAAGTAGCCCTTGTTGTAGACGTAGAGGAGCCCGCCGGCCCCGGCGAGGCTCCCGAAGAGCACGGGGACCGAGACCACCCAGGGGGTGTCCCGGAGCATGAGGAAGGGGATGGTGAACAGGAGCCCGCCGAAGAAGATGAGCAGGGGGACGGTGAACCAGAACGCGAACTCCTGCTGGACGTAGTAGTAGGGCATCGCCATGGGGAAGCCCACGAATCCCACGATGAGGGTGGAGACGAAGAGGCCGAACGAGTCCACCCGCCGGACCCGTTCGATGATGAGGGTGATGGCGTAGAAGATCACGATGGTGGCGATGACGTAGGTGTATCCCTGCCACGCCAGGATGGAAGCACCCAGCACGACCCCGGTGAAGATGGACCAGTTGACGCTATTGCGCTCCACCCGCAGGAACTGCGTGAACCCGTGCCAGATGGACCGGGGGGAGCGGTAGTTCTCCACCCAGCGCCGGGTACCGGAGAGCTTCACGGAATGGATGTAGAGGGCGAGGGTGAGGACCACGAAGAACCCGTAGAACGGGAGGTAGTTCGAGTAGGTGGCCACCGTGCTCTCGATGTTCCCCACGATGAACGGGTAGAGGACCGCCGCCACGAGCCCCATGCTCCGGGAGCTCACTTCCCGGCCCAGGAAGTACACCGGGAAGACGCCCAGGGCGGCCCACAGCGGGTCCTGCATCTCCAGGACCCACATCCCGGCCCGGATCGCGCTCCCGCCGAAGAACGGGGCGAGGAGGATCCCCAGGATGGCGTTCATCCAGTCGAAGAGCGGCTCCCGGGGGTTGATGGCCCCCACCGGATAGTGGAGGAGGGGGTCCCGGATGAGGTTCGAATGGTTCTGGATGATGTACTCCATCACCCGGGCGTGGTAGAACGAGTCGGACCCCCCGGCGAAGCAGAAGTAGATGTTGCACTGTTGAATGAGCTGATAGGCCCAGACGGTCCGGATGAGGAACGCCACGAGGGCCGCCACCACGAGGATCGTGGCGGTGAGGCCGTGCTTCCGCCACCAGCCCACGCGCTCTGTCTCCGCTTCCCCCATTGAATCCCCCGGAGCTGCCGGCCCGGGACGGCCGCGCGAGATTAGGAGTGGTATTTATACTGTGCGTCAGAGAATGCTTGGGAATCGGTTCCATTCCGTCCGGCGGTGCGACAACTCCATCTCCCCTCTCCCATGGCATCCGTCGTCCGTGTCCGCGGGTGCGCGCAGAGGCTATCGGGGCGACGTGGGCCGGAACCGGAAGAAGACCCGGTCCCCGGGGACCGGGTACGTCTCGAGTTCCACGGGATCGCCGATCTCCAGGCGGTCGTAGGTCGCCGGGGCGATGCGCGAGAAGATCCGCAGGGGCACGCCTTGGAGCTCCACCAGCCCCACCACGAAGGGGACCTGGGATTCCATCCCCAGCGGGGCGCCGGCGAGGACCGCGCTGAACGCGTAGAGATGCCCCGACCGGGGAAGCTCCTTCCAGGAGAGGTCCTCCCCGTGGCAGTCAGGGCAGACCACCCGGGGGGGCCAGAGGAGCTTCTGGTCCCGGGGGCACCATGTGGTGACGAACCGCCCGGCCCGGAGCTCGTCGAAGAAGCGGGAGATCCGGGTATGATGGGCATCCTCGAGGGGATAGAAGTCCAGGAGGAAGGGAGTCCGTTGGGGAGGCTCGCCCCCGGCGCCCTGGGGGGGAGAGGCCCCTGTCCTGGCCTCCTGCGTGGAAGAGACCTCCGGGCGCTGGGCCGGGGAAGATGCCGTGGCCGCCATCAGTTCCCCCTCCGGTAGAGCATGAGTGAGTGGACGTTGGCGCTCCCCGAGAGGTTGTGGACCATGGCCACCTCGGCCCCCGCCACCCGCCGGGCCGGGGGGACGCGGGACTGGAACTGGTCCAGGACCTCCACGGCCTGCGCGATCCCGGTGGCCCCGAGGGGGTGGCCGCAGCCCAGGAGGCCCCCCCGGGGGTTCACCGGGACGCGTCCGCCCAGTTCGCTCTCCCCCTCCTCGATGAAGCGGCCACCGGAACCCTTGGGACAGAAGCCCAGGTCCTCGTACTCGATGATCTCCGAGATGGTGAAGCAGTCGTGGAGCTCGGCGAAGTCGATGTCCCCGGGCCCCAGTCCGCTCGTCCGGTAGAGTTCCTGCCCCGCACGGCGGAGCGCCCCCCACTCCGTGAGGGAAGGGAGGTTCGCCAGGTTGTGGAAGTCGGTGCTCTGCGCGGTCCCCGCGATCCAGGCGGGAGTGTCGGTGTAGCGGCGCGCCAGCTCCTCCCCCACCAGGAGGACCGCCCCGGCCCCGTCGGTCATGGAAGAGCAGTCCCCGAGGCGCAGGGGAGGGGCCACCATGGGAAGCTTCTGGAGCTTCTCCAGGGTGAACCGCTTCTCGTAGAACTGGGCCGTGGGGTTCGAGTTGGCGAAGGCGTGGTTCTTGAGCGACACCCGGGCCATCTGTTCCGGCGTGGTCCCGAACTCCTTCATGTGACGCTGGGCGCACATGGCGAAGAACGGCGGGGCGGTCGCCCCCTGGACGCCATCCCACGGGCGGTCCAGGACGTCGGCCATGGAGGTGTTGGCCTCGGCCATGGAGGGGAGGTTCATCTTCTCCACCCCCACCGCCACCGCCACGTCGGAGAGGCCGGCCGCGATGGCCGCGTAGGCGCTCCGGATCGCCGATTGCCCCGATGCGCACGCGAGCTCCGTCCTCTGGACCACCTTCCAGGGACGCAGCCCGAGGAGCTCCGCCGCGAGGGGCGCCACGTGGGACTGGAAGGCGAACCGTTCGGGCTGGGCCGCTCCCACGAAGAGGCTGTCCACGTCCTTCCCCGCGAGTTCGGGGAGCCGCGCGAAGAGCGCCCGTCCCGCCTCCTGGACGAGCTCTCCCCACGTGGCGGCCCGCACCCCGAAGACGGAAAGCCCGCCCCCCACGAGGGCGACCCGGCGACCGCTCACGGGGTCCCTCCCCGGAGGGCCTCCACGACCCGGTCCCCCACGTCGGAGGTACGGGCCGTGCCCCCCTGGTCGTAGGTGCGGGCGCGTCCGCTCTGGAGGGTCTCCGTTACCGCCCGTTCCAAGCGCTGGGCATCGGATCGGAGCCCCTCGTCATGGTGCCGCTCCGCGAGCCATTCCAGCATGAGGATCGCCGCCTGGAAGGTGGCGAACGGGTTCACCTGGTTCTTCCCCGCGTACTTGGGGGCGGAGCCGTGCACCGGTTCGAACATGCCATGGTGGTCCCCCACGTTCCCGCCGGCGGCGAATCCCATCCCTCCCTGCAGGACGCTCGCGAGATCGGTGACGATGTCCCCCATCATGTTCGTGGTGACCACCACGTTGTAGTGGGCGGGCTGGCGGACGAGCCACTGGGCGAAGGCATCCACATAGGAGAACTCCGTCTCGATGTCGGGGAACTCCCGGGCCACCTCGGAGAACACCTCGCGGAAGAACCGGCACCCCGCAAGGACGTTGGCCTTGTCCACGCAGGTGACCCGTTTCACCCCGTCCTCCGGGGCTCCGCGGGGGCGTCGCCGGGCCGCTTCGAACGCCCGGCGGATGATCCGCTCCGAGCCCTTCCGGGTGATGATGCGGTTGTCGATGGCCACCTCGGTGGACCCGCCCCGGCTGAGGGTCCCGTGCGCCGGGGTGTAGAGCCCTTCGGTATTCTCCCGGAAGATCACCATGTCCACGTCCTGGGGGGACCAGACCTGCTTGAACTCCGACCCGATCCGGTGGAGCACCCCGGGATAGAGGCGGCAGGGCCGGATGTTGGCGTAAAGGTCCAGCCCGAACCGCATCCCCAGGACCAGGCCGTGACCGGCGATGTTCCCGTCGGGAAGGGAGACCCCGGGCCATCCCACCGCCCCCAGGAGGATCGCGTCGGCCTGGCGGGCTCGCGCTTCTCCCCCCGGTTCCCATTCCGTCCCATGCGACTGGTAGTACTGGGCCCCGCCCGCCACCGGGGTGAAGCGCAGGCGCGAGACGCCATCCTCCTGGAGCGCCTCCAGGACCTTCTGGCCCTCCCGGATCACTTCCGGGCCGGTGCCGTCCCCCGGCAGGAGGACCACGTCGTAGGTCCGTCCGCTCACGCGAGCCCCTCCCGGGGGGAGGTCGACGCCCCCCGGAGCTCCTGCCGCACCTTCTCCACGAGGCCCCCCGCGCGGAGGATCCCCAGGATGTGGTCCGGGAGCGGCGGGAAGCGCGTCTCCTCCCCCGTGGTCACGTTCTGGATGCGGCCCCCGGGGAGGTCGATCCGGGCGATGTCCTCCGGGCGGAACAGGGACCGGACCCCCGGGACCTCGATGGCCGGCAGCCCGATGTTGATGGAGTTCCGGTAGAAGATCCGCGCGAAGGAGTTGGCCACCACCGCCGCGAGGCCCACCGCCTTGAGCGCCTGCGGGGCGTGCTCCCGGGAGGAGCCGCAGCCGAAGTTCTCGCCGCCGATGAGGATGTCCCCCGGGCGGGCCTCCCGGGAGAAGCGGGGGTCCACGTTCTCCAGGACGTGCTTCTTGAGCTCCTGCGGGTCGATGATGGTGAGGTACTTCCCGGCGATGAGCTGGTCCGTGTCCAGTTCGTCCCCCAGGCACCACACCCGTCCTTCGAGGAGCTCCTTCATGGCAGGACCTCCCGGGGGTCGGAGATCTCCCCCCGGATGGCGGTGAGGGCCACGGCCGCCGGGGACATGAGGTAGATCCGGGCCTCCTTCGCCCCCATCCGGCCCGGGAAGTTCCGGTTGGAGCTCGAGGCACAGGCCTCGTCGGGGGCCAGGATCCCCATGTTCCCGCCGAAGCACGCGGAGCAGCTCGAGTTGGTGAAGACGGCTCCCCCCTCCGTGAAGAGGTCCACCAGGCCTTCCTTGAGGCACTGCCGGTAGATGGCGGTGGAGGCGGGGGACACGATGAAGCGGACCCCGGGGTGCACCTTCTCCCCCCGGAAGATGCGCGCCGCGATCCGCAGGTCGTCCATCCGGGAGTTCGTGCACGATCCCAGGAAGACCTGGTTCACCTTCACGTGCTCCTTCACGATCTCGCTCATGGGGCGGACGTTGTCGGGAGAATAGGGGCAGGCCACCTGGGGCTCCATGCCATCCACATCGAGGGAGATGGTCCGTTCGTAGCTGGCGTCGGCATCCGGGGTCAACGGGTGCATCGGATGCTTTGCGATGGGCTGGAGGAATTCGCGGGTGGTCGCGTCCGGAGCCACCATGCCCGCCTTGGCCCCCATCTCCGTGGTCATGTTGCAGAGGGTGAAGCGCTCGGACATGGACAGACGGGAGATGGTGGGCCCCTGGAACTCGACGGCCTTGTAGCGCGCCCCGTCGCAGCGGACCTCCCGGATGATGCGCAGGATGAGGTCCTTGGCGTAGACCCCCTTCCCCAGGGTCCCCTCTACTTCCACCCGGATGGTGGGAGGGACCTTGAGCCAGATCCGCCCGGTGGCCAGGACCGCGGCGAACTCGGTGGGGCCGATCCCCACCGCGAACGCCCCCATGGCGCCCAGCATGTTGGTGTGGGAGTCGGTCCCCACGCACAGATCGCCCGGGACCACCCAACCATCCTCGGCCAGGACCTGGTGGCAGATCCCGTGGCGCCCCACGTCGTAGAAGTTGGTGATGCCCTCTTCCGCCGCGAAGTGGCGGAGGATCTGGTGGAGCTTTGCGGCCCCCTCGGTGGAGGCCGGCACCCAGTGGTCGATGGCGATGACGACCCGCGAGGGGTCCCAGATGCGGGGCGCCTCCATCTGGTGGAACGGGAGCACGGCCTGCGCCGCCTGCTCGTGCCCCATGGCGAGATCCACGGCGCCCTCCACGATCTGGCCCGGCACCGGGGCATCCACGCCGCTCACCCGGGCGAGGATCTTCTGCGCCAGGGTCTGGCCATGGGAAGGGGCCTCCGTGTTCGTCTCGTGGGCGGCATCCGCCAGCGACCGGGTCGACATGTGTCACCTCATGGAGCGGGAGGAGAGGGGGCCTCCTTGGGCTTGGCGGGGAGGCCCGCCTTTCGGGCGATCTCCCACAGCTCCTCGTCCGGGAGCCCGGGATGCTCGAAGTGGAACCGATGGCGGCGGATGAGCTCCCGGACATCCCCCTTCCCCCGGCCCTCCGTATCGGATTTCACCAGGGTGAGCAGTCGATCCACATCCTCGCTGGTGGCGCGGATCCCCGCCTCCCGGAGCTTCTCCACCAGAGCGGCCTTCCCGGTGTGCTTTCCCAGGACCAGCTGCCGTTCCCGGCCCACCAGCTGGGGCTGCAGAGGCTCATACGTGAGGGTGTGGCGGAGGATCCCGTGAGTGTGGATCCCCGCCTCATGGGAGAACGAGTTGTATCCCACGAGCGCCTTGTTGGGGGGAAGGGGGATCCCCGACAGTTCCTCCACGAGGCGGCTCAGTTCGTAGAGCTTCTCGGTCTGGATGCCGGTCCGCACCCCGTAGAGGACCTCGAGGGCCATGACGACCTCCTCGAGGGCAGTGTTCCCCGCCCGTTCCCCGAGCCCGTTCACGCAGACGTGCGGGACCGGGACCCCCTCCTCCAGGGCGGCCAGGGTGTTCGCCGTGGCGAGCCCGAAGTCGTTGTGGCAATGGACCGAGAGTTCCC
>JAJZYH010000005.1:70253-76751 GCA_021798195.1 Thermoplasmata archaeon
GTGTTCCCCGCCCGTTCCCCGAGCCCGTTCACGCAGACGTGCGGGACCGGGACCCCCTCCTCCAGGGCGGCCAGGGTGTTCGCCGTGGCGAGCCCGAAGTCGTTGTGGCAATGGACCGAGAGTTCCCCGGGTCCCACGCGCCGCCGGAACTCGCGCAGGAACCAGCGAAAGGTGAGGGGGGTCATCACGCCCACGGTATCGCTGACCACGAGCCGGTCGGCTCCGGCCTCCCGGGCGGCCCGGTAAAGCTTCTCGAGGAAGTCCAGGGGGGCCCGCACCGTGTCCTCGGTCACGAAGGCCACATGGAGCCCGGCCTCGTGGGCCCGGCCCACGGAGCGGACCGATGCGGCGATCACCTCCTCGCGGGACATGCGCAGCTTGTAGCGCATGTGGACCTCCGAGGCTGCCACGAAGAGGGCCGCGTGGGTCGCGCCACTATTGATGATGGCCTCCACGTCGGCCGGGAGCGTCCGGCCGGCCGCGAGGATCTTCGCCCGGAGGCCGGCTTCGGCGATCCGGCGGACGCTCGCCGCCTCCTCGGGGCTCACCACGGGGATCCCCCCGTTGATCACCGAGACCCCCACCTCCGAGAGCTTCTCGGCGATGCGGAGCTTCTCCTCCGGGGTGAAATGGACCCCGGGCATCTGCTCCCCATCCCGGAGGGTCTCGTCCCAGAAGAGGATGCGATCCGGCAGGGAACGGCCGCTCCGGGTCTCGGCGTGGTAATCCTCCACCAAGGGCGGAGAGGGATCCGAGGGGGACATGGCGGCAGCGGGAGGGAAGGGCTCCGGCCCCATAAGGTGACAACGAGAAATGCTAACGTACGGCGCCGGGAAAGGTCGGCGCACACTCTCCCATCGCGCGTTCACCCCACGCTTAAATACGGAGGTCCGCCTCCGTGCCCCGCCGCGAAGGGCCGTTCACGGACCTCGCGTTCCTGGCGATGGCAACCACACCCGAAGCCCATACTCTGGTCCCTGCGTCCGGCGAACAACTGGGTTCCTCGAGGCCCGCTGCTCCCGTCCTCCACGACGTCTCGGTGATGATCGGCGGCCAGGGAGGGGATGGGACGCTCACCGTGAGCGATCTCCTGGCCCATTACTTCCGGACGCGGGGGCTCTACGTCTACACCTCCCGGAACGTCCTCTCCCGGATCCGGGGGGGCCACGCCGACGCGTCGATGCGCGCCTCGGTGGAACCCACCTGGTCCCAGAAGTGGAAGGAGGACCTGGTGGTGGCGTTCGATGACGAGGCGGCGCGGATCGGCCAGAACCACCTGGTCTCGGGGGGCATCCTCCTGGGCGATCAGGGGCAGGTGAAGGTCTCCGGAGAGAGGGTGCACGTCCTGCCCCTCTCCGTCACCGCCGCGAGCAAGGTGGGGAACGGGCTGTTCAAGAACACCGTGGCCTACGGCGCCCTGTCGCTCATCATGGGCCTGGACGCCGCGTCCGCCCGGGCGGTGATCTCGGCCCGGTTCGGCCGTCGGGGGGGAGATGCGCTGGAGCGGAACCTGAAGGCGTTCGACCTCGGCCGGCAGCTGGCGCTGGACCAGATCGGGAAGGACCCCCTCCTCACCGTCGAGGATGGGGCGGCCAAGGACCACATCCTCACCACCGGGAACCAGGCCTGTGCCCTGGGGTTCGTCGTGGGGGGCGGGCGGTTCTTCGCCGGGTACCCCATCACACCGGCCACTCCCATCATGGAGGCCCTGCAGCGCTATCTTCCCCAGTTCGACGGGGTGGTGCGCCAGGCCGAGGATGAGCTCGCCGCCATCAACATGACCATGGGGGCGGCCTATGCGGGCGCCCGCGCCATGACCGCCACGAGCGGACCGGGGCTTTCCCTCATGACCGAGGGGATCGGACATGCGGGGGAGGCGGAGATCCCCATCGTCGTGGTGGACTGCCAACGGGTGGGGCCCTCCACGGGAGAGCCCACCCGCCACGAGCAATCCGACCTCCTCCACGTGGTCTTCTCCTCCCACGGCGAGTTCCCCCGCTTCGTCCTGGCGCCCGGGGATGCCCAGGACACGTTCGATCTCACGGTGACGGCCCTCAACCTGGCGGAGAAGTGGCAGCTTCCCGTGATCCTTCTCCTGGACCAGGCGCTCAGCGAGAACGCCCAGACCGGGCCCCGCTTCGACCTCTCCCGGGTGCGTATCGACCGGGGAAAGCTCCTCACCGCCCGGGACATCGAGGGGATGGCGGTGTACAAGCGCTACGAATTCACCCCCGACGGGATCTCGCCCCGCGCCGTGCCCGGCACGCCCGGCGGCGAGGGACAGACCACCGGGAACGAGCATGACGAATGGGGGCACGTCTCCGTGAACCGGGAGAACCGGAGGAAGATGATGGCCAAGCGGATGGGGCGCCTGGAGCTCGCTCGTCCGGACCTCCCCCCTCCCCGGTTCTTCGGGGACGAGAAGGCCCGGATCGGTCTCATCGGGTTCGGAAGCACGTACGGGCCCATCCGGGAGGCCCAGCGCCTCCTCAAGAAGGAGGGGGTGGCCACCCGCTTTTACCAGGCCCGGACGCTCTGGCCGGTGCCGGTGGACAGCCTCCAGGCATTCCTCGAGTCCGTGGACGTGGCCTACGTGGTGGAGCATAACTACATGGGTCAGCTGAAGATGCTCATCCAGCAGTACCTCCCCTCCCCCAAGCTCCGGTCGATCCGGAAGTACGACGGAGATTCGTTCTTTGCCGAGGAGATCGTCGGGGAGGTCCGACGGTCGGGAGGCACCCCATGACCGAGCACGTGAAGCCCGTCCCCCCCACCTGGTGCCCCGGCTGCGGGGACTTCGGGGTCCTCGCCTCCATCAAGAAGAGCCTTTCCGATCTCAAGGTGCCCCTCGAGGAGACCGTCCTCATCGGCGGGATCGGGTGTTCGGGCGGGATCCACAATTTCATGGACGGCTACGGCTTCCACTCCCTCCACGGGCGCCTCCTGGCCAACGCGGTGGGGGTGAAGCTCGCGAACCCCAAGCTCACGGTGATCGCCGCGGGCGGCGACGGGGACGGCTACGCCATCGGCATGGGCCATTTCATCCACGCCCTCAAGAAGAACGTGAGCCTCGTCTACGTCGTCATGATGAACGAGACCTACGGCCTCACCAAGGGGCAGGCCTCCCCCACGGCCCCCGTGGGATACCGCGGGAACGTGGAGTCCCCCTTCGATGCCGTGCTCACCGCGCTGAGCATCCCCTCGGCGTCGTTCATCGCCCGGGGGTTCTCCGGCGACCCCAAGGGGGCGGCCCAGCTCCTCACCGAGGCCCTCAAGTTCAACCGGGAACGCAAGGGGTTCGCCTTCGTGGAGATGCTCTCCCCGTGCGTCACCTACAACGACACCTACAAGCTCTGGCGGGAGAAGGTGCAGAACGTCACGTCGGTCGCGGGCTATGACGCCGCGGACCGGTCCCGGGCGTTCTCCACCTGCCTCGAGATCATGGAAGCCGGCCGGATCCCCATCGGGATGATCTACCGAGCTCCGGAGGACCGGAGGCTCCCCTCGCTGGACCAGACGGTGCTCCCCACGCTGGAGAAGGCCCCCGCGACCACCGACATCTCTCTCGCGACGAACCTTCCCCGGTACCAGAAGCTCGTCGACGCGCTGACCTAGGACCTCCGGGGGAAGGGGCCGGGGAGGAAAGGGCCCCGGAGGGTCCATGTGGATCGGATTCGACGACACCGATTCCCCGCGGGGGGGGTGCACCACCTGGGTCCTCACCGAATTCCTCCGCGAGGCCCGGGGCTATGACGTCCTCGGATGGCCCCGCCTCGTCCGCCTGAATCCCAACGCCCCGGGAAAGACCCGGGGCAACGGGGCGCTGGGCGTCCGCCTGGGACACGGCCGGGGGACCCCGTGGACCATCGGTGAGATCGCGGGGGAGCCGGTGACGGCGTACTCCCGGGGAAGTCCCCTCACCCCCCGGGAGGAGGAGGAGATCTGGGAGACGGGGCTCCGGGTGCTCCACCGGGAATCGCGCTGGGAAGACCCACGCACCGATCCGGCCCTCGTGGCGTGCCGGACCTCCCTTCCGCCGGACCTCTACTGGAGGGCCGTCCGGGAGATCGTGGACCCCCACGCCGTCTGGGAGTTCCTGGCCGGCGTCCCCTCCGCGCGGGTCGCAGCCTACCGGTCGGGCCAGGGCGTGGTGGGTGCGAGCGCCGTCTTGAGCTGGCCCGCGCGCCGGCGCACCTGGGAGCTCCTCGCCTACCGCGCCCCCGCCCGCTGGTCCGAGCCCCGGCGGGAGGTGGATCCCGGAAGCGTCCGGGAGGTGGCCCGGCGCTTTCCCGAGACCTTCCACTCGTACGATCCCCTCACCCGGCGGCTCCTCGTGACTCCCCACACCCCCTGTCCCATCCTCCTGGGCCTTCGCGCCCGTTCCCCTCGCCGCCTCCCCCAGGTGTTGCGGGAGATCCGGAGCGAGCCCGTGGACCGATGGCTCCTGTTCGCCACGAACCAGGGGACGGGGGACCACTGGGCTCCCCGCGTCTCCACCCAGGCGCTCCCGGGGGATGCGGGTTGGCTCCACGGCTGGGTCGCCTCGGAACCGGTCTCCCGCCCCGGGGGCCATGTGGTCCTCGAGGTCCAGGACCGGGGTGGGATCATCCCCTGCGTGGCCTTCGAGGCGACGAAGACCCTTCCCCCGGTGGTGCGGGGACTTCGCGTGGGGGATCGGGTCCGGGTCTGGGGGAGCTTCGGGTCCCGTCCCGGGGGGGAGGGCCTTTCCCTGAGGCTGGAACGCATCCAGGTGATCCGGACGGTCCCCCGGACCCACAAGATCGCGAACCCCGTCTGCCGGGAGTGCGGCCACCGGATGGGCTCCCTGGGTCGGGGAAAGGGGTTCCGATGCCCCATCTGCCGGCGGAGGGAACCACCGGAGTCCGCGCCCTCCCGGGAGGTGGGTCCTCGTGTCCTCCGGGGGACGTATGATCCCACCCCCTCGGCCCGACGTCACCTGGCACCCCCCTCCCTCCCGGCGAAAGGGACCGGCCCGGCGAGGTCCCCCCGGCCTGGGAGAAAGGATGATGTGGGGACGAGGGGTCTTTGAGTACGTGAACGGGTCGACGCCGGGCCAACGGCTCTCCCTACGACCAACCTGCCGCGGAGGGCCCCGCCCCGGATGAACGCGGCCACTGGAACGGGTTGCCCCATCTGCGGCGCTCCCCTGCCGGAGGGTCAGGTCGCCTGCCCGTCCTGTGGTCTTCCCCGGGACCTTTGGCCGGCCGAAGGGGCGCTCCTGGAGGGCGGGCCCGACGCCCGCTTCGAGGAGGTCTTCAAGGAGCTCATGGCCCATTCCACCGGGCAAGAGGCGGACCTCCTAGCGGAAGCCGTTCCCGGCAGGGACCTCATCCCCTCTGGGCAGGCAGGACCCGCGCCGCTCCCCGCTCCAAGGCGCAGCGCCACCGGTCCCTCGGGAGATCCGGACCCGGGGGGGCGGGATGCCCTCGAGAAGCGGATCCTCGCGCTCCTTCAGGTCGGTAGACGGGCCTCCCTCGACGTCCAGCGCTTCGAACGGCGGCTCGACGAGATCCGGGCCGGGGAACTTCGGGCGTCGGACCCGCGGGAAGCGCGGGAACGGCTGGAGAGGGCGCTTCGAGATTTCCTCCAGACGGAACTCCAGAAGCGCCTGGAGGACATTGCCCGGAGACGGGGGGTGCTCCAGAGGTTCCTGGGATCCCCTCCGCAGCCGGACGACGACCTCCGGAAGGGACTCGCCCGACTGGACCGGGGAGACCTCGCGGAAGCGCAGAGGAGCCTCCGACGGGCGGAGGGCGAAGTGGCCCGCCTGGAAGAGACTCTGGGACCCCTCGCCACCCTTTGGGATCGCGTGGATCACCTCCGGGAGGAGGTGGAGGGCATGGGAGGGAACGTGGACACCGCCCGGTCCCTGATGGACGAGGCCCTGGAGGGGGCCGTATCCCGGGGACGCTCCTACTCAGAGGAGCAGCTCAACCTCGCCCTCGCCTCCCTTCTGGAGGGTGTGGGCCCCCTCCTGGCGAAGGAACTCCTCCGCATGAGCCGCATCCTGCGGGGGCAGCTCGCCCGGGGAAGGGACGTGCGCCCCGCCGCCGCCCTCATCCGCCAGATGACCCGTTTGCTCCAGGAGCATAGCTACTACCGCGCGGCGCGTCTTCTGGGGAAGCTCCGTGCGCAGATCCACGAGGACCCGTCCCTCGAAGACCCCGGGGCGAAGGAACGGGAACCCACCGACCCCCGGAGCCCTTCGCCGTCCTGAGGGCCCGGGACATGGGCCCGGGTTTCATCGGGCGTTGCGGGGAAGATCTTCGGCAGGGGACCCTTCCTCTCCGGGCGGTTCCTCGTCCTCCGGTTCCGGGGGGGGCGGGCGTCCCCTTCGGAGCCGACGCGTCTGGTACCACAGGGACACGGTGACGGCGGTGACCACCGCCAGGAGGACGAGGCCCACGAAGACGTAGGGGGAGTAGGAGATGACGAGAGGGGCCCCGGCGAGAGAGATGGTCACCACCATCCCGTTGG
>JAJZYH010000023.1 GCA_021798195.1 Thermoplasmata archaeon
GGCCTTCGAAAAGGTGGCTGGCGATGGGGGCGGAGAATTGGAAGCGCGCGATACTCTCGAGTTCCTGGCGCACTACCAGCATCGGTCCGATCCCAGGTGGGGCATCCAGGCCCGCGTTCCTGGCCTCACGGGTCAAGGTCGCGAGGGAGTCGGGTGCCGTCGTTCGCTCGCCACTCACGGTCCAACGGACCGCATCCGATTCCGGGAGTGCGTCGGAAAGCCAACGGTACTCGTGCGTAGGCAGATGGACCAAGATGCGGGTATACTTTCCACGCTCCCGAATGCAACGGAGGGCTTCCCGGACCCGATCCCGCTCCACCTCATCCCAGGAGCCGGTGACGGGGATGTCGTAGTGGCGGGCCGGATAGACGGACTCGAGCTCCCGCGGAACCAGGCCGAGCGGGGAGGTCACCGAGACCACGTGGGCCAGGTCCGCCCGGCCCGCGCTGGCAAGGCACCGGGAGAACTTTCGATGGGTGGGTGAGGAGGCGTAGGGTTTCGTGTAGGAGCACGGAACCAGGACCAAGACTCTCTTCGCCGGTGGAGGGGCGTAGTGCTCCAGGAACCGGCGCACGAAGCGTTGCACTTCCGGCCGTCCCAGGGATTCGCGGGTACCGTACGGGCGGGTCCCATGGCCCACCACGGGGGCGTGCTGCTCCAGGAAGTCGAACCCCAGTGTGTCGGCGTGCCGGAGCCACTCCCCCCGCCGGGGCTCGGGTCCAGCCCGGATCTCCACCAGCTCCCTGAGGCGCCGGGCCGCAAGGTACGAGCGGACCCTGGCCTCCTCCTGCTGGTACTGATGGAGCACATGCCCCACCCGTTGTTCCAGGCCATCTGTCGCGTTGACGCAGGACCGGCAGTTGCAGAGCCCATGATCCAGCCGCATCTCAGGGGTGACGTCTTCTGCTTCCGCGTAGACCCATTCGCCCGCTGAGGCCCTTCGAACTCCCTCGATGGTGTCCAAGAGGTCTATGCCCAGCGAATGGAGGAACGCAAGCCGACCCGGGGTCGCCACCCGGGGTGCCCACACCACGGGAGATGGTCCCAGGGACGACCGGAGGTCGATGGCGGACCGGACGAACCCTTCGCTGTCCGCCATGCACTGTCGGGCATTGCTCCAGATCACCAGATCCACCGACGCCCGTCGGACCTCTTGGACCTCGTCCGGGGAGGCGGGCCACCGGACCATCGCGATCCCATTTCCCACAAGGCGGGAAGTTCCGTTCCCCCCCAGGACCTCGGCCGTGGGGACAGGAAGGGTGAGGTCGACGTGTCGGGATCCCTGCCCCAACCTCAGGGCCCGCACCATCGGTCCGGGGCTGGGAAGGGATTCCAGGACGCCAGCGAAGGACCCGGTCCAATCCCCACGATCCGAGTACCATTGAGGGAGAGCAAGGAGCACTCCGGGGAGGGGGAGGACCAGGTCCCCCACGATTCCGTTGCCCCGGACCGCGGGGCCATCCAAACGCTCGGGAAATCTCATGGGTGCCTGTTCCCAGGGGCGGACACGGGCTCCTTCCTCGAACGGATAAGCTTTCTCGGGCTTGAGACCATGGCCCCCTAACCCATCGCGGTCCGGGAGAAGTCGTTGCCTTAACAATCTCCCGGAAATATCCCTGGCGAGCCTACGTGGATCGGAATCTTCCAGCGGGGCGCCTCCGCGGATCCCACCCGATCCCTACGACGGTTCTTACGAACATCCGTGGTCCCCGGGGTTCGTGCCTTGAGGGACAGAGAAGAGCCGAGGAACCATTCGGGTTCTCGCACTTCGTAGGTCCACTGTGCCGGTCTCCCGTACCAAACCACGGAAGGGTCGGGCAAGCGAAAGGGTGAGGATCCCCAGGGGAGAGTGGCCCCCGGGCTACAGGATGCGCCAGAGCTCGCTCAGCACCGCGAGTTCCCGGCCTCCCCTAGCGCGTACCTCCTCCCAGTCCCGTATGCAGGCTTGTCCGGCCCGGGTCAGGCGGTACGGTCGGGCACGGCCCTTTCCCGGGGGTGCCCTCTCCACGAAGCCCCGGGACTCAAGCTCTCGCAGAGCCGGATATACCGCGGCGGGTCCCGGCGCCCAAGTCCCACGGGTACGTTGCGAGATCTCCTTCATGAGCTGGAACCCGGTCCGTTCCCCCTGGGAGAGGAGACGGAGAAGGGTAGGGCGGACCAGCCCCGGGGGGATGAACCGGATCCGGAAAGGACCGCAGCAGCATCCCCCATCCTCGTCCGGTTCCGGATGTGGGGGGCCCATGGTGGGTCCGTGGAGGCCCTTCAACCGGAGGCCACGGGACGGTTCCCGCGTCCTTCGAGTCGGCGGCGGACGCGCTGGAGCTCATCCTCCAGATCCGCCGCGTATTCCTTGAGGTCCTCTTGGTCCAGTCGCCCCAGGTGGGAATGCCCCATGGGCATCTCTCGTCCGCTTCCGCAGTATCCGCATCCGCCCCTCGGCCCGCATCCACAGTTCTGGCACATGGTGTGTCACCAATATCAGGTATGATATCAGTACTATAATACGATGACCCATCCGAGGAGGTGCTGGGACCCTTCCCCGCGCCACCGATGTCGAGGTGGTCTCCCGCCCCCGGCGTCGGGCCATCTGCAGGTAACGGTCCCCATGGGCCTGGAAGGTCTTCCGGGGGGGACCCCAGGGGCTGGCGGCCCGTCAAGGAACGTCCCTTCCCGTTGAGGGAAGGTCCGTCGCCGGGCCCTCCTCGGGAAGGATGTTGTGGTTCCTCCGGAAGAAGTTGGAGGGGTCGTAGAGGCGTTTCACCCGACGGAGCCGGGCTATGTTCTCACCGTAGGCTGCCTCTGCTTCGCTCCGGACGTCCTCTCCGGGCTGGAAATTGATGTAGCCCCGGTCCCCCGTTCCCACGGATCGCTCCAGTAGCTGTCGCTTCAGGTTCCGCCCCCAGGCGATCTGCGCACGATCCTCCGATGGGTCGGTCCAGGCGCTGTCGATGACGATCATGAAGGAGTCGGTGCGGCCGATGTATGGGGTCGCCGGGACGGGCACGCGGGAGATGGCCCCACCCGTATGCCAGATCCCCGTGACGGCGGATTGGTCAAAGCCCACGCGGGAATATTCGTCGAAGAGAATCTTCAGGAGGTCATCCCCGAGACGATCCACGAGGAGCCCCGTGGAGTAGTATCGCCCGCCGTTGGGAAGGCCGGTATCCACGTACCTCTGCAGGTCCACGTAGGACATCTCGCCGCTCCGGTCGTAGAGGAAGGGGCCCAGTTCCAGGAGGGGGCGGAGGTCCCGCCGCCCCTCCTCCGGGGTCCCCGCGTGCACCGCACGGAGGAGGACGACCCGCTTCCCGTGGAGCGACGGATCGAAGGCATCCCCAAAGGGTATCTTCGCGAACTGGAACTCGGCGGAGATCTCGTCCGGGGCCTGGTGGACCAGGAACTCGCGCGCCGTCCGGACGATCTCCCACGCCGCGGCGAGGGGGTAAGCGCGATAGATCTGGAAGATCCGGGGGCCCACCGGGTGGAGTCGGTAGTCGAACCGGGTCACCACCCCGAAGTTCCCGCCACCCCCCCGGAGAGCCCAGAAGAGGTCGGGGTGGTGATCCCCATCCACCTCGAGGACCTCTCCCTCCGCCGTCACCACTTCCGCGCCCAGGAGGTTGTCGATGGTCAGTCCCCACTTCCGTCGGAGGTGTCCGTACCCGCCCCCAAGGGTGAGACCGGCCACACCGGTCTTGGAGACCACCCCCAGGGGGGTGGCGAGGCCGTATCGCTGCGTCTCCGCATCCACGTCCCGGAGGAGGGCTCCGCCCTGTACGTGGGCCACGCGGTGCGCGGGGTCCACCCAGACCCCCCGCATGGGCGAGAGGTCCAAAACAAGCCCTCCCCCCACGAGGGCATGGCCCGTGACGCTGTGTCCTCCGCTCTTCACGGCGGTGAGGATCCCGTGCGACCGGGCGAACCGGATCCCATGGACCACGTCCGCCGTCCCACGGCACCTCACGAGGGCGGCAGGGACCCTCTGGAAGATCCCGTTCCAGATCTCACACGTCTCGCGGAACCCCGGCGTACCTGGGAAGAGGATCTCCCCGTTGAGGGCCCGCGAAAGTTCATCCAACTCCCTGGATGGGACGGGAACGGAGGAACCATCGAGGCCCCGGAAGAGGACCGGATCCCGCTCCGGAGGATTCCCTGGGTGGGATCCTGGCGGCCCATCGCGTGCTTCGCTGGTTCCCATGGGCTCCCCCAACGGTTCCGGGTCCTTCCCCCTTCCGGATCAGGAGCCCCGTACCGGCAGGGGGGAGCTCGTGGAGTGCTTTCTCGGATCCACGGGCCATTCTTCCGGGGGGGAGTTCACGGAGCCTGTGCTTCTTCGGTCCCCGGGGAGGAAGAGGAAGGGAGGGGGACCACGGAGTGCCGGAGATCCGTCCTCTTGATCCGGCTCCAGAGGGCCCCTGCGGCGGCCACCGCGGCCACCAGGAACACCGCGACCAGGATGGGGCTGTAGCTCAGCGGGGGGGTGAGGGTGTAGACGGCATAGTAGACCGCCACCACCACGATGAGGCTGGAGAGCACGGGGAAGACGTAGTGGGTGAGGTACTTGAGCGGACTGCGGGTGGTGGGGTCCCCCACCACGCTCAGCGAAGAGTTCACGAGGAAGTGGATGGCCAGCGTGGAGATGGTGCTCGCGGTGGCGAAGAAGAGGAAGAGGTCGAAGAATCCGTTGATGAATCCCCCCTCCGCGTAGTAGAACGCCACGGAGCCGATCCCGGCCATGAGGAAGAAGAGCAGGAGGGCGAGCCCCAGGGCGCGGTGGGGGGATTTCCATCGGGGGTGGGTCCCGTAGAACGCGCGGGGGAGGAACCCGTCCCGCGCCATGGAATAGATGTTCCGGGTCACGGCCGTGGCCATCCCCACGTAGACCGGGTAGACCACGGCGAAGTTCAGGACGAAGAAGAGGACCGTGGGGGCGTATCCGAAGTGCTGGGAGATGATCTGGAAGCCGGGGTAGATGGAGAGGCTGAAGGTGGACATCTGGTTGTATCCCCAGCCCACGACCATGGCATAGGAGCCCAGGAGGTAGAGGGCGCTGATGATGAGCACCAGGGAGAGGGTGGCGATGCCGATGGAGCGGTGGGGGGTCTTTGCCTCCTCGCCCAGCGGGACGATGGAGCCGTACCCCGCGTAGGCGAGGTAACTCCCCGTGATGAAGCCCAGGAAGACTCCGTTCCAGCCCACCTGGGCGGGCGAGAAGACCGCCAGGGTGTTGTCCTTCACCGTGGCGATGATGAGGAACGAGATGGCCACCACGAAGATGATCTGGATGGAGTTGAAGACCATCTGGGAGAGGTACGACGGCCGGATGCCGAAGTAGATGATGGCGAAAGAGGGGATCCCGATGAGGATGATGTACAGAAGTCCGTAGCGGTTGAGGATGTTGGTCCCGAAGACGTAATTGAAGGTGGGCGAGAAGGTGAGGACGTAATAGGCGTAGATGAAGCAGAGGTTCGCGATCTGGTAGAGCACGTAGAGGTAGGAGGTGACGAACGCCGTCCCCCGTCCCAGCCCGTATCCCACGTATCCATAGTAGCCCCGGGCGCTGGCGACCTTCTTGGAGTACTGGTACACCGTGTTGGCGGAGAGGAGGGCCGCGAACATCCCCAGGATGAACGCAAGGGGGGTGGCGCCCATGGCGAACGCCGCCGCCCCCAGGATGGAGCCTCCGAAGATCCCGATGGGGGAGACCTGACCCATCCCCTGGAAGATGAGGGCGCTGAGCCCCATGGTATTGGAGGCGAGGCTCTTTCCGTCCGCGGGGGCGGTGCTCCCGGTAGATAGGTTGACATTCTCCGTCATGGGATGGCGCGTCAAGTGACAACATGAGTTTAAACGTTGTGACGGGGTCGAGGCAAACCCATGGGATCCCGTCTCCGCGCGCGAAACGGTCCGTGTACCCTCCTTGCCGGGAGCGAGGTTCCGGGCCCGGGCCTCCCGGGGAGCTATCTATCCCCGTTCCCGTTCCGGCATCCGGGGGTCCCTCCCCTGGGGTGACCCATGAGATTCGCCGTCAGTGGATGGATATTCCACCACGACCCTGCGAAGGTCCTGGGTCGGGTCGTGGACCTCGCCCATTCTCTCGGCTACGACGGCTTGGAGATCCCCACCCTGGACGCCCGTCTGGAGCTACGGCGGATCCGGGAGGGGTTGGGGAATCCCCCTCGCATGATCCCCATTTGGGTGGGGGGTGGTTCCCCTCCCCGGGACCTCTCCAACCCCTCGGAGAGGATTCAACGGGCGGGCGTCGCCTACCTCCGGAGGCTCGTGGACCTCTGCGCCGGCTCGGGAGGGGAACTTGTGGCCGGTCCACTCTACGGCGCCGTGGGCCGGGTGAGGTACCTTTCCCCCGCCCGGAGGGACGCGGCGCTCTCCCGGGTCGCCCGCCATCTCTCACTCGTGGCACGGTACGCCGCCTCCCGGTCCGTACGCATCGCCCTGGAGCCCCTCAACCGGTACGACACCTCCCTGGTGAACACCGTGGCGCAGGGGATCGAACTCCTGGAACGCATCGGAGAGCCCAACGTGGGCCTCGCTCTGGACACGTTCCACATGAACATCGAGGAGAGGTCCGTGGGGAAGGCGCTCCGGGAGGCGGGACGCCAGCTGTTCTACCTCCAGGCGTGCGAGAACGACCGGGGGGCGGTGGGTTCCGGCCACGTCCCCTGGACGGAGTGGAGGGATGCCCTCCGGTCCATCTCCTACGACGGCTGGGTGGGGGTGGAATCGTTCATCCCCTCCCCGCCCGGCTTCGCCGAGGCCATGCGGATGTGGCGCCCGGTGGCCGCCTCCCCGCAGGAGCTCGCGGGGGCGAGCCTATCCTTCCTGCAGGGGCTCTTTCCCTGATCCCCCGGACGCGAGGTCCTCGAGGAGCGCGTGGGCCGCGTTGTGGCCCGAGGCGCCCGAGATGCCTCCCCCGGGGTGCGTCGCGGGCCCGCACATGTAGAGCCCCTTGAGGGGCGTCCGGTACCGGCTCCAGCCCGGGAACGGGCGCAGCTGGAGGAGCTGGTCCACGGTGGCGGCGCCGCCCCCGGGATCCCCGTTCACGATGTTGGGGTTGATGCGTTCGATGTCCTGGGGGGAGAGGAGGAGCCGGGCCCGGATCCGGCGGGAGAGCCCGGGGGCATGTTCCTCGATCCGCGCGAGGCACCGGTCCGCGAAGGCATCGAGGTCGGAGGGGGTCCACGGAGCGCCCCCGGGGTACACGGGCGCCCGGGCGAAGCACCACAGGGTGTGTTGTCCCGGGGGGGCCCGGCTGGGATCGTAGCCGGATGTGTTGTCCACGGTGAGGAAGGGCCGGTCCGGTGGGATCCCCCGGACGCACTGGGAGAAGGCACCGGAGACCTCGTCCAGGGAATCTCCCAGCTGGACGATCCCTGCATTTTGCAGCTCGTCGCGGTCGAATCCGGGGGGGCCCGAGAGGGCCGCGTGCACCATGACCTGCGCCACCCGCGAATAGCGGAACTTCCGGACGGCGGCCACGAAGTCGGGGGGCAAGAGTTCGCTCCCCACGAGGTCCAGGAACAGGTGGCGGGGTTCCACGTTCGCCACGATCCCGTGCCGCGCAGAGAACTCCTCCCCGTCGGCCAGACGGACACCTGTGGCGCGTCCCTCCCGCACCCGGATCGTCGCCACGGGGGCGCGCAGGCGGACGGTGCCCCCATGTGCCTCCACGTACCGCCTCAGCGCGTCCGGAAGGGCCCGGATGCCGCCCAGCGGCACGGCGCATCCCTTCTCCTGGAGGATCCCCACGAAGAGGAGGCTCACCAGGGCGCTCCCGGCCGTCTCGGGGGAGAGGGGGAGGTGGTTGGAGCTCCAGAGCGTGAAGAAGGCACGCACCTCCTCCGACTCGAAGGTCTCCTCCACCCAATCCCGGGTGGAGCGGTAGGTGAACTGGAGGAACTCGAGCCCTTCCGGGGACCCCTCGAGGACCGCCATGGAGGAGGCGAGGGAGGCGGGGGCCGCGTACAGGGAGGGAATGACGAATTCCCGGATGGTGCGGTAGTATTCGTAGACCTCCCGGAATCGCCGCGCGTCGTGGGAAGAGAACCGTTCGATGGAGCGGACGGTCCGCTCCAGATCCCTGTGGATGGTCACGGTGCGTCCACCGGGGAACGGCGAGGCGGCCACGGGATCGGGAAGAGCTTCGCGGTACCCATAGCGGGAGAGCTCGAGCTCCTCGGCGATGTCGCCCGCCCTCCACAGGTTCAACGAGGTGGCCAGGAGATCATGCCGGAACCCGGGAAGGGTCGCCTCCTCGGTGATGGCCGCACCTCCCAGCCGCCCCATCCGCTCCAGGAGGAGGACACGGAGGGAACGCCGGCTCAGGTACGCCGCGGCGCACAGTCCGTTGGTGCCGCCACCCACCACGATGGCATCGAACTCCGTCCCGGGGCTCCCCTCCATGGCAGGTTCCCCCGAAGAACGGCACCTCTTGACCCCTTCTTCCTCCGGCCCGGCGAGGATGGACCCGCCCCCGTGGGCGTCTGCCGACGCGCTCGGGGATCCGCAGGCGACCCATCCCCCTCAGGGTACGAGGTGCACCCCGGGGATGTAGCTCGCCCAGACGCCCAGGAGGAAGGCGAGGCCCATGGCGAAGTGGGCGCGGAAGAGGGTCCGGAGGGGGACGGAGCGCGTGGAGAGCCCCCGGATCTCCCACGCGGCCACCGCGGCCATGGCCAGGAGGGCGATGTCGAAGGGAAGGCCCAGCGACGCGAGGGTTCCGAAGAGCAGGAGGAAGACCAGAGAGGCGGCGAGGAGCCCCGCCACCAGCGGGACGGTACGCCGCTCCCCCAGGGAACGGGGCAGGGAGTGGATCCCGGATTCCCGGTCCGCGTCGAGGTCCTGCAGGCTGTGGACGGACTCGAAGGCCGTTCCGAAGAGGAGGACACCCCCGATCCCCGCCCAGGCCGCCGGGGGAAGCCCCTCGACGAGGGCGAGGTACACCCCGGCCGGGACCATGGCCTCCACGCTTCCCAGGATCACCGTGGTGAAGGGGGTGTAGCGCTTGGTGTAGGAGTACCCCAGGACCAGGGCGAGCGCCAGCGGGGCCAGGAGGAGGACGAGGGGGTTGAGGAGCCAGGCGGCCACCAGCACCACGACCAGGTTCCCGGCCACGAGGGCGCCCGCAAAGCGGACGGAGAGCGACCCGGTCACCAGGGGCCGGTCCCGGGTGCGCGGGTTCCGCGCATCCAGGTCCCGGTCCACGATCTGGTTGAAGGCGTGGCCGGCGTTCCGGGCCCCCACGAAGGCCACCAGGACGAGGAGGGCGTCCACCAGGCTGGGATGCCCCTGAGTGGCGGCCCAGAGGAATCCCAGGGTGAGGAAGGCGTTGAGGCCCAGGTTCTGCAAGATCAGGAGGCGATTCACTTCCCGGATCAGGGGCGCCCGGGGCGGGGGTGCGGGGGGCACCGACGCAGCGCTCACGGGCGGGAGGAAGGGAGGAGCCGGGAGAGGGTGGGGTCCCTCCGGATCAGTTCATCCACCCGACGCTGGACGTCGGGGTCCATCCGGGCTTCCTCCGGCCAGGGGCGGGCGTATCCTTCGCTGGCCCATTTCCGCGTGGCGTCGATCCCCAGCTTCGCCCCGAGGTTCGGGACGCGGTTCGATACGCTGAGCTGGTCCACCGGGCCGTGGACCAGCTCCAGGTCCTCCTGGGGATCCGCCTGCAGGCCCACCCGGTAGAGAACCTCCCGGTGGTCCCGGGGATCCACGTCCTCGTCGACCACCACGAGGTAACGGACGAACATCATCTGGCCCAGGCCCCAGAGGGCGTGCATCACCTTCCGGGCGTGGAAGGGATAGCTCTTCCGGATGGCCACGATGGCCACGTTCATGAAGAGCCCCTCCAGGGGAAGGTCCATGGCCACCACCTCGGGCAGGATCATCCGGATCACCGGGAGGAAGATCTGACCCACCGCCCGTCCCAGGATGGCATCCTCGGTGGGAGGCTTCCCGGTGACCGTGGAGAGGTAGATGGGGTCCGAACGGTGGGTCCAGGCGGTGACGTGCATCACGGGGAACTCCTCGGGGAGGGAGTAGACCCCCGTGTGGTCTCCGAAGGGACCCTCGAGGTGGGTCTCCGCAGGGTCCACGTACCCCTCGAGGACCATCTCCGCATCGGCGGGGACCTCGAGGTCCACCGAGGTGGCGGGGAGGAGGGGGACGGGCTTTCCCCGGAGGAACCCCGCGAAGGAGAACTTGCTGAGGCCTTCCGGTACCGGCGCGAGGCCCGCGAAGAGGGTGGCGGGGTCGGGCCCGATCACCACGGCCACCGGCATCCGCTCGCCCCGGCGCGCGTAGCGGCGCAGGTTCTCGGCGCCCACCCGGTGGATCTGCGCGTGGAACCCCAGGCGGTCGGGCCCGTAGCGCTGCATGCGGTAGATGCCCGCGTTGGTCTCGCCGGACTCCGGATTCTTGGTAAGGACCAGCCCGAAGGTGAGGGTGGGACCTCCGTCCTTGGGCCAGCACGTGAGGAAGGGGATCTCCTCCAGGTTCACCCGGGGCTCCGTCACCTCCTGGCACTTTCCCCGGGTCACCCGCTCCGGCCCCAGGGAGCGGAGGGTCTGGAGCTGGCCCAGGGTCGTGCCCAGGTCCCGGATCATGGCGCCGAGGCCACCGGGGGGACGGATGTGGAGGAGTTCCTCGATCCGCGTCCGGACGGCGCCCAGATCCTCCTCGCCCAGGGCCCAGGCGATGCGCCGCTCCGTGGCGAGGAGGTTCAGGAGCACCGGAGTGGAGGATCCCTCCACGGCCTCGAACAGGAGGGCGGGCCCCCCCCGGCGCAGCGCCCGGAGGGAGATCTCGGTCATCTCGAGGCGGGGGCTCACCGGGGTCCGGACCCGGAGGAGATCTCCCTTCTCCTCCAGGAATCCCAGGAACTCCCGGAGATCTCGGAACGCGCGGGGCATGGGTGGGTCCTCGTCGCCCCGCCACGGGTCCACCTTATTTGAATCGGGAGGGTTTCTCCCCCGCGGAGCGCCGGAGGGTCCCTCCGGCGCGCAGGAGAGTCGGATGCAGACCATGACCCTGGAGATCCCCACCGAAGCCCTGGTCCCCCTGGGCCTCGTCCCCCCGCGCTTCTTCCAGAAGTTCGAGGAGCTGGAGCTCCTGGAGACTCTCGGTCTCGATGCGCGTTGGCGCCTGCAGATCCTCCGCCTGCGGACGCGGGCTCCCCGGGACCCGCCCCGGGCATGGGTCCGCCAGGGAGAGCGGATCCGGCGGACCTACCGGCTGGAGCGGTTCGAGCTCCTGGAGTCCCGCCCCGAGACCCGGGACCACTTCTTCCTGGTGCGCCAGAGGAACGAGGGGCCCATCGGGGCCCTCCTGAAGCAGGTGGGGGGGAAGGTCTTCCCGGCCCGGCCCTTCCTCCTCCGGGAATCCATCACCATGGCCTCGTTCCGGGGCGAGGTGCCGGCGTTACGCCGTGTCATCGGATTCCTCCGGAGCATGGGGATCCCGCACCGGGTCCGGCGCATCCGGCGCGGGTTCCGGGGAATGTCCCGGGAGCGCGAAGGCGCGGACCAGCTCACCCCCCTCCAGTTCCGGATCCTCCAGGAGGCGTTCCACCGGGGCTACTATACCATCCCCCGCCACACCACCCTGGCGGAGCTGGGGGCGAGCCTGGACCGCTCCGCCGCGGCGGTGGGGAAGATCCTTCGCCGGGCGGAGATCGCCCTGGTGTCGCAGCACCTCCGGGAGGCCCTGCGGCTTGCCGGAGCCTCCCCCCTCCCTCCGCCACCGGCTCCGGCCGCAACGATTTTGCCGCGGAAGAGTTCCCGCCCCTCGGCATGACGAACCTGCGGGGTCCCGCGCGCCGCCGTCGTCCGGCGCCAGCGCGGATCCTCGTGGAGGCGGACACCACCCTGCCGGGGGTCCGTCTCCCGGCGAAGGCGACGGGGGAGTCCGCCTGCTTCGACCTGCACGCGGCGGAGGATTGCGAGCTCGTGGTGGGCCGGGTGACGCTCGTTCGGACGGGGCTCAAGATGCGGCCGCCGCCCGGGACCTTCCTGGAGGTGCGGCCCCGCAGCGGTCTCTCCACAAGGGGTGTCCTCATGCCCAACGCGCCGGGCACCATCGACCGGGACTACGGCGAGGAGATCCGGATCCCCCTCACCCTCCTCTTCGGGACGTCCCACCTCATCCGGGCCGGGGACCGGATCGCGCAGGCGCGCCTGGTCCCGGAGCTTCCCGGCCGGTTCCACCCCGGCGTGGTCCGTCCCCTGGGGAGCCGCCGGGGAGGTTTCGGGAGCACGGGCCGCTGACGACGCGGGTCCCGCGGGACGGCCTAAAGGCCCGGCTTAAGCCTCTCCGGGGTTCCGGGCAGGGCATGTCGACCCCGCCACGCCTCCTGGTCACCGTTCCCCGGACCCCGGAGCTCGATGCGGCTCTCCGCGCCGAGCTCCCGCGGATACCGGTGCTGTATGCGAAGGGGGCCGGGGACGGCCCCTGGCCCAGCATCGAGGCGGCCCTGGTGGGGGTTCCGGAGCGGGAGATGCCGGGGTTCCGGGCGGCGTCCGTCCCGGGGCTCCGGTTCGTCCAGCGCCTCTACACCGGTCTTGACAACTTCCCCTTCCACTGGTTCCCCGAAACGGTGATGGTGGCGGGCAACGGAGGGGGCTATGCCGTCCCGGTGGCCGAGCACGCCACGGCCCTGGTGCTGGCGCTGGCCCGGGGGCTCGTCCGGGACCACGCGAGCGTCGTGCGCGGGGGGAAGCATCAGGGCCCTCCCCAGATGTCGCTCGTGGGGAAGACCTGCCTCGTCCTGGGGTACGGGGCCATCGGGGCGGAGCTCGCCCCCCGGCTCAAGGGACTGGGCCTCACGGTGGTGGGGGTCACGCGGACCGGGAAGCCCAAGGCGGGGGCGGACGCCATGATTCCCCGCTCCCAGGTCCTGTCGGCCCTCGCCCGGGCGGACGTGGTCATCAACTGCCTCCCGCTCACCCGGGAGACCGTGGGGTTCCTGGGGGAGAAGGAGTTCTCGGCCCTCTCCCCCCGCTCCATCCTGGTGAGCGTGGGGCGCGGTCCCACCATCGACCGGGGAGCCCTCACCCGCTTCCTCCAGAGCCACCCGGACTTCCGGGTGGGGCTCGACGTGTGGTGGGACGAGCGCAACGGCCTGGGCCAGCTGGAGGGAGGGGTCTCGCTCTCCCAGTTCCCCAACGCCATCGGGACGCCGCACACCGGGGGCCTCGGCGAGGAGGCCCGGGGGTGGGCCCTGCGCCACGCCATGCGGAACCTGGCCCGGTTCTTCCGGGGAGAGACCCCTCTCCACCTGGCCCGGCGCGAGGATTACCGGGGCCTCGGGGACCCCACCCACCTGGGGGAATGAACGGGTCTCCCCGTGCCACCGGATCCGTCCGTCGGGATGTCAGAAGAGGGTCCGCTGAACCCCCTTCCGGGAGGACTGCGAGCCCGGGGCGGGGCCCCGGGAGGCATCCTCCGCGAGGAGCGCCCCCTGGATCTCTTCGAGGAGGTCCTTCATCCGGGTTTCCTTGCTCCGGGAGGCGCGCTGCGTGTAGATGTCCCGGGTCCCCCGCGTCTGGAGGACCACCGCCCGTCCCAGCTGGGTCCGTCCGGTCCTCCCCCGGCGCTGGATGCTCCGGATCTCGGAGGGGACCGGCTCGTAGAAGACCACGAGGTCGGTGCGCGGGATGTCGAGGCCCTCCTCGGCCACCGAGGTGGCCACGAGGCAGTTGACCTCGCCGCTCCGGAACCGGTCCAGGATCTCCCCCTGCTGCTTCTGGGAGAGTCCCCGGTCCCGCTCGCTCCGGCTGGCCTGCCCCACGAACCGGATGGGGTGGATCGTCCCCGAGGGGTCCTTCTGGAGATGCTCCACCAGGACCTCTGCGGTGTCCCGGTACTGGGTGAAGACGATCACCCGGGCCCCGGGATTGCGACGGAACTCGTCCCGGACGAGCCCCACCGCGGCCTCCACCTTGGGATGCTCCTCCGAGAGGGTGGCCAGGCGTTCCCGGGCCCGGGTGACGTCGGGGTCGGAGAGGAAGACCTTGTCGGCGCGTCCCGGGCGGCGGGCTCCCTCGGGGGCCATGCGCCGGAAGAACTCCCGGAGCGCGTTGGCCCCCTGGGTCTCCGCGAGCTCCAGGGCGTGGGAGAGCTTCATGGCCACCGCGAGGGCGTTCACCGCCTCCCAGACCTGCCCCGGGGTCGCCTCGCCCAGGGCCCGGTGGGAGCTCGTGGCGGCGCGGAGCCGGTGGCCCAGCTCCAGGAGGTCCGTGCGGGTCACATAGGGGCGGTCCCGCAGGAACCCCAGCCCCCGGAGCCGCTCCAGCTGGCGGTCCAGGGCCCGCTGGAGATCCCGCCGGAGCTCCAGGAATGCTTCGGGGGCGTCGACGTAGACCGACTCGAGGCGGATGGTCTGGAGATAGGGGCGCACGTCGTCCTCGTCCCCGATCCGGATCTCGAGGCCGGTGGACGGGATGTTCAGGTTCCGGAACACCTCGAGGATCCGATCCCTCCGGGCCCCGGGGGAGGCCGTGAGGGCCAGGACCCGCCCATCCCCCACCTCCCGGAACCTCCGGCCGATCTCCACGTAGGGGTAGTCCCCCACCGCCCGGTGCGCCTCGTCGAAGATCACCAGGGAGAAGGGTTCCAGGGAGAGCGTCCCTTCCTTGAGGTCGTTGGCGATCACCTGCGGCGTGGCCACCACCACCTGGGGGGGTGCGAGGAGGAGCGGGCGGTCCGCCGGGGGGATGGACCCGGTGAACACGAGGGGGTCCGGCAGCCGGAGCGTCTCCCGGATGGAACGCGCATGCTGCTCCACCAGGGGTCGGGTGGGAGCGAGGAAGAGGATGGAGCGGTCCGGATGCCGGAGGTGCCACTCCGCCATGAGGCGGAGGGCGATGGCGGTCTTCCCCAGCCCCGTGGGGAGCACCGCGAGGAGGTTCTCCTGGAGCGCATGGCTCGAGATGGTCCTCTGGTAGAGACGGTCCTCGAGGCGTCCGGGGAGGATGTGGGGGTGCTCCACGAAGACCATGGGGGTTCCTTCTCCCACACCGCCCGCCCCCTTATGGGATGTGCTGGGGCACCGGTGCCCCCGGACGGTGCGGGCAAACCGTAAACGACCCTCCGCTTCCTCCACGGGGGGAGTTGAGCGTGGGCGGCATCGACCTCTGGACGACCCTTCTCCTCACACTCTACGGCATCGTGGTCTTCCTGGGGCAGGGGGCCCCCGTGGTCCTGGCCTACGGGATGCCGAGCCTGGGACCCCGGGACGACGCGGCGGCAAAGCCCTCCCCGGAAGTGAGCGTCATCATCGCGGCCCGGAACGAGGAGGAGGACCTCCCCGCGTGCCTGGACGACCTCCTCCACCAGGACCTCAGGGCCCGGGGAGGCCGGATGGAGGTCCTCGTGGTGGACGGCGGGTCCACCGACCGGACCGCGGAGGTGGCCCGGGCCCATCCCCTGGGTCCCCGGGTGATCCCGGAGCCGCCGCTTCCCCCCGGATGGGTGGGGAAGAACTGGGCCTGCCACACGGGTTCCCGGGAGGCGCGGGGAGACGCCCTCCTCTTCCTGGATGCCGACGTTCGGCTCGCCCCCGAGGCGGTCCGGGTCGCCCTGGCCCGGCTCGAGTCCACCGGTGCGGACCTCCTCACCCTCGCCGCCCGGGTGGTCATGGAAGGGTTCTGGGAGCGGGTGGTGCTCCCCCTCTACACCCAGTTCGTCCTCACCTACTTCCGGTCCCCGCATGTGAACGACGATGGTTCGGAGCGTGCGATGGCCAACGGGCAGTTCATGCTCTTCTCCCGGGCCGGGTACGAGAAGGTGGGGGGGCACGCTGCGGTACGCGGGGACATCCTGGAGGACGTCCGGCTCGCCCAGGAGGTGAAGCGACGCGGGGGACGGATCCGCCTCTACTGGGCCCCGGACCTCCTCACCACCCGCATGTACCGGAACCGGAAGGAACTCCGGGAGGGCCTTCTCAAAAATCTCCACGGGACCCGCTTCTCCCTGGGTCGCCAGGTCGGCTTCGCCGCGGCCATCCTCGCGTTCTTCCTGTCCCCGTTCGTGCTGGCCGGCCTCGGGGTGTGGGAGCGGAACTGGATCTGGGTCGCGGTGGCCGGCTTCCTCATCGCTGTGACGCTGGCGAAGCAGGCGGGCTTCCAGAGGGCGCTGCGCGCTCCGCTACGGTACGCCCTCACCTATCCCCTGGGTTGCCTGTTCTACCTGGACCTCCTCGCCCGATCCATCCACCGCGGGACCACGGACCGGCAAGTGACCTGGAAAGGTAGGACCTACGCCATGGACGGCGACGGCTCCCTGCCGCCCCCCTGACCCCCAGGGGGGACGGCGCTCAGGGAAGCCGATATATGGGGTCCCTCTTGCCCCCCAACGAGGCGATATCCCGATGTCCGACGGCATCCAACCCACTTCGATCCAGAAGTACGTGGCGGAGTTCCTGGGGACGTTCATCCTCCTCACCGTGGGGATCGGGGCCGCGGTGTTCCAGTCCCTGGGCGCCTGGGGAGGGGCCTCCTACAACGAAGGGTTCATCGCCCTGGCCGTGGGAGTCTCCATCATGGTGGGGGTCTACGCGTTCGGGAAGATCTCCGGCGGACACTTCAACCCGGCCGTCACGCTGAGCTTCCTGGTCTCGGGCCGGATGCCCCGCCGGGATGTGATCCCCTACATCGTCGCCCAGGTCCTGGGGGGCATCGTGGGGATGGCGGTGATCTTCGCCATCGCCAGCGGGTACGTGGCTCCGGGACCCCTTCCGGGCGCTCTCAACGTCCCGTACACCATCGCCTACGGGACGGCCATGGGCTCCAACGGGTACGCTGGGAACGGCTCGCCCTACATCTTCGCCGCCTGGTCCGTGGTCCTCCTGGAGATCGTGGCCACGTTCCTCTTCACCACGGTCATCCTGTTCGTGACCGACAAGAAGGCCTGGGACGGGTTCCAGGGGCTCGCCATCGGGCTCACGCTCTCCATCCTGGTCCTCCTGGGGATCAATGTGGACGGTCTCTCGGTGAACCCGGCCCGGAGCACGGGATCGGCGGTCCTCGCCTTGGCGGCCAACGTACACTGGCCTATTCTCCAGCTCTGGGCCTTCTGGGTGGCCCCGTTCATCGGGGCGGTTCTGGGGGGCGTGGCGTGGCGCTGGCTCCATCACCCGGGTGCGGACTGAGTTCCGCCGCGAGGAAGCGGAGCGTCTTCTCCCACGCGTCCTGGGCCGCCTCCCGCCGGAAGGACCCCCGGGTCTCGTCGAAGAAGCCGTGGGGGGCACCCGGGTACACGTGGACCTCGAACCGGGCCCCCGCTCCCCGGACCTTTTCCTCCCACGGGGGAACGGTCCCGGTGACCCCCGGGTCGCCCCCCCCGTAGAGGCCCAGGACCGGGATTCCGGGGGTGGGTGACCGGGTCCGGGGAGGTGCGGGGCCATAGAAGACCACGGCACACCGCAGCTCCCCTGCGTGGGTCGTGAGGAGATGGGAGAGGCCCCCTCCCAGGGAGAATCCTACCGCCGCGATGGCCCCGGGAACCACATCGGTCCGCCGCGCCAGGAGTTGGAGGGCGGCCGAGAGATCCTCCTCGAAAGCCCGTTGCTGGGAGGGGGCCTGGAGCTCCACGACCGGGGCCGCCACTGCCTGCCATGAACCGGGGCGCCCCGCGAGGTGGCGCGCCAGCATCTCGGGATCAGCCCGGACCTCCGGGGGAACCTCCTCCATGGCCCGGAGCGCGGCGGAGATGCGCTCCGGTGTCCACTGCGTCCGCCCTTTCCCGGAGTAGAGATCCGGGGCCAGGGTGAGATATCCCTCCTCGGAGAGGCGCTCCGCCACGTCCCGGATGTGCCCGTCCAGACCCCAGATCCCGTGGACGAGAAGGATGGCGGGGTGCCGGTCCGGCGGGGTACGGGGGAGCGCCAGGTAGGCATCCAGTCGGCGGCCGAATCCCTCGAACTGGATGTGCGTCCCGGTCATGGCGCGGGCCCCCTCCGGGGTTCCCGGGAGTTCCCAAGGGGATTCCTGCCTCAAAGCCGTATGGGGATGGAAGGGGCTCCGATCTGCCAAGGCGATCCGAGAACGGAACAGGGCGAACGGAGGTCGTGGAGGGCGGCAAGGTGCCCAGGACCATGCGGCATCGGGAACGCCGGAGCCACAATGGGTTCGGTTCTTGGTGCGCAGACCGACTCCCCGGGACCGCGCCGATGGTCGACCCTCTTCAGAGCGGGGGGATCCGTGCGGCGTGCGCCACGTATTTGTGAGCGAAAGGCCATCCCGCAGGATGTCCGCGAGCGGTTCTCCCTCGCCCTCCACTGGGAAGAGAGTGACCACGAGATGGGGGCCCGTTGGGTGCGGACACGGTGGGCCGAGGACCCCGGGGCGGAACGGGCCACGCCGGCGGTGGCTTCCACAGCGGAAGCTCAAGCGAAGGGCGGGAATCCAGTCCACCGATGTCTACCGGTCGGGAGGTTCGCCGGACCAGAGCCCGATTCCCCTTCCCCGGTGGTCAGGTCCGCCGCACGCGACGCGACGGGACACGGGCGCCCAGTTCGATACAGATGCCGTTGGGGTCGGATACGTCGACCATCTTCCACCCGGGGGTCATGTACGGGCCGCCCAGGCGCTTCGCTCCTTCCGCTTCGAGCACCGTCACGGCCTCGTCGAGATCGTCGACCCGGAAACAGAGGTGGTCCATCTCCACTCCCGGCTTCCAGGGTGCGTAGAGCGGGCTCTGGGGGGAGTACCAGTTCAGTTCGAGCAGCTGGTGCGTGCCGGGGCTCTCCAACTGGGCCCACTCCCCTTGGATCGCCTCGTTCCGTGCCCTACCCCGGAGTTTCATGCCGAGGATCTTGGTGTAGAAGCGAACCGACCGTTCCATGTCCTTGACGCGAATCCCGGTGTAGATCATCTGACACTTCATTGGAGCCACCGGAGACGGGCCTCGGGCAAGAATCTTCGGGTGGGCAGGGCCGCGGACCTCGCCATCCGGAGGATTCCCCTGGAACCTCGTGCTGAAACGCGGAACTCCACGACGTGACGGTGTCTCGCCCAGCTGCCACAGAGCCAGGTCCTCGCCCGAAGGGGAAAAAGTGGCCGAAGGGACGCGGGCCGCACCCTCTCGGCAACACGGACATGCCCGAGCCCGCATCGGCGAGGTGGTCCGGTCCCCAGCGTTGCGGTGGCTCCTCCCACTTCTCACCCGCTGCTTGTGGGGATCGTTCCCTTCGAAGGTTCTGGGCCCCCGTTTCCCGACCCTTCCGGGGTGGACGGGGCCATTCCTCCCGGCTTCCCGTAGGTCCGATCGAAGATCTCCGACAGCCCCTCGAGGTCCAGGAGAAGGATCCGTCGTTTCGGGGCCACCTCGAGGAGTTCCGGGGTGAACCCGCTCTTGGAGATGAGGGTGAAGCGGATAGGCCTTCCCCCAATCCCTTCCACGAGTTCCGATTTGCGTTCCAGGTCCTGGAGCAGTTCCATCCCCACCGCGCGCTGGGACCACTTCACCTCCCCCAGAAGCACCTCCCGTTCTCCCCTGGCCACAAGATCGATCTCTTCCCCCGACCGATTCCACCATCGGCCCATCTGATCGAAGTCCATGGGGACGCCGTTCCACGTGGACCCGTTGATCCATCGGAGGGCCTCCTGCGCAATCCGATCGAACTGCAATGCCACGTACGAGTTGAGGTTCTCCTTGATCTGGTCGAGAACCTGGTCGTCGCTACCCAGTTCCAGGAGCGGACGGTTCGGGAAGATGAAGCGGAAATAGAACGCGAAGAAGGGGTCCGCGAGGATGTACCGGGCGCGCTTCTTCCCCCCGCAGACGGGCTCCTCCATCTCCACGAGGTCGAGATCGTGGCGCAGCGTTTCCAGGTAGGGTCCCAGTCCGCCCTGGGAGACACCCACCTTGCTCTCCAACCCTCGGAGGCCGTGGGTCCCCTTCGCGATCTCCAACAGGATGGAGTTGTAGCGCGAAGGGGATTTGAGTTCCAGCCGGAGGAGGTTCTGGGGTTCCTCCACGAGCGGCGCAATGGGCTCGAGGAACGCGGTCCGGATGCCTTCGAAGAGGTCCTTTCGGCCCACCGCAAAGGTATGGTAATACGGGGTCCCGCCGAAGACGGCATAGCGGCGCACCCGCTCCTCTTCCGGTTCTCCGGGGTAGAGGAGACGGACCGCAGCGTACCCGAAGGGCCGGAGCCGTAGGTCCCCGGTGAGCCTTCCAAAGAGCGGGGCGGACCTCCGGGTCGTCAGCCGCTGCATCATGCCCACGCTGCTCCCACAAAGCACCAGCGAAGGGCCGCTGTGCTGGAACGAGGCGTCCCAGTGATGCTGCAGGCGGCTCACGGCGAGGGGATCGATGGCGAGGACCCTCTGGAACTCGTCCAGGACCACGAATCTCTTTCCCACCTTGGGAAGGTACTCCCAGAACGCGTCCCAGGACCGGAAGGGGACCCTGAGCCCTCCAGCGCCCCCAGCCACCTGGTCGGAGAGAGAATCGCGTTGCTGGACCGGGTCCGCCTCCTCCATGAGAAGGTAGAGGCCATCCTGCTCCGCACAGAGCTTCCGGAGGAGTTCGGTCTTCCCCAGTCTGCGACGCCCGTAGACCCGCACCAGCGCCGGCCGCCCTCCAAAGAGGACCTTCCTCAGGCCCTCCAGCTCCTGGAAGCGATTGACGAACTCCACAAAGATAGCCGATATTATCAATAATAATAAGAAATGCTATCATTCTTGTCCACACGTACGGCTATCGCATCCTCTTGGCGGAGGTTGGGGCGCTGTCCATCTCCCGGTTCCGTGGGTCCCGAAGCCGAACCCCCGGCAGGGTCCACGTGAGATCGCGGACCGAGAGTCCCTCCCCCGCGCCCCGGGAGGACCCGGGGGTACCGGGGGTTGGTTACCCGGGGTGTACGGACCTTTAAAGGACGCGGGCCTTGAGGTCCCGGAGTCCTATATGGCGGCCACGTCATCCGGCGAGATGGAGCACCACGATCTCTACATTGGGGGGAAGGAGGTCCCGTCCCACGACGGGACCCGGATCACCCTGCGGAACCCGGCCAACAACGCCCCGCTGGCCTCGGTGGCCAAGGGAGGGCGGGAGGATGCCCGCCAGGCCGTGGAGGTGGCGGTGCGGGCGTTCCGGGAGA
>JAJZYH010000068.1 GCA_021798195.1 Thermoplasmata archaeon
CCCCACGAAGGATATAAGTACGTCGGGCTCGTCGCGCCTCATGTGGTCGGTGGGGGCGCCATCCACTACTACGAGGTGACCCCCCGGGAACTACGGTCGGAGAGAGCCCAGACCCTGTTGGACCAGATCGGGAAATCCCCCGGGGTGGGATCCTGGTCGGTTCAGGAGGAGCGGTTGGTCCACCCGTATTCTCCGGGGGCCGACCTCGTGGTGTACACCTTGGTCCGCGCCCCACGCCCCACGGGAGAGTAGATGGTCAGCGAGGTTCCCGCTCCGCCGGATGCGGGCAAGGCCGGGGCGGTGAGGCTCACCGTTCCGCTGGAGGAGGTCTCCGATGCGGATCTCCCACTGGTGGGAGGCAAGGCTTCCAAGCTGGGAGAGCTGGTGCGCCAGGGGCTTCCCATCCCTCCCGGTTTCGTCGTGACCACCGAGACGTTCGACGCGTTCGTGACCCGGTCGGGGATCGGCCCCCAGGTCCAGGAGGCCCTGGGAACCATTGTCCCCCAGCGTCCGGAGACCGCGGAGGAGGCGAGCGCCCGGATCCGGGCGCTCTTTGAGAAGACGCCGTACCCGGCGGACATGGAACGGGACCTCACTGAGGCCTACCGCGAGTTCGTCTCGGCCAACCATGCCACGTTCTGTGCGGTCCGTTCCTCTGCCACCGCGGAGGACCTTTCGGATGCGAGCTTCGCCGGGCTTCAGGAGACCTACCTCAACGTGGCGACCCCGGAGGAGATCCTCCGGAGCATCAAGCGCTGCTGGGGTTCCCTCTACACGCCGCGGGTGATCATGTACCGTCAACAGAAGGGCTTCGACCACGCCGCGGTGAAGCTCGCGGTGCTGATCCAGAAGATGGTGAACTCGGAGGTCTCGGGGATCATGTTCACGGCGGATCCCAATACCGGCGAGAAGCACATCATCGTGGAGGCCGGGTGGGGGCTGGGGGAACTCATCGTGGGGGGGGAGGTCACCCCCGATCATTTTGTGGTGGACCCCGTGGGTCCCCGCATCGTCACCCGCAAGATCTCCAAGCAGAGCGTGAAGCTCATCCGGGATGAGGGCGGAGGGAACCTCCGGAGGGATGTCCCTCCGGACCTGAGAGGAGCCCCCAAGCTATCGGAGCCCCAGCTGTTCCGGCTGGTCTCCCTGGGGCAGCTCATCGCATCCTATTACCGTCGACCCATGGACATCGAATGGTGCATGGAGGGGGGGGACGTCTACGTGGTCCAGGCCCGTCCCATCACCACGGGCGGCTCGAACCAGGGGGCAGCAATGAGCGCGATGGAATCCAAGAGCGCGACACCGGCGACCAGCCAGGGTGCATCGACGATCCTCGTCCGCGGCCTGGGCGCGAGCCCGGGACAGGCCCAGGGACGCGTCCGGCTCCTGGAAGGGGCCAAGGACATGGACGCCCTGAAGCCGGGAGAGATCCTCGTGACCAGCATGACGATGCCGGACATGGTCCCGGCCATGGCCCGCGCCGCCGGGATCGTCACCGACGAGGGGGGCATGACCTGCCACGCCGCCATCGTGTCCCGGGAACTGGGAGTCCCCTGCGTGGTGGGGACCGGGGACGCCACCCGGGTGCTTCCGGAGGGAAAGGAAGTCACCGTGGATGGCAAGCTCGGCGTCGTCTATGAGGGATTCGTGGGCCCGGGAAAGGCCCATCACCTGCCGGCGGAGACGGCTTCGGGAGGGGTCACCCCGGGGGCCGGCCCTTCGGCCTCGTACGCACCGGTGACCGCCACCCGGATCTATGTCAATGTCTCCATCCCCGAGAAGGCGGAGGAGTACGCGCAGCTCCCGGTTTCCGGCGTGGGCCTCTTCCGGATCGAGTTCCTCTTCACGAGTTACGTCCGGACGCATCCCATGGCCCTCATCCGGGAGGGGCGCGGAAAGGAGCTCGTGGAGAAGCTCGCCGCGGGGATCGAACGGGTGTGCGAGGCGTTCAACCCCCGTCCGGTGATCATCCGGACCAGCGATTTCAAGACCAACGAATACCGGGGCATGCCGGGGGGTCTCCCCTTCGAACCCGAGGAGAACAATCCCATGATCGGATGGAGGGGCTGCTCCCGGTACGTCTCGGACATGTACCGGGAGGCGTTCCTCCTGGAACTGGAGGCCATCGAACGGGTCCGGTCGGTCCGGGGGTTGCGGAACGCTCACGTGATGCTCCCGTTCGTGCGGAACACAGAGGAGCTGGAGGTCATCACGGGCCTTCTCAAGGAGAAGGGCCTGCACCGGAACCCGGACTTCAAGCTCTACCTCATGGCGGAGGTCCCCGCGACGGTCTTCCGGGCCCGGGAGTTTTCCCGGTACTGCGATGGCTTCTCCATCGGGTCCAACGACCTCACCCAGCTGGTGATGGGCGCCGACCGGGATTCGGACATCCTGGGCAAGATGGGCTACTTCGACGAGAGGGACCCCGCTGTGAAGCGGGCCATCGAGATGCTCATCGAGGGGGCCCATGCCGAGGGCCGCACCGTGGGGATCTGCGGTCAAGCACCCAGCGTCTACCCCGAGTTCGCCGAGTTCCTGGTGCACCAGGGGATCGACAGCATCTCGCTCAACGCCGACACCGTGGCCCCCACCATCCGGACCATCGCCGCGCTGGAGCAACGGATCCTCCTGGAAGAAGCCCGTCGCCGGAACCGGGGTTGACGGGGGTCCCCGGGGAGGAGCCCCGTTCCCCCTCCCTCTGGACCCTCCCGGAAACGCTCATCCCTCCCCGTTCTGTGCGGGGGACGTGCCGGGTCACCGCCTCCTCATGGACCTCTCGGTCCTCCGCCAGGGGGTCTCCCTGGGGTCCGAGTTCGGCTGGGAGGCACTGGCGGAATTCACCCGGATCGGGGAATTCCTGGAACACAGCATCTACCGGGAGGGATCCCTTCGGCTGGACCGGGAAGGCAAGATTTCCCTGGTGCTGGACAACCCGCCCCTGCGGGTGGGGGCCTTCCTGGGAGCCTACCTTTCCCTGGACGGCGTCGAGCTGCCTCCGGAGGACTCCTGGTGCGTGGACGAGAGGTTCGGCCGGTTGCGGCCCCTCTCCTCCCTCTCCCGGGCGGATCCCCTGATCCTTCGCCCGGGAGAGTCCACCACCTTCTCGGCAAAGCCCCCCGGACCCTGCGGGTCCGGTGTGCATACGGTACGCCTGACGCTCCATAGCGTGGCCATACCCCCACCCGTGTGGCTCGAGGTGACCGCTCCCCTCCTCAGATCCCCGGATGACCCATGAGCGTCCCCTCGGTTACGGGAGAGCCCGCCGCCTCCGACGAGCTATGGGCCGGGGACCCGGAACCCGATCGCCCGGTCCTCCTGGCCGGCAGGGCTGGTGCCGCGGTGCTGGCCGGGAATGGGGATTTCTTCCTGCCCTGGGAGACGAGGGGAGCCATCCTGGACTGGGCTGGCGTGTACGGCCAGGGGATCCGCCTCACCGGGAGCTGGCGGGTCTCCCTGGAGGTCGAAGGGAGCGGGACGCTTCCCCTGGAGAAATGCGCGCGTTCCATCGAGGTCCACCGAACCGGGGTGACCCTCCGTTACGAGACACCCCTCTGGGTAGGGACCCAGCGAATCGCGGTCGCCCCGGATCTCCCTGCCGTCTGCCGTTCGTTCCAGTTCGCGTCCCGGACCGGTGGGACCCTCCGGGCCACGCTGCACAGCGAACTGGAGCCGTACCTCGCCCCCGTCATGGTGGAAGGGGTCCGGCCCCGGAGCATTCGGGTGAGGGGTACGGCGGAAGAGGGGCTCCGGGCCACCCACGGGAGCTTCGGGTTCGGGGTGACCTGGGAGGGGAGTTCCGGTTGGCAGGACGCCCAAGGGAACGACGTCTCGGACGGGCTCGAACTGGGACCCAGGGCACGCGT
>JAJZYH010000006.1 GCA_021798195.1 Thermoplasmata archaeon
GCATAGACCAGGATGAAGATCACAAGCCCAGCGAACACCATGAGTGCGAGGACCGACACGAGCCCGAAGCCGGACCAGTAGACGATCAAGGACGCTGCCACGAACGCGATGGGAGCGAACACGGGTCCAGCGACCAACCGGAACGGACGATAGATCCGAGGGGCATTCCAACGGAAGACCTGGAGGGCCACTCCGCCCATAATGTACGTGAACACGGTGGCGCTGGAGATGAATCCCACGAGGAGATACCAGGAGGGGAACGGGACCAGGAATAGGAGGGCGACCACCAGGGCCGCGAGCAGGGCGACCCACGGGATCCCGTATTTCTTGCTCACGGGCAGGAAGAGGCTCCCAAAGTAGCCGTCCGCGGAGAGCCCGTAGAAAGTCCGGGAACTCGTCCCCGTGTAAATCCAACCGGTCCCTGAGGGGGAGATCCACGCGTCTACCAGCAGCAGGGAAGCAAACGCGCCCAGGAAGGCGATGCCCGAGGCCGTCAGGGCGTCAAAGAAGGGACCGCCCGACCAAGGACTGACTGCCAGTGCCGCCCAGTCCCCCACAGAGACACCGGCCGCGCTCCAACGAATCCCTCCGATGAATGCCACCTGCAATAGGGTGTACACGACGATCCCGATGACCACCGACAGGATCGTCGCAAGCGGGACGTCCCGCTGGGGGTTCTTCGCCTCGCCTCCGAAGTCCAGGGCCTGACGGAAGCCCAGGTACGAGAACACGATCCCGGCGAGGGGGATGGCCTCGAACACAGGGGCCCAGCCCAGGGGCGCAAAGGAGCCTCCGGCGGTGAAGTTGGAACCCCGGAAGGCGGCGAACAAGAAAATGAACGTGAGGGTGGGGATGATCAATTTCCACCAGGTGAAGGCCTGGTTGAACCTTCCGAGGAACTTGATTCCGAAGAAATTCAGGAAGAAGAACGCCACCAGCAACAGGAAGGCCATCAAGATCCCGTAGCCGGAGAGGAGAGTGGCCGTTCCGAGTACCGTGTGCACGGTGGGGCCCAGCAACGGTGGAATGTAGGTGGATGCGTAGGTCACCACCGCGATGGCCTCGATGGTCGGGACGCTTACCGCGCTCAGCAGGTACGCCCAGCCCAGGATGTACCCCGTGTAGCCTCCGTGGGTCAGGTGCGGATACCGCACGATGGCCCCGCTCCGGGGGATGGCCCCCGCGACCTCGGCGTAGGTGATGGCCACCAAGATCACCAGGATTCCTCCCACAATCCAGGACACCACCACGGCGGGGCCCGCAAGCCCGGCCGCGCTGATCACCGCGAAGAGCCATCCGGAACCGATGATCCCGCCCAGGGAAAGGAACAGGAGCTGCATGAACGAGAGTTCCCGCCGGAGCTTCCGGTCGGACTCGGTGATCCCCGCCCCTGTCATTCCGCTCAAAGGCTTCCCCCCGCCCTGTGCTCCTGATTCCATCCTCGATTCCCCCGTGGATACCCGCGCCGGGTTATGGCATGGCAAGGAGAGGTAGTACGTAAGTCTTGTCCCGTCCCGGTCCTGGGTCCTTTTCGCCGTCCGATGCGCCCGAAGAACTCCTTCACAGCATGGGCAACTACATCTTGCCGTGCGAATTGGCGAAACACCGATGACAAACGATCCCCCGTCCTCCAGACCCACGCTGCCGCCCGGTGTCCGGGAAGGGCACGGCTTTTCCCCCAGTCTCCTGGAAGGGAAAGTGGCGTTGATCACGGGGGGAGGTTCTGGACTTGGCCGGAGCATGGCCCACCGGTTCTCGGCCCTGGGAGCGCGGATCGTGATGGGGGGGCGCAGGGAGGATGTCCTGCGAGGGACGAGCGAGGAGCTCCGATCCCTGGGCGGTGAGGTTGCCTATCAGACCACCGACGTGCGGGACGCGGCCCAGGCCGATGCGTTGGTCCAGTTGGCGTATGAACGATTCGGACAACTCGACATCCTGGTGAACAACGCGGCCGGGAACTTCCTCGCCCGCAGCGAGAAACTTTCGGGGCATGCGTTCGACAGCGTGGTCCGGACGGTGCTCCACGGCACCTTCCACATGACCCGTTCCGCCGCGGAACGGTGGATCTCCCAGAAGCGACCGGGCGTGGTCCTCAACATCTCCACCCCCTATGCGTGGACCGGAGCCGCCCACGTGGTACCCTCTGCGGCCGCCAAGGCGGGTGTCCTTGCGCTCACCCGCTCCCTCGCCGTGGAATGGGCGCGGTACAGGATCCGTCTCAACGCATTGGCCCCCGGACCCATCCCCACGGAAGGTGCCTGGGAGCGTCTTGTCCCCTCGGAAGATGTGGCGAGGACCTTGGAGGAGAACGTCCCCATGGGCCGCTTCGGCACGCACCGGGAGCTCTGTGACCTCGCCACGTTCCTGGTGAGCGATGCATCCTCCTACATCACGGGCCAGGTCATCGCCATGGATGGCGGCGAGTGGCTCGTGGGATCCGGATTCCAGCTCCTGCGTCGGGTGCCGCCCGCATTCTGGGAATCCCTCGAGGAGGCTCACCGGCGAAGCCGCCGGGCCGGGAGCGCGGATCCGTCCCGGGCCTCGCGGGATTAGAGGACCCTCCCGAGGGTCCCCTGGTCCAGGAAATCGGAATCGGTGGCCCGGATCCCCCACTCCACCGCGGCCCGGTCCAGGGGATCCGACCTCCTCCCGAGGAGTCGCGCGCGCATCGCTCCCCGCACCCGCGCTTCGGCCGAGAGGCTCCGGAGGATCGCCTCCACAAGCTCCTCCAGGGATGCGTCCCGGGTTCCACTGGCCTCGGAATAGGCCATCCAGATCAGGAAGTCCCGCTCCAGGCAAAAGTGGAGATACCCCTCGAGCATGCGCCGGGCCTCCGGTTCGAGCCCTGGTAGTTCATGGATCGGCTCGAAGATGCGGGGGAGTCCCTGCGGTCCCCCTTCTTCACGGATCGCCTGGAATTCCCATGCGCTCCCGCGCCGTCGGAAAGCGACCCGTCCCAGGGTGGAGTCCCAGAAGAGGGGAAGATCCGCTATCGAGTCCGCATCGGGGGGCCCTGCCTCCTGAAGGTCTTCCTTCTCCGGGACAGGCAGGTCGCTGTGGAAGAGTTCCCGAAGGTCTGCGGGCTCGATCCAGCCCCCGCGGCGTTGCATCCGGGAGCGGAGACGGTCCTCGCGCCGCTTCCCCTCTGCGAGATAAGCCCGGACCGGCCGGCGGCCATACTCTTCGGCGACACGCCCCAGCTCCTGGTCGAGCCCCATCGGGGGGTCGGAAGGGCCCCGAACACCCTCCCATCTCGAGAGAGGGGCGAGATCCACCCCGGGACAGGAGAGAACGATGTCCGCCTGGGCTTGGCTCCCCAGGTGGACCATCACGGGATACGTGGCACAAGGGAACGGTCGGACCGGGTGGACCCGGCACCGGAGCTGGGTCAGGAAGTGGCAGGCACCTCCGCGGGGGCGGGCCGGGACGATGGAGAACTCCGCTTCCCCCCTCTCGAACGGTGCCGCGGGCTCGATCCGGAGCAAACGGTCCATTTCCGAGGGGGTCACAGCGGGGGTAGCGAAGCAGCAGAGGGCGCAGTCCGGCCGGCAGAGGAAGCTCCATCCGGCGAGGAGGCTCAGGGAGAGGGCCGGGTCCAGGGACTCCCAGCGCCGGGAGCCCTCTCCGCTCTCCCTCGTCATTGCTCCTCGGGAAACCCCGCCCCCGCGGGTGCGGACGGACCAGGGTTGGGAAGAAGGAACTCCCGTTCCGCGGCGAGGTGCCACTCAAGGGCCTCCACGACCAGCCTCCAATATTGCCCCAGGGCCTGCCGATGACCCCCGTGATCCTCGCGGAGCACCACATCGAGGAACCACCGGACCTGTTCCGAGGAGGTACGGAACGTGCGGTGATGCTCCCGGAGGGCATCCCAGTGGACCCGGCCGGATGGTTGCCCTCCCGCGCCATCTCGGGGACCCCCGGGAAAACTGTCCCACGCATCCGAGTGTTCTTGGAGGTACCTCCCCAGACGGTCCACCTCCTGGACCAGGCGATCCAGCGGGAAATCCTCCAACCGGACGAGTCCCTGGGCCATGGGAAGTTGATCCCGCACGAGGGTTTCGCCCCTCTTGAGGTCGCGTTGGAGGACCGCGCGGGGTCCCTCCTCCACGGGTTGGCCATCCCTCGTCACCGCCTCGTCCCCCGTCGCCCGGACCCCGGGGAGGTTCAAAGGCTCTCCCCCGGAGCCCGGATGGGGGATACGACAAAGGGGGCCCGGACACATCGCCCGGTCCGGTCGCCACGCGAACCGTTATCAAAGGGAACGAGCCTTGGGCCGGGAGCCATGGGGTTCCTGGGGCGCGACATCATCTCCATCGGGGACCTTTCCCGGTCGGAGATCGACGAGGTGCTCCGGTCGGCCCGGCGACTCATCCCGGTGGCGGAGGGATCCCGGCGGAGCGACGTCCTGCGGGGACAGCTCTTGGCCCTGGGATTCTTCGAGCCCTCCACCCGGACCCGTCTTTCGTTCGAGACCGCCATGCTTCGGCTGGGGGGCCAGGTGATCACCATCGCGGACCCCCTGTCCAGTTCCGTGGCCAAGGGAGAGACCCTCTCCGACACGGTCCGGATGCTCTCGTCCTACGCCGACGCCCTGGTGATCCGGCACCCCAACGAAGGGGCGTCCCGGCTCGCGGCGCAGGTTTCGGACAAGCCCGTGATCAACGCGGGGGACGGGGCGGGGCAGCACCCGACCCAGACCCTCCTCGACCTCGCCACGATGCAGGAGCGCTTTGAGACCCTCCATGGGCTCAAGGTGGTCCTCATGGGCGATCTGCGGTATGGCCGGACCGTCCATTCCCTGGCCCGCGCCCTGGCTCTCTTCGGGACCGAGCTGGTCCTTGCGAGCCCCCCGACCCTTCGGATGCCGGAATCCGTCCGCCGGGAACTGGACCAGTCGGGCATCCGCGTGACGGAGGAGTCCGAGCTGGGCCGGGCCGTCCGCGATGCCGACGTCCTCTACGTCACGCGCATCCAGAAGGAGAGGTTCGGCGATCTCGCGGAGTACGCCCGCGTGTCGGCTTCCTACCGGCTGGACCCGTCCCTCTTGGGCCAGGTGAAACCCAAGTTCATCGTGATGCATCCCCTCCCTCGCGTGGCCGAGATCCCCCCGGAGGTGGACTCGTCCCCTCACGCCGCCTACTTCCGGCAGGCATTCCTCGCGGTCCCGGTGCGGATGGCCCTTCTCTCGTTGATCCTGACCGGCAAGGTCCCGGTCCCGGGACGGGGGTGAGCGAAGGGATGCGCGATCTCAAGGTCTCCCCCATCCGGAACGGGACCGTGATCGACCACATCCGCAACGGCCTCGCCCTGGAGGTCCTGCGCATCCTGGGCGTGGAAGGACTGGGGAAGGACTCCACCATATCGGTCGCCGTGCATGTCCGGAGCCAGCGGATGGGATGGAAGGACATCGTGAAGGTGGAGAACATGGAGCTCTCCCCCCAGAAGGCCAATGCCATCGCCCTCATCTCTCCCTCGGCCACCATCTCCATCATCCAGGATTACAAGGTCCGGGAGAAGCGCCCGGTGGACCTGCCGGACCGACTGGTGGGGCTCCTGCGATGCCCCAATCCCAACTGCATCACCAACCAGGGAGAGCCGGTGGAGAGCGAGTTCGAGGTGATCCGGAGGAAGCCTCTTGCCCTGAAGTGCCTTTACTGCGAGCGGGACCTCGAGGATTTCATCCCCCACCTCGCCCCGGGGGCCAGCGGAACGCGCGGGAATGGCGGCTGACCTCCTGGGGCTGGGGATCTTTGTCTTCGCCGCGATCTTCCTGATGGAGTCCGTGGACCGGACGAATTTCACCGTGATCTCCCTGGCCCAGCGCTACGGCGCGAAGGACGTCTGGATCGGTGCGTCGGCGGGGTTCGTCCTCTCGGTACTGGTCTCGGTGGGGGTGGGAGCCCTCCTCCTCGCGGTCCTGGGCCACGAGCTCCTCCTCATCCGGATCGCCGCGGGAGGCCTCGTGCTGGCCTACGGGATCTGGATCCTGGTCCGGAGCCTCCGGTCCCCGCGGCCCACGGAGGGGCCGGAGCCCGTCCTCGCCCGTCCCCGGACCCATGTGGTCCTCTCGGCGCTGGGACTCATCTTCCTCCTGGAGATGGGGGACAACACGCAGTTCCTGATCATCGACTTCGTCACCACGTCGGCAGGCGTCCCTCCCGACCCGGCAGCCCTCGCCGTCATCCTCGGGGCGGCGGCGCTGGGCCTGATCGCCATGGCCGCCCTGGGTTCCCACGTGGGGGCCTACCTTCAGAGGAGGGTCCCCCGGATCCTGCTGGAGAGGATCTCGGGATCCGCGCTCATGGTGATCGGAGCCGCCACGATCATCGTCGCCCTGCTGGCGTAGGGGGAGGGCGCTCCGCCGGCGTTCCCGGTCTCCCGACTTCCTGCCCTGACGGCACAGCTTAAATCTCGCCCCCTTGTGCACTCGCCCGTGCCCGCCTCCATCGCGCAGAGGAAGAAGAAGGTCCTCTCCACGCCGGTCCGGCCCATCGATGTGACCAAAGTGCACGGCCTGGGGGACCTCCTCGAGGGTTTCCAGGGCACCTCCATCCAGGCCCGGAACCTGGGACGCTGCTTCCAGGTCTGGAAGAACATGCTCACGGACCCGAAGCGTCCCACGGTCTTCCTGGGCCTCTCGGGTCCCCTCATCGCCGCGGGCCTCCGGAACACCCTGCGCCAGGCCATCGAGTGGGGGCTCGTGGACGTGGTGGTCTCCACCGGGGCCATCCTCTACCAGGACCTCTACCAGTCCCTGGGCTACCACCACTACATCGGTTCCCCCACGGCCAACGACGTGGAGCTCCGTGACCTGGCCATCGACCGCATCTACGACACCTACGTGGACGAGGAACGGTTCGAGGATACCGACCGGGCCATCGGAAAGATCATGGAGGAGTTCCCGGCCCGGACGGCGTCCTCCCGCGAGATCCTGGGTTTCCTGGGCGAGAAGTTCCCCGCCCGGGATTCGATCCTCTCCACCTGCGCCCGCCTGGGCGTCCCCGTCTTCTCTCCGGCCCTCATCGACAGCTCCATCGGGATCGGCCTCACCCTCCATTATGGGCGGAACCGGGGCAAGGAGCGCTATGTCTACGATGCCGTCCGGGACAATTTCGAGCTGGTCCAGATCCTGGTCCATTCCCCCCGGACCGCGGTGGTGTACGTCGGGGGGGGCACCCCCAAGAACTGGATCAACGACGGGATCGTCATGGCGAACTACCACTACCGGCGGGAAGGCGAGGGGCATTACTACGCCCTGCAGATCACCACCGACGTCCCCCACTGGGGCGGCCTCTCCGGAAGCACGCTCGACGAGGCCATGAGTTGGGGGAAGGTCTCCCGATCCGCCACCAAGGCCATGGCGTTCGTGGAGGCATCCATCGGACTCCCTCTCCTGGTGGGGGCGCTGTGGGACCGGCGCAAGGAATGGCAACCCCGCCGCCGGCTCAAGTTCCGTTGGTCGGGGGACGAAGTCGAGATCCACTGAGCGGGCCCGGGGAGGGGCCTCCGCCGATCCCCCAGATCCCTCCCCGGGATGGGAACCAGGGCACCTTGACCCCGCCCCCCGGGGCCGGGGAGGGGTCCCGGAAGATGGCATCCAAACTCTCCTCGAACCCCTTGAGCCGCCGGGGAAGGATCTCCCGGATGCGCTGCTCCCGACAAACGACCTCCGACCGCATCTCATCCACAAGGGGTCGCGCCAGGTTAGCGGGGACCTCGGTGATGAAGCCCACCCAATGCGCGGAGAGCGCGGGGGTCAAGACCGGGACCACTACGATCCGGGGGGGACGTTGAAGGCGCCTCCCGATCCCTAGGAGCATCTCCCCGTACGGCAGGATGTCCGGTCCTCCCACATCGTACCCCTGCCCTGACGTTTCCGGGAACTCGAGGACCCCCACAAGGTAGTCCAAGAGATCCCCGAGGAAGATGGGCTGACAGCGGGTACGGATCCACCGCGGGGTGATCATGACGGGAAGCTTCCGGACCAATTGCTCCATCATCTCGTACGAAGAGCCGCCCCGCCCCAGGATGATGGCCGCGCGCAGGGTCGTGACGGGAGGTCCCCGTGCCGCGAGGATCCCCGCCACCCGGGCCCGGCTTGCGAGGTGGGTGGAATCCCCCGGAGCCACCTCGCCAAGCCCCCCCACGTAGACCACCCGTTCCACGCCGCTGCGCTGACACGCGTCCGCGAAATTCGTGGCCATGGCTGCATCCCTCGCCACGAAGTCCCTTCCCTCCGCCAGGGAATGGACGAGGTAGTACGCCGCGCCGACCCCCTCCAGGGCCGGAACAAGACCAGTCCCGTGGGAGAGGTCACCCACGTGGAGAGAGGCCCCGGAAAGGGCGCCCGGAACAGGTCGGGGCAGGGACCGGACGAGGGCCCGTACCGGACACCCCCTGGCAAGGAGCCGGGGAACCAGATGGGAACCCACGAATCCTGAAGCCCCCGTCACCAGCACGGGCCTTCGATGGAGGTCCAAGATCCCCCCTGGGGTCCAGCTCCCCGCGGGATATCCCCTTTGGCCCCTCACGGGTGCCGCCGGAAGAATTGGGTGGGGGCCGGGTGGGAAAGCGGGTTCCCGGGGCAAGGCAACCGGTGACTTGCTTACTGGGAGGCGGCTCCCCGGGGGGGATGCATGGGCTCCCGCGGGGATGGGACCACGGATGGGATGGGCACCTTGTTCCCAAGGGGGGCTTTATTTTGTCCCGGGGATGGGGTGGCTGGAGGCGGGGACGATCTACGTGCCCCGTGTGTGGTGGCCATGCTGAAGCCCGGTGATCGGGCCCCCAACTTCGTGGCCCCGACGGATGACGGGCACACGGTGGCCCTCTCCGATTACGTCGGGAAGAAGGTCGTCGTCCTGTACTTCTATCCGCGGGACGAGACGATGGGATGCACGCGGGAGGCCTGCTTGTTCCGGGATCACTGGGAGGAGATCCAGTCCCGGGGAGCGGAACTCCTGGGGATCAGCTCCGATCCTCCCGAGAGACATCAGCGATTCCGGGCTCACCATCAGCTACCCTTTCCGCTCCTTTCCGATCCCAAGGGGGAGATCCGGGAGGCCTTCGGGGTCGCGGGAGGGCTCATCCCACCTCGGGCCACCTTCGTGATCGACGAGGGGGGGGTGGTCCGGATGGCCTACCGGAACCAATGGAACGTGGGCGCCCACGTTCGCCGGGCACTGGAAGCCCTGGGGGAACCGCCCCGGGATCCGGGCCGACGACCCGATGGTACGCCCGGGGCTCCTCCGCCCTGAGCTCCTGCCTCCGTAGACCCGTGGCTCAGGCCCCCTCCGGGGGATGGAACGGCGCGAGGAGGTCCGGGAGGCCCCGGAGATCGGCGATCTCCCAGGTAGAGGCATGCGGAGGAGCCGATTCGCGTCGCCGGTTGACCCACACCGTCCGGAAACCCAACCGCCGCGCGGTGCCCACATCATAGGAAAGCGATCCGGCCACGTGCACCACCGTCGCCGGAGGCGCACCGGAATCCTTCCAGAACCGGATCCAGTGGGCGGGGTGGGGCTTGTAGGTCCCCGTGTCCTCGGAGGTGACGGTACGATCGAACGGGACCCCGATCCGCCGAATGGTGGCGGCAAGGAGATCCCTATCGATGTTGGACAGGATGGCGAGCTTGAACCCCAGCTTCCGCAAGGATTGGAGGATCTCTGTGGTCTCGGGGAAGAGCGGCCATTCGGGGAGGGTTTCCTCCAGGAGTCCCTGGGGGAACTGAGATACCCCATCCTTTCCCACCTTCACAATGCTCCGGGTGACCTCGCGGAGGATCTGTCGGTAGGGTCGATAGGCCCTGCTCTCAACCGCCCGTTCGGTTTCCCCGTAGCGCCGGAGGGTTTCCCTGGCTTCCTCGGGTCCCAGCACGGAGCGGAACGCCCGCTCCATTCCCGTCTCCCAATCCACGAGGGTCCCGTAACAGTCGAACGTGATCCAAGATACGGGCAGGGGATCCCCGGGATCCCGGGTGAGCTCGGGGGAAGGGCCGTCTACCTGGATGACGGGGGCCTCCACGAGATCGAGGAGCTCGCCTGGGGTGATGCGGAAGAGAGCATTGGGATGGCCGGCGGCCGCATACACCTCGGGATGCGTCAAGAGATCCCGGTCGATGTACCGGGCCACGGGACTGCGGTGGGCGACCGGTGGGACTCCGCCGATGGGGAATCCGGTGATCTCCCGGACCCACTCAGGATCGGCTCGTTGGATCCCCTCCCCGATGAGGGTGCCCATGGAAGCCTCGTCCACACGATTGGCACCGCTCACGATCACCAGGATGGGTCGGCCGGAAGTCTCTCCCCGGAAGACCACAGATTTGGCGATCTGGGAGATATGGCACCCCATGGCCTGTGCTGCATCCCGCGCGGTGCGGGTGCTCTGTGGGATCTCGCGCACACGCCCCACCAGGCCGTGTGCCCGCAGGTAGGCATCCACCTTGTCCGCCGAAGGCCGCAGCGACGATTCGGAACCCATGGCCCACGGGGTATCGGTCCCACCGCAAGTAGATATGGACCGGACGGACCCGGTGCACACGGTGGAACCCACCCGGAGGGAGCCCGGCAGACTCTCTGCCCCGCTCCCGCTTCCCGGCCCGGCAAGGGCTCCCGCCCGGGGGCCGGCATGGGATTGATCACCCAAAGGGGCCTGGACCCCCATGGCTTGTGCTTCGACCACTTCACGGCCGGAGGGAGGTACGCGCCGAAGGAAGATCCTCGAGTGGATCGAAAGGGAGCCGGGGACGCCGGGGCTCGCCCAACGACTGGTTCCCGCGTTGACCCCCTCCGACCTTCCGTTCCTTCTCCTCGAGGTCGGGGCCTAGACCGTAACGGGACAAACCGCCCCGCGAACTACGGGGAACCTATGCCGGTAACTCCTTCGGACTCCCGGCGACCGTCGTCCCGCAACGGCTGCGGGAGTGGGACATGTTCCCGGCCCCGCGTCTCCGCGCGGGGTTCGAGGTGGAGGAGCTTTCTCCTGTCTGCCCGCTGGGCACCGTTTCCACACTCGCTCCCATCTCGCAGGATTCTCTCGTGGTTGCGACGCGGGGTTACGAGGTGGTCCCAGATCCGACCGCCGTGCTCGCCCTCGAATGCGCCGTGCGCCGGCTCCGACCCCCGGGAGCCCGAGTCCATTTGGTCTAGAGCCGTCGCGTCGTAGGAGGGCAACGCGCATCCACGGTGCCGGGAGTGCACCACCACTTCCGGTCTGGAGTCTTGCGCGCAGAGGAAGGGACCAGGGAAACCTGCACTTCGAGAGCGAGACCGCCTCCCTCCACGTGCGTACGTATCTTCGACTGCGGGAGGACTGGTTGGGCTCCCAGGTGAAGCTCCCCAAGACGTTGCCGGCCCTCGAGGGTCGGGAAATATCCTCCCGCTTGGAACCGGCCCTTACCGGGCCCCTTGCTTCGCAGTTTCCCCAGGTGCGGTGGGGGTGTGAAGATCCGACTCCCGAGGGGTGGGCGTACCACCGGACCTGCCGATTCCAGATCCACGCGCAGCGCCCGGTCCCAGGGGAGCGGAACCTGGACGACGGAGGCGGCCTGGATTGGACCCAAAATCTTATGCAGAACGGAAAGGATGGATTCGTCACGAGCGGGGTCGGAAGCGAGCGGTTCCTGGAACTCTTTCCCCGAAAGCCCCCCGACCGAGCGAACCCCCTTCCCGAAGAAGAAAACCTTGAACGTTGAGGACCGGCCGCCCCCACGGGGAGGGGCCACGTTCACGGTCCGACGGGTACGCGCAGAGGAGTGGGAACAACTTCGGGACCTGCGCCTGCGAGCCCTACGCTCGGATCCCCATGCCTTCGCCACCACCTTCGCGGAGGCCAAGGCGCGCACGGAAAGGCAGTGGCGGGATTGGGCCCGCAACGGAGCCACCTCCGAGCGGAACTGTATGGTGGTCGCAGAAAGGGCCCCGGGGTCGCTCTTGGGACTCGGAGCGGTCTTTCTTACGGAGAGCCACTTCACGCTCGTGAGCATGTGGGTGGACCCTTCTGCTCGGGGCAGGGGGATTGGGGGCGCCATCGTGGAGTCCCTCCTCGCATGGGCCGAGCGCTCCATCCCGGGAGTGGAGGTCCGTCTGGACGTGAACCCGGAACAGGAGGCAGCGGTGGCCCTCTACCGATCCCACGGGTTCCAGGAGACCGGGGTGGAAGAGCCTCTGGGCCACTCCCCGCCTGCGATGGTTCGTCAGATGATCCGGCCGGGAAGGCCCGTCCGAGCGCCGTAAGATCCTGCTCCTTGCCAGGGTCCTTGCCCGAGGGGACGCCTCCCCGCTCCCCGTGAGGTTGTTTCCGCACGCTCCACCTTCCCCGCCGCCCTTAAGCACAGCCAAGCTCGGCGAGCCCAACCACGCACCTGACCTGCGCCGGTCGTTCCTCCCCGCGGTGTGTCCTGTTCGGAACCCTCGTCGTGTTCACCCTGATCTTGGGCAGCGTCGGGCTGGGGAGCGCCTTAGGCTCCCCTTCCTCGGAGAAGGTCCCCACGTCCAACGCCTACCACTGAGCGTCCTTCTCTCGCGCGTTCCAGCTCGATTCGGCGGGCGATGCCCGGACACCCATCCGGGTGGGATCCCGGCAGCGATGCATGCGCGCTACGAGGGGGCCTTCCTGAGGAGGACCGGGATCCCGGGCTAGGCAGGGGGAAGGCGCGTCCCGCACTGCAGACAGAACTTATGAGCGGGGTCGTTGAGTGCACCGCAGTGGGGGCACGGCACGGGCCCCGGGACGGGTGCCACCGGCGGCGGGGGCGGAGGGTGATTCAGGGGGGGCGGCAAGATCCCGACCCCCATCTCCGCCGGAGGTGGCGGAGGGACGTCCAGCGACGTCTTCCCTACCGACGCCGGAGGCGGCTGGGTCTCCACAGATGGGACCGGAGGCGGCGGAGGATTTCCCGAGGAGACCCCAGAGGGAGGGGCAGGAGGGGCCGATGCGGCACGGGGTCCGCCACAATGGTGGCAGAAGAGATCCTCGGCAGCCCAGGGGGTCTGGCACCGAGGGCAAACGCCCGGCGGTGCCTCCGCGACACCGACGCTCGTCGGGCCGGGGATGGGGGTTCCCCGGGTGGGCGGTGCAGCGGGGGTGCTGGGTCCGGCAACGGGAATGGAAGGGGCCGGAAGGGTATCCGGTGCGCGGCGAGGGGACGGTTCGGGCGGCACCGGCCAGAGCGATGGCTGGGGAGACATGGCCGGGGGCTGACCGCCGGTCACGAACGCCAAGAAGAGGTCTTCCACGGAAACCGTTTCCCGTTCGCAGGTGAGCAAGAGTCCGCCATGCTGCAGGGCGATCCGGGCGAGCTCCTCGCGCGGATCCTCATCATTGTCTACCCGGAACCGGATGCCTCCCGGGATTCCCGCGACACGGCTCACCAAGGAAAGGCCCGGCAGCTGGGCGATCCCCGAGGCCAGCTGGTCCGAAAGGTTCCGGAACTCGGCCCGATAAAAGTCCCCACCGGAGATCCGACGCACCAGGTCCTCCACCCGCCCTTCTGCGACGGTCTGTCCAGAGTCGATGATGGTAAGGTTGGAGCAGATGCGCTGCACCTCCCCCAACTGATGGGAGGAGAGGAGGATCGTCCGGGGATTCCCCGACCCCCGCACGAGTTCCTCCAGCAGCTGACGCAAACTCGCCATGGACACAGGGTCGAGCCCCGAAGTGGGCTCGTCGAGGACGAGGATCTCGGGATCACCCATCATGGCGACACCGATGGCCAGGCGGGCCCGCATTCCCTTGCTGTAGCTCTTGACCCTGTTCTGGGCGGCGTCCTGGAGATCCAGCCAACCCAGGATCCGGGACCGCTCCAGGGGCACCTCGGTCTTGGTGAGACCATGGAGGCGACCGTAGGATTCCAGAGCCTCGGCGCCAGTAAAGTACTCCGGAAGCGCTCCGGCTTCGGGGGCATATCCGAGGTGGACCCGGACCCGGGCGTCCGAAAGCGGATCGTAGCTCTGGCCGAGGATCTCGAATTCCCCCCCGTCGCTGTGCAAGAGACCCATGAGGCACTTCATGGTCGTCGTCTTCCCGGCCCCGTTCCGCCCCAGAAACCCATGGATCCCCCCCCGGGGCACGGTCATATTCAGTCCACGGAGGCCGGCGCCCGTGTCCCCATAGATCTTCCTCAGCCCCCGGATCGAAATGGCGCTCTGCGACGGAGAGACGGAGGCAGCCATCACTCCGGCACCTCCAACCGACGGAATAGGGCCATTCCCAAGACCACGAAGAGCAGGGTGGTCAGGAGCAGGCCAACCACAGATAGTAAGGCGAAGGAGGCCGTGGGAACTGATCCCAAAGCAAACTGGGCCGTAGCGGGGAGGGACTGAATCACGGACTGAGGCAGGAATGTGACATAGGCCAGTCCGTTGGGGTTGGCCGCGTAGACCCGGAGGCCCGCAAAGGGCAACCATGCGTTCTCACCGGGGAGTACGTACGCAAGGGGGACCGTGGACAGACCTCTATCCTTAAGCAATAACAAGAGGACCTCCGACGCGCCCCCGATCACCCAAAGGAGGAGGGAGACAGGTCGTGAGCGCCGGAAACCCACGCTGAGGCAGAGGGCGAGGGAAGCGAATGATAAGAAGCTCAAAGCGAGTTCCAAGATGGCGAGGGGAGCCCACTGCAGATTGGCCTGGGGCCCCATGGTCAACCAAGAGAGAATGATCACGAGACCCACGTAAAGAGCTGAGAGGGGCAGGAAGATCGCCACCTTAGCCAGGAACTTCCCGAGGAAAATCGTCTCCCGTCGCGCCGGTTGGGAAACGAGGGCCCACAGGGTGCCCTTGTCCTTCTCCCTCGCAACCGACTCGGAACTGGAAGCCCCTCCGATGATGATGAACCAGAATCCAAAGATGGACATCAACAGCACGGCATCTTCCCACCACGTATCCCGGATTTCGCTGGGGATCGGAGCACTTCCGGTGGAATTCCCGAATTGCCCCGGTGGTCCATGGCTCACCGTCAAGGGAAGCAAAGCTCCCGACAGGATCGCGAGAAGGATCAGGATGAACGCGGAGAAATAGACCCAGTATTTCTTCAGATCCCAGGCGATCTCGTACCGCGCGACTTCTCCCAACAACGCGAGCTGCCCGCGCTCCGGTGCACGTTTGCGATTTGTGGTAGCACCCAACGCTCCGCCCGACCCGCGCACGAAGCCGCTACCCACCTTGGGTGAATCCAGTGCCTTCGATATAAAAATTTGGTCTGTGAGATGCGGGAAACAGAGCCATGCTTCCCGGGAGGCGGGCGAAGAGCTCTCCCCCCCGCTCGCCATGAAGGGGAAGGGTTGTGGGACGAGACACCTCCCGCAGGCGCGTGGTCACGCCACTGGAGCGCACGGAGGGATTGGATTGCGCCATCAGCCCTTGGAACGACGAGAGCATGTAGCCGACAGGAGGATGGGATGCTGGCGCCAGGATTCGAACCTGGGGACTCCTGCGAGAACGGATCTTGAGTCCGTCGCCGTTGGCCAGTCTTGGCTACGCCAGCCCGCGCTCTGGACCTCCCGAGGGGACTTGGGCCTGAGTCGACGGTACGCGACTTACCAGCTTGGCGGGCCCAACAGGCTTGCACTGCGCCATCGAGTGAGATGAGGTCATGAACCTTGACGCACTCTCGAAACCCAGGCGCCGGCGCTTCTTCCCTGAGTCCCCCATTGAGAGGCCACCTTCCCGCTCCCCGGGGACCGGGTATTCCCCGTCGGGAACGGGCGTGTTGGAATCGAAGGCAATCGAGGATATCCTATTGGTTTCTCACATCAGGTTGACCAACAAATGCCGTGTCTGCGCTGATCAATGCCGCGTCAAGGTCTCGAGCTGTGCTCAGAACGATGGCATCGGCCAGGCTTGCCTGGGAATCCGCCTTCCGCAAATCCTGGCGTAAGACGCCGGCCGAAACCGCAATCTCAGGAGTCACGTCCACGATCTCGCTTTCCCTTCGGATGCTCGCAATGACAAGGGGGATGTCCCCTCTCTGCCCCTCGGACACCATCTTGGCCGTGACTTCACCCAATGTGATCGACGATGTGAAGACACGGGTTCCCTTCGGCTCGAGGTAGCTCCTCTGGAGTTTGGCCCCTCTCGAAGATCCACGAAGGATCTCCCACCAAGCCCACGTGTCCAGGACGATCCTAGATCCGGTCACGCCAGAGGCCCTCCTTCCTCCGATTGAAGTCCGTCTTCACCTTTCCTTTCAACAGGCCAAAAGGCGGAGGTACGTCCACCCGGAGCACTGCATGGACAGGATCGCCCTCCTTGAGATGAGCTCGCCGCGCATCCTTCGCCGGGATCACAATCGCCAAGCTATTGCCCACGCGATGAACGTGCCCGGCAACCTCGATTCCAGTCACGTTGTACATAGACGTATTACGCCTATTTGGTCCTTCCCTGGTGTCGAGGCCCTGGTGGATACTGCGGTCAAGGACCTCTCTTCGGAGATGCGGTGCCACGAATCTATGGCCAGGACAGATGGCCAAATCGGGTCCGTTGATCACGAAATGGGCATGGTGCACCACGCGAAGATCCCCGCGGGAAAATCGAAGAGTCGCAGGGCCCAATGAAGGGCATGTCGGAACTGGAAGGGGCCGAGGTGACCGTAGGAGTCATGGTGTCCAACTTGAACAGGGAACGCCGAAGGGTACGAGCAAGTCTTGGGACGGCCCCCGGAACTTGAACCTGTCCCAGGAATCCTCGAATGGAAAGTGGGTGGAGCTTGGCTCCAATTGGACGAGGACAACGCGACTCCTGCGGGATGGACCTTCCGGATTGACGTGAAGAACTTCTAGGCAGAAAGGGCCCGGGTCTTGGAACGGAACGTCCGAGTGACCCACGCGACTGGGATTCCTGGCCTCATCCAGTTCTTCGACCTTTCGGATCCGGATGGAGACAAGTTGGGTCTTTACGAGTTGGCCCATGATGCGTGCGAGGAAGGAGCGAGGAAGATTTGGATCCTCTGTGCATTCAGAGGATCTCATGCAGGGTAGCGAGGGGACGCCCAAGAGTCCCCATCCTATGGACCGGGGAACGGCCGCATTGCGTGACGCGACACCTTTCCTTGGCTCGGGATGAGCCAGGACAGGAAGACGCAAGGGATCGCATGTGTGCCGAGCCCCTGGAACAAGGGAAGGAGGCGACAGACCACAGGAGGGGGACGATGCTGGCGCCAGGATTTGAACCTGGGGACTCCTGCGAGAACGGATCTTGAGTCCGTCGCCGTTGGCCAGTCTTGGCTACGCCAGCCCGCGCTCTGGACCTCCCGGGGGTATTTGGGCCTAGGGGGTAGGCACATCGCGATTCCGATGAGGTCGGGTACCGGTCCCCCAAAGGAGGGCCACCGCGAAGGGGACCGTGAAGAGGAGTCGTGTGATACATGTAAATACGCATCATGGCATGTTCTATACTGTGCCTCTGAGTCGCGGCGGTCGACTTCTGCGTTCCCGGAAGGGGAGGCGGGGCGTCAGTCCCATCATCGGGACGGTGCTCTTGGTCGCCATCACCGTGGTGCTCGCGGCCATCCTCTATGCGGTGGTCCAGATGCCCTTGTCCCCGCCACCCCCCGTCATCGGGGTCCAGGCATTCTACAATGACAGCTCCTTCACCGTGTATGGTGAGGACAATGGTCCGTATGCACCCCAGGATCAATGCCCGGCAGCGACGCATAACGTTTGCACCATGCCCGGGAGCATGTTCGTGATCACCCAGGTCCAGGGAGTGATTCCCCTGGGCAACGTCCAGGTCCTGTTCTTCTGCAACGGGGAACTGGCGCAGAGCGGATCCCTTCTGGATCTCTTCCCGAGTCAGGCCAATTCCTCAGGACCAGGAGGGGGGCCTGGCACGAAGGCAGACAGTTGCCCGGACCAGGTCTCCGGATCGGGCGGTCCAGGGCCAGGGCCCGGGCCTGGGCCGGGGCCCGGTGGAGGGGGCCCGGGAGGAGGGAGTGGGGCGAGTTGCCTGAATTGGCCCGCTTGGGGGGCCGGCCTGCTGAACCATCTGATGTACTTCGTTCCCGAGAGCTCCACGGAACTGGTCCTTCACGCGGGGGATTACTTCGTGGTCTATGGTTCGGCGTGCCACGTAAAGATCGACCGAACGGTGGGAGACGACTTCTACGGGCCGCCGACGGAGTGCGTCGTGACTCCGGGACTCTGCGAGGTCAAACTCCTGGATGGGAACAACATCATCGGAGTGCTGCAGTTTGCCCAGGGCGCACCCTAATCCCTCGAGGAAGAGACCGGGAGAAGCCGCGAGCCCTCCTGCGGCGGGTTACACCTCGTCCTCGCTCTCCTCCTCTGGAAGTTCGTCTTCCTCCACCGCGAGTTCCTCGGGGGATGCCTCGAGCCCAGCGGAATCCACCTCGACCTCCGGTCCGCGCCCCCTGGGGTGAAGGGTCCTGGTGATCGTGCCACAGGCAAGGCAGGTACGGACCTTCCGCCCGGGATGGAGTCTCGTCCGGACGGTCCGCCCCTCGTGGAGGTACGCGAGGCAGTGCCGGCAGAACCGGTCCCGGAAGGGCGACGGGATCCGGACGTTGTACCGGGTCCCGATCCGTCTTGCGAGCCGTACGTAACGGCTGGCCCGCACGAAATCTCCCCCCTCCGCGGCCTCCTGGGCATGCGCGAAGAGCAGGATGATGCGGGTTCGGGCCACTTCCCGCATCTGGGCCGTCCGGAGTCCCTGCCGACCCCGGTGAGCTCCCCGCCTCGCTGGAATCATGGCGCCTTCCCCGTCCGGTCTTCGGATGGTGGGATCCAGTTGCCGCACGCCGGACAGGTCCGTGCGAAGTGGGACACCAGGTTATGGCAGGACGGGCATCGGCGGGTTCCGGGAGGCTCCGGTGGGGGAGGCGGGGGGACCGCGGGCCACGCCCCGGGAACCGGTGCCAACTCCGGCCGAGGCGGTGGCGGTGGCGGCAAGGGAGAGGGGGCAGTAGGGGCCCCCGATGGAGGAGGAGGCGGCGGGAGGGGTAATCCCCCGGGGAAAGAGGGTGGGATCTGGGTTCGGCGGCAACGGGGGCAGAAGAGAGCGCCCTCCTCGAGGGCGGCGCCGCAATGCTGGCACACCGACATCGTCTTGGGGGAGGATCGAACATCCCTTCTAGTTATTGACCCGGCCGGTGCCAGCCGCCCAAACGTGCCCTCCACGGGACCTCTGGAAACCTACATAATCCGGCGATCCCCTATCCCTCCGTTGCAGGACCGGCGGGTTGGACTGGTGACACGGGACCCCGTACTGTACGGGGAGCTCGCGCAGTTCCTCCGGGAGCGCCGCATCCCCACGGTGAGTCTACTCCCCGAGGATCCCATCCCCCGCTCCGTGCGTCTCGTTCTCACGTCCCAGGAAGAAGCCCGGGTCGTCCGGCACCCCCGCATCGTAGTGGCCCGGCCCGGCAACCTCCTCGCGGCTTCGGCGGCGGTCCACGACCTCCTCGGAGGTTCCCGTGCCCCTTCCTCGGAACTTGTGGTGGGCGTGGACCCCGGCGCGCGCCCGGGATATGCGGTGCTGGGCAATGGAGGACGTTGCCTCGCCCGGGGGAGCCTCGACAGCCCCGAAGGGATCTCCACCATGGCCCGGAGCCTGCGTCAGGGATTTCCCAACGTGACCCTCCGTTTCCGGGTCGGGAACGGGGACCACATCCGCCGCAGCCGCATCGTGAATAGCCTGCTCCGGACAGCCTCACCGGTGGAACTGGTGGACGAGCAACGCACCACCGTCCCGGGCCGGCGCGAAAACGATAGCCTGGCTGCTCTCGCCATCGCGGCCACCCCGGGGCGCCCCGTCCACCAGCAGGATACCTTGCGGATCACCCGCGGGGATGTGGCGAACGTCCAGCGGCAGAGCCGGGAGCGCAGCGGGGGGCGGTTCAGCATCCCCCGCGCGATGGCCTGGGCCGTCCTGGAGGGACGGATCTCCTTGAACGACGCGGTGGAGGCCACTGCGGACCGCCTGGGGCTCGTCTCCACCCATCGGGGCGGACGAGCCGGCCGGCGGGCGATCCCGCCCTTCTGCTCGCCGTAGCACAATCTTTACTTTCTCCCGAGGTCCGGCACCGATGCCCATGGAACCCCAGGTCGTCCGGGAGCTGGCTTTCCGCCTTGCCCTGGAGAATGCCATTCGGCACGGTGGATCGGCACGCCCCGCCACGGTCCTCGGACGCCTCCTCGCCGCGGATCCGGACCTGCGCGCGCACCGCAACGAGGTGGCACACCTCGTCGCCGACGTGGTGAGCCAGGTGAACGCGCTCCCGGAAGCCGAGAGGAAGGATCGTTGGGCGGCATTGCCCCCTGCCTCCAGACCCCTCGAACCTCCCCGTGCCGAGCGGGAGGAGGGAACCCTGCCCGCCCTCCCGGGCGCACAGATGGGTCCGGTGGTCCTCCGGTTCGCGCCGTTCCCCAGCGGCCCCCTGCACATCGGGAACGCCCGGGCCGTGGTGGTGAACGACGAATACCGCCGGCGATACCGGGGCCGGTTCCTCCTGGTCATCGACGACACAGCGGGATCCGCTGAGAAGAAGATCCTGCCGGAGGCCTACGACCTCATCCGGGAGGATCTCACCCTCCTGGGAGTGACCCCCGACGAGGTGCACTACAAATCGGACCGTCTGGAACGCCATTACGCCTTCCTTCCCCGCCTCTTCGCCGTGGATCGGGCCTACGTCTGCCTCTGCGACGGCCCCACGTTGACCCGAAACCGCCGGGCCGGGATCGCCTGCCCCGAGAGGGACCTCCCGCGGGAGGTCCAGGAGGAACGCTGGGAGAGGATGCTCGCGGGCGGATACCGGCAGGGGGAAGCGGTGGTCCGACTCAAGACCAGCATGCAAGACCCGAACCCCGCGTTCCGCGACCGGGTCCTGTTCCGGATCTGGGAAGGGGAACATCCCCGGGTGGGCACGCGCTACCGGGTCTGGCCCATGCTGGAGTTCTCCTGGGCCGTGGACGACGTGGAGCTGGGCATCACCCATGTGATCCGCGGGAAGGACCTCGTCATGGAGGACCAGATGGAGACCACCATCTGGGAATCCCTGGGTATCCGGGGCCCCCTGTTCCTTCACTGGGGGCTCCTGAGCGTCCGGGACGCCAAGATCTCCAAGAGCAAGTCCGCGGCGGAGGTCCTCTCGGGCCAGTACGACGGTTGGGCCGACCCCCGGACCTGGAGCTTCCGCTCCCTGGTCCGACGGGGGATCCTTCCGGAGGCCATCCGTTCCTTCATCCTGGGGTTCGGCCTTTCGCAGGCCGACATCACGGTCCCGGCCGAGGCGCTCTACGCCGAGAACCGGAGGCTCCTGGACCCCGTGACCCCCCGTCGCATCTTCGTGCCGGACCCCCTCGAGGTCGTCGTGGAGGACTGGCCCGAGGATCTCCGGATCGGCCGCCTGGCCAACCATCCCGAGCGACCCGATCTGGGACAGCGGGAGCTCCCTGTCGACGGCCGGTTCCTGCTCCCCGGGGAGGACCTCCGGGCGCGGGCGAGCCAGGAGATCCGCCTCAAGGACCTGGCCAACATCCAGCTCTCCGGGAAGCCCTCCCAGGGGTCGTGGAGGGCCCGGTTCACCAGCCGACCCAACAAGGACATCCCCCGCCTCCAATGGGTGCCCTTCGCCGGGTCCGTTCCCGTGTCGGTCCTCATGGTCGATGGCCACCGGGTGGAGGGGAGGGGGGAATCCTCGCTCGCCACGGGCACTCCGGGAGAGATGTTCCAGTTCGAGCGGTTCGGCTTTGTCCGGCGGGACACGGAACCGGTCCCCGCGGACGGGACTCCCCGGTTCGTCTTTGCCCACGGATGAACGCGGGGGAAGACGTCCTCCTCTCAAGCCTTTTCTGGGAAGGTGCGCTGCCTGGGTCGGGTCCTGTCCATGCGCTTCGCCCACACCTCGATCACCGTGCGAGATATGGCCGAGAGCCTTGAGTTCTACACGCGGGCGCTGGGCCTCGAGTTCGAACGACGTCGGGAGATCCCCGAGAACCAGGCGGAGATCGCCTTCGTACGGGATCCGATGAGCGGCGTCCGCGTGGAGCTGACCCATTGGAAGAACAAGAGCGACTACACCGAAGGGGACCAGCTGGACCACCTGGCGTTCGAGGTCCCGGACGTCGCCGCCGCCATCGCCCGGTTGAAGGCCCAGGGGGTCCGCATCGCGAAGGAACCCTACCAGCTCCAGGGAGGCTCCAGCCGGATCGCCTTCATCCACGACCCCAACGGCATCTGGATCGAGCTCATCGAACGCCCGGAGACTCCGGCCCGGACCTGAATCGCCCGGACGACGGCGAACGTGTCCAGCCCCACCCCCGACCCCCGCCAGGTCCTTCGGACGGTGTTCGTCGCCACGTTCTTCATCCGCTTCGGGTTCGGCATCACGGTCAGCACCTTCGCCTTCTACCTGAGCACCAGCGTGGCCTCGGTGGGTCTCGCCTCCGCGGCGGCCCCGATCATCGAGTTCGCCACCGTGCTCCTGTCGGGGATCGCGGCGGACCGGTACGGCCGCCTTCCCGTGCTCAAGTTCGGCCTCCTCTTGGGCGCCGGGATGCTGTTCTTGATGTCCACGACCCGGGACCCCATTGCCTCCACGTTCCTCTCCGGCTTCTTCGGGCTCTCCAGCGGCGCCATCCTGGCGGCTTCCCTCGCCTTCGTGGGGGATGCGAGCGGCGCCGACGAGCGGGGGAAGGAGATGGGGTACTTCGACGCGGTGAACCTCCTGGGTTGGGTCCTGGGCTTCGCCGTGGGGTACGTCCTGGTGAGCGCCCTGAACGGCATCCAGGACCCCTCCCGGCTCTCCTCCTCCTTCCTGGTGGGCGCCCTCGCGGTCTTGGCGGCACTGGGGGTCCTGGAGTTCGCGACCCGGGGGTTCGCCCCCGGGAAGACCGGGCCCGCCTTCTCCTGGAGCCACATCCGGAAGGCGGCCTTGGATCTCGATGTGCTCCTTGTGGTGCTCCCCTGGTCCGTGATCTACATGCTCCTGGGAGCCCTCTTCACCTTCCTGGGCCCCAGCGCAGAGCATCTTTCCCTGCCTCCCTGGGAACTGGGGATCATCATCGGGGTGGGGGGACTCGTTCTCCTGGTCACCCAGCCCCTGTACGGCCGGTGGGCCGACCGGTTCGGGAGGGCTCCCCTCATGTCCGTGGGGATCGGCGGATTCCTGGGCGTCCTCCTCGCCGGGAGCCTCCTCGCCGTCTATGGCCTGAACTACGGGGCGTTGGCGCTCCTCGGGGTCTCGACCCTCGCGGCCCTCGCCTTCGGCCCATCCTCCCTCGCCGCGCTCACCGACCTCTCCCGGGCCATCTCGCGGGGGACGACGATGTCCCTCTATAGCCTCATGATCGCCCTGGGGATGGCGGTGGGGATCGGAGCGTCGAGCGCCCTGTTCACGGCCTTCCAGACCAACGGGATCCTGCTGTTCTTCGCGGGGCTTGGGGTGGCCCTCGTGGGGCTCACCGCGTGGCGTCTCGGAAGGGGACAGCCCCGGCTCCGGGAGCGCATCCCTCCCCCGGCCCAGCCCACCCCGTGAGCCAGGTCAGGGGATGGCCTGCCGACGCGGGCGCTCGCTCACCGGCTCGATGATGAGATGCCGCACCTGGGGGAACCCGCTGCGGATGGAGAACCGGAGATGGTCGATGTGCATCTCGATGTCGTCCGTGGTGAGCCCATCCACGAAATTGACGCGCAGCGTGACCAGTACGTCGTCCGGTCCCAGGAGCATGCTCTGCATGCCCAGGACGCCCCTCACGAACGGGTAGCGCTCCACCAGCGAAAGGATGGCGCGCCCCTCGTCGACGCTCATGGCCCTCCCCACGAGGAGCTCCCGGGTCTCCGCGGCAAGGGCGAACCCGGTGACCAAGAGGAGTCCCCCCACGATGGTGGCGGCGATCCCGTCGAACCGGGTATTGGAGGTCACCGCAACCAGGCCGATCCCGGTCAACGCGACGACGGCGCCCGCCACGCTCACCACGTCCTGGAGGAAGATCGTCTTCATCCCCTGGTGGTGCGACTCCAACAGCTGGCTCACGGTCTGCCCTTCCCGACGGACCTCGTGAAAGATCACCGACAGGCTGGCGCCCGCAGCCACCAGCGTCGCGGCCACCGCGGCCAGGTCGGAGGGAAGATCGCTCAATGGCACCGGGTGCACGAGTTCCAGGAGCCCCGAGACCGCCACGAGGGATCCGGCCAAGGAGAACGTGACCAGGCCCGCGCTGAACGCCCAGAAGAACCGCTCCTTCCCCCGTCCGAAGGGGAACCTCGGGTTGGGGGGGGAGTTGCTCGCCACGATCCCCCACAGGATCAGGGCGCCCCCCACCAGGTCGGTGATGGCGTACACCGCCTGGGAGAGGACCGCCCGGCTCCCGCCTTCCAGCGCCACCGCCAGGTTCACGGCGAAGAGGACCGCATCCACGATGAGGGTGGCCACAACCACCACCCCTGATCTCATCCCACCGGGTCCTCCCTGAGGAATCTATCGAGGGGAGGGGTCCGAAATAAAGATGCGGTCCCTCGGGGAACAGGTCCGTCGCCTCTCGGGGCCCCCCGGCCCCCGTCCTCCCGCCTCCCGGGTCTCTCCCAACGGCTCCCGAAGGGGCCATGTTGGGAAGCGTCAGCCTTAAGAAGGGGACCCGTGGTGGGAATTCGAGGTGGCATCATTGCAAGGACAACCTTACGCTAACCCGTACGGACAACCCGGGTACCCGCCCCAGGGTCCCTATATGGGGGCTCCCGCCGAGCTTCAGACTCTCAAGGACTGGCTGCGCTACTCGCGGATCGTCGCCCTCATCGTCCTGATCATCGGCATCCTGGTCACGCTGGCTGGTCTCGCTGGACTGGCCACCGCTCTGGCCTTTTCCGCCTTCTATGGGGCCGTGCTTGTGGGCGCATACGTGGTCTACATCATCTATGGGATCCTCATCCTGGTCGTCGAGTTCCTCATCTGGACCAACATCAAGAGCCTCGAGACCATGGTGGAGCAGGGCCAATACGAGGCCGCCAAGAAGAAGACCCTCCTCTGGATGATCCTGGGGTTCCTTTTCGGGTTCCTCACCGGACTCTTCCTTCTCATCGCGTATCTGAAGTATGACCCGGTGATCAACTGGCAGAGACAATCCCAGATGGGGGGTGGAGCACCTCCCCAGGGTGCGGTGTACGCCGCGTACGGCCAGCCCGCCTACGGCGCTCCCGCCACACCTGCCTACACCCCCCCTCCGGCCTCCCCGGCTCCGTCCACCCCTCCCCAGCCCCAGCCGTCGAGCACGGCCCCACCCACCACCCCTGCACAAGACACGGCCGCCGCCGCCAGTGCACCTGCCACGACGGCACCGACCGGGGCTCCCCCTGCCTCGCCCAGCCCTACGCAACCCGGATTGGTGGTGAATTGCCGGACGTGTGGTCGCCCGACGACCTACATCCCCCAGTACAGCCGGTACTACTGCTACTCTTGTGCCCAGTACGTCTGAGAAACCGGCAAGCTGGATCCCGACGGAGAGAACCCCTTCCTGTTCCTTCCCCACTGGAACCTGCTGTACACGGATTCATGGGGCAGGTCGGCCTCCTGTACCCATCTTCGGCCCCCCCGGGTGTAACTGAGCCGCGGGAGATGGATGGGATGGCATGGTCGCAGGATGGGTCCGGGAGGAGGGAACCACATGCAAAGGACCTCCCCACCACCCGAACTCGTAACGTTAATACCCCGTGCGGGTTGGGCGGGTACAGGGGTGCACCTCGTGGTCACTGAGGATGCCAAGGGGCCGCTCGCAACGCCGAACATCACCCCAAGGAGCCTGGCGGGCGGGCGGAGCCGGAGGCCCACCTTCCGGGAGATGGGGGTTTCCCTGGGAAAGCAGGTCCGCCTCACCCGGATGATGTACGAGCACGGGCCCGGGGGGGGTACCCTTCTCGTGCTCCCCATCGACCAGGGGCTGGAGCACGGCCCCATGGACTTCTTCTCCAACCCGGAGGCCCTGGACCCGGAGTACCAGTTCCGGCTGGCCCTCGCGGGAAACTTCTCGGCGATCGCCCTGCATGTGGGTCTGGCCGAGAAATTCCTGGAGAGCTACGCGGGGAAGGTCCCCCTCATCCTGAAGATCAACGGGAAGACCGGCATCCCTTCCGATGCCCAGGCCTTCTCTCCCCTCACCGCCACGGTGGAGGATGCGGTGCGGCTGGGGGCCGACGGGGTGGGGTATACCCTCTACGTGGGCTCCCCTGCCCAGGATCGGGACATCGCCCAGGCCATGCAGGTCCGGCGGGACTGCGAACGCTACGGCATGCCGCTCATCATCTGGGCCTACCCCCGGGGAGAAGCCGTGGGGAAGAAGGGGGGAAAGGAGTCCTTCTTCGCGGTGGATTACGCGGCCCGCGTGGCTCAGGAGATCGGAGCGGACATCGTCAAACTGAACTTCCCCGTCCCGAGCGAGAAGGACGCGGATGCCCCGCCGCCGTACAACTCCCTCCATCTATCCCCGGAGGAGATGTTCCAGAAGGTGGTACGGAGCGCGGGACGGACCCGCGTCCTGGTCTCGGGAGGGGAGAAGGTCCCGGACGGGCCCATGCTGGCCAAGGTCCGCGCCTCCATGGCCGCGGGAGCCACGGGGATCATCTTCGGCCGGAACCTGTGGCAACGCCCATGGAAGGACGCCTTGTCCATCACCCGGGAGATCCATGGGATCTTCCGGGAATTCGCCGATACCCCGTGACCGCTTCCCCCCTCCGCCGCCCTCCCGAGGGGCTTCCCCCGGGGATCTGGGTCTACCTCGCCTGCGAGGACGACCCCCGGCACTGCACCGGACGGAGGCTCGTCCGCTATGGGCTCGCCCGGGAGATGACCGCCCGCGCGCGCCCATCGCCCGGGACCCTCGTCCTGGATCCCTTCGCCCCCCACTGCCTCACCCGGCGCGACGAGGAGGGATTCACCCGCCACGGGATCCTCGTGGTGGATTGCTCCTGGAACCGGCTGTCTCATCAGAGCCGGTTCCCCGACCCGCCCCGCCGGTGGATTGACCGGAATCCTCGCCGTCGTCTCCCCCTCCTCCTCGCGGCCAACGCCCAGCACTTCGGGCACTGGGGGCAGCTCAACACCGTGGAGGCGCTGGGAGCCGCCATCTTCCTGCTGCAGGGGGAATCCAGGGCCCGGGAGATCCTCATGCGCTTCGGGTCCGGCCCCTCGTTCCTCGCCACCAACGGAGCTCTCCTGGAGGGGTACCGGGAAGCTGCGGACGAACGGGAGGTCCAGACCATGGAACAGAGGTTGTTCACTGCTCCTTGACCGGGTCTTCGGGGGGAACCCCCGCGTTCCCGGCCGCCGAGGGGTGCCCCGGGACCCGCGGGGGATCGAATCGTTCCAGGGAGACCCCGCGGAGATCCGCAAGAGGTTCGTCCAGGGCGACGGAGGCGGTCCAGAATCCGGCGGAGCGGATCGCCCGGGTGGAGTGCACCGTCAGGAGACGATCATGACACAGGAAACGACCCGCGATGCCGGGGTCGTGGCCCCGGACAAAGCCCTTGAGGCCCGTGGCCCCGAGGAAGTCCGCGAGGTCCTTCTCGCGGAAGGGAGGTATGGGAATCCCCCGGTTCCCCGCCGCCGGCGATCCCTCCAGATCGTTCCACAGGATCTCAAACAGGGTGGAGATCTCCGGATGGCGGAGGACTTCCTTCCAGGAGCCCTTCAGGGGACTCCGCAGTATTCCCCCGTGTGCCAGGAAGATTCCGTTGGGCGTAGTGGCCGCGATGGGGAGCCGTTCCAGGAGCGCGAGGAGGCGGGTGCCCACCCTTGTCCGGGGGCCCCATATCTCGGACGCCTCGGCCGGTACCGAGGGTTCTCCGGCGGGGATCTGGTCCACCGCCTCATGGTTTCCCCGGAGGAGCACCACCCGTCGGGGAAAGGCGCGGAGAAGGGAAACGAGGAAGAGGGCGTTCCGCACCGATCCCTGCGGAAGTTCGGGGGGTGTGCGGTCCACGTAGTCCCCCAGGGCCACCAGCAGGCCGTCCCGGGTGCCCCCTCGGAGTGCACGCGTGGCCAGGAATTGCGATGTGGGCCAGTCCCCGTGGGTATCCCCCACGATCCAGGCCCGGGATCCTGGGCTCCGCCCGATCTCCACGAAGGCTTTGTCCGGGAGCCCCGCCTCCACCTCCCGCAGCATCTCCAGGATGACCGGTTCCGGGATCCGCTCCACTCGGGCGGGGTCCACGACGCTGGAGGGCCAGGGTCCGCTCAAGGCCTCTCCTCCACCAAAAAGAGGGATCTCTCGGGCATTCCTTCCTCTTCCTCCAACCGCTCCGCGAAGGCAACGGGTTCGAAAGCGCCGCCGGAGACCCTCCGCAGGTTCTCCAGGTTGGTGAAGCGCAGGGGGGGCATCCCCGACCCGGTCTCCACGAGCCCGTCGGGTCGGAGGCGGGCGCTTCGGGCCCGGGGATCGGCGTCGGACCAGGCGCTGTAGACATGCAACCCGCGGGGCCGGAGCGCTCGCCAGACCCCGGAGAAGATCGCCCGCAGCTCCCGGTCGCTGAACGACATGTCATACAGATGGTTCGCGTAGACCACGTCCTGGCTCCGGGGTTCCAGGCTCCGGAGCGCCTCCTCCGCGTCCGCCACGGAAAACCGGACCGTACCCCGGGGGAGGTCGCCTGCTGCGAGAGAAGTCGCCTGGGCCTTCTGGATCGCCTCCGGCGAAAGGTCGTAGGCGCGGACCTGAAAGCCCGACCGGGCAAGGAACGTCGCATCCCGTCCGTCGCCGCAACCCAGCTCCACAAGGTCCCGGAAGCCCCGACGGGCGGCCAGGATGGGCACACACCATCGCGCGAGTTCGCTCTCCGGCCGGACGAGGTCCGGTGTTTCCCGGAACCGGGCGTCCCAGAAGGCACGCTGCAGGCCGCGGTATCTCGACTCCTCGCGTTGCCGGGCAGATTTGGGCATGGCCTGGGCCACCGAAGGAGGCCATTTATGTCCATCCTCCCGCCCACGGCCGGAGCGGGGCAGGGGACGACGGGTGCCGGAACTTCTAGAACGCGTTCACGGCGAACCCCAGGAGGAATCCCGCCAGGATCCCCAGGTAGATGAGGCGGGTCCGCGCAAGGTTCGCCTCCGGATCCGCGAGGGTCCGAAAGATCCCCCGGACCATCGGGAGGAGGACGTACAGGATCGCGCCAATGGCCACCGCGTCGAAGAGGATCTCCAAGAAATGGGAACTGTAGAAGTACCCCACCACTCCTCCCAGGATGGCGGGCGTTCCTCCGATGAGGAACAGCGGAACGATGGGGCGCATCCGCTGGACCTTGCCCCCCAGGAAGGGCGCCGCGATGGGGAATCCCTCCGTGAGGTTCTGGAACAGGAACCCCACGAAGACCACTGTGGAGAGCCCCACCTGGGAGGCCGCCCAGGCAGCCCCGAACACCAAGCCCTCCGTGAGGTTCTGAAACCCCATGGCGGCGGCGATGACGAGTGCGGTCTGGGTCGGATGGGGTTCCACCGGCTGTCCCGGCCGATGCGTCACCAGGAGGAGGAGTCCGAACGACCCCAGGACCCCTACCCCGAAGAGAAGGTCCAGGGCCGGCAGGGTGAGATACGGATCCGCGGGGTTCACGAGGAGGGCGGCGACGTCGGAGAAGATGTCCGCCAGGAGGAACACCAGGATCCCGATGGCGACGGCATTGAGGCCGATCCCGAACCGGCCCTGGGCCCGATGGCTGCGGACCACGGGTAAGGACAAGAAGATGGAGAGGCCCATGATGGCCGAGAGCGCCACGAGGAGTGGGAACTGGGCCATGGGAGCCTCGGGATCCCGGGCCGGCCGCCCATTTAACGGTTTCAGTTGTGATCGTCGAGACACGGATGTACACACTGTGAACGCGGGAGGCCCCCGGGGCGTCCGCCGGGGCACGAGGACCAGTCTCCATAAGGAAGGACGGCATCCAGGGCACCATGGCTCGGAGTGCGCGGACCCCCGCCCACTGGGTCCGCCTGACCCAGGCGATGGTGGCCCAGGAGATGGTGGAAGAGTGCGGGCTTCCGGAACGCCGGGCCGCGGAACGTCTGGGCCTCACGCCTTCCGCGGTCTCCCAATACCTCTCGGGGAAGCGACTCCCGGCGTCGCAACGGCTTCCCGCTCCCGACGAATGGGTCCGAAGGAGGATCCGTCAGGCAGCCCTGACCCTCATCGCTTCCCCGGTCTCCCGTCGGGATTCCTCGCGGTGCATCCTGGAGACCGCCCTGGACCTCCTCCGACATTCGGACCCCTCCCGGTCCTTCCTTCCCCCCGGGTCAGTCTCCCCCCCCGGCCTCTTGGCCACCCGCGCCTTTCGGCGGAACCTGCGGGCCCGGGTGGCCGGGGAGCAGGCCGCCGTGGCCGCCTGCATGCGTCTCGCCCAGAGGTCCCGGGACGAACTGACCCGGGCCATCTTCCGGCAGATCGCCTCCGACAGCCTCCGGCACGCGGAGATCGCGGCGTCCCTGGAGACCTACCTGGACCGGGGGTTCGGGACCCCCGTGGCCACGGGGATCACCGCGAAGGACGTCGACCGGCTGATCGCCCGCGAACACGCGGCCGAGGCGTCCACGGACGCGAACCTTCGGGAGGGGCTCGGGGGCCTCATGGGCCTCCTCTGGGAGAGCATGGAGGCGGATGAACGGAAGCACGATCAGCTCCTCAAGGAGCTCCGGCACCACCTGCTCTTCCAGACCTCCGGCGAATCGGGCGCCGGTCATGGGGCCACGCCTGCGAGACGCCCCGGGCTCCGCGAACAGGCGCCCCTGGAGGGGCCTCGCGGCAATCCTGGTCGTCCGATGGGCACGTGACGGAGGCCCCCTCCGGAAGCGCACGATCTGCCGGACCAGAATTCGGACACCCGCCCCAACCATGCCGCGCTGGCAGGGGGTCCCGCGCGTGGATTCCTCTTCCCTGGACCAGCGAGAGTCTTGGCCTGGACCGGGTGCGAGGGGCCGTGGCGACCCGCACGGGATATCGCACCGCCTCCCTCCCGGGACCTCGAGGGTCCGGGAACCGTTGGGGACCCTTCCCGTTCCCCCTGCCCTCCCCGACGAAGGCGCGAACCGTCGGCCTCGGATGCGGGGGGCCGGATTCGAACCGGCGAACCCCTTCGGGACAAGGTCCTAAGCCTTGCCTCTCTGGCCCCGAGCCCGACGCTTCCGCGGTCCCGAGATTGGCCGAGCTTGAGTACCCCCGCGCGCTGGACGATGGGCGGGGCCGGGTATAAAGGGTGACGCTCGTCTCCGAGCAGGTCAGGAAGGGCCCCGGATCTCCCCCGAAGGGAAGAGTAGCCCCGGCAGGATTTCCGTGGGGGGAGGGAGGCCTCCCCACCGTTCGAACCTGCGCCGCAGGATCCAGAGTCCCGCATCCTTGGCCACTAGACTACGGGGCTACGTCTTCCGGGGACAGGAGATGTCACATAAACCCTGCGGGCAGGCTCGCGCTGCGCCTCTGGCGGGGTAGGCGCCGTGGTTCGTGGTCCCTCCCCCGAGGGAGGGAGAGGCAGGGAGTCTGAACCACGAGGGCATATAGCCCTCCGGTGATGCGGCGGCCGGGTGCGGAGGCATCCGCGTCGGGCCCGTGGGGGAGGGGATCATGCGCACGCGACAGGTTTCCACGGGTCGCGTCGCGGGCGTGGGGGTCGGGATCGTGCTCTCCGCCGGGCTCCTTTCGGTCCCTCCATCGACCCTGTCGCTGCTGCCCGTGGCGACCCTGGACCTCCTGGCATCGCTCGCCCGGATGTTCCTCGCCTATCTTCTCTCCCTTGTCTTCGCCCTGGGATATGGATACTTCGCCAGCGCCCAGAGAAGCGCCGAGAGGGTGATGATCCCCATCCTGGACATCCTCCAATCCGTACCCATCCTGGGGTTCTTTCCGGTGGCCATCATCTTCTTCGTGGGACTCACCGGCCCCCAGAGCCTCGTGGGGCCCAACCTGGCTTCCATCTTCCTCATCTTCACCTCCATGTCGTGGAACATGGCCTTCGGGGTCTACGAGTCCCTGAAAGGACTCCCCAATGACATGCGCGAGGCCACCCTATCGTTCGGCTCCCGGGGATTCCAGCGCCTCCGGCGGGTCCTGTTTCCCGCGACCGTGAATCGACTGGTCTACAATTCCCAGCTCTCCTGGGCCGCCGGGTGGTTCTTCCTGGTGGCCGCGGAGATCATCACCACCTCCACCTCCTCGGTCTCCTTGCCGGGGATCGGGAGCTTCCTGCTGATCCAGGCCCAGAGCGGGGACATCCCCAACGTGGCCCTGGGGGTCATCCTCCTGATCGTCCTCATCGTCCTCCTGGACGTCTTCGTCTGGCGCCCACTGGCCCGCTGGGCGGAGAAGTATCGCTACGACCAGACCCCCAGTGGGGAGTCGGACGCCGGCGTGGAGGCCCGTACCTCGGTCCCTTGGGGTCGGGTGGCCGGCCGGGTCATGCAGGGAATGGTGAGCGGGCTCCGGCGCGTTCAGGCCCCGTTCGCGAGCCTGGGGAGCCGGACTCTGGCCCGGAGAGGCCCCGTCCATCCCCACTCCCGGGCGAGGACGGCGATCAAATACGTCATCCTGGGGACCATCCTGGTGATCGGTTGGTTCGTTCTCATCTTCCTCTCGGTGGTGATCTACCAGTCCCTGTTCGGGCAGCCCATCAGCTCCTTCGTGATGGCGCAGATCCGGACGGTCCCCCTCGCCCTCGGATTGTCGCTCCTCCGCATCCTCGCGGCCTATGCGGTGTGCGTCGTCGTGGCGATCCCACTCGCCATCTTCCTCACGCGGAATCCGCGGGCGGGCCGTGTGGGCCTCCCTCTGGTCCAGATCGTGGCCTCGGTCCCCGCCACGGCCCTGTTCCCTCTCCTCGCCATCGTCCTGCTGCGCTTCGTCGGCGACGAGGCACTGTCGGTCCTGGTCCTGGTCACCGGCATGATCTGGTACGTCTTCTTCAACTTCGTCTCGGGCCTGCGGGGGATCCCGCCGGACCTCGAGGAGACCGCGCGCTCCTTCGGTCTCAAGAAGGGGCGGTACTATCGCCGGCTCATCTTTCCCGGCTCCTATCCCGCGTTCATCACGGGCTCCATCACCGCGTTCGGGAGCGGGTGGAACACCCTCATCCTCGCGGAGTACCTGGTCTACGGGTCCAATCCGCCCATCGTGAACCTCCTGGGGATCGGGGAACTCCTGCAGATCGGGTCCCTCCCGGGAGAGGGAGCCCTCCTCGTCGTGTCCCTGCTCACCCTGGTGGGCGCCGTCATCGCGTTCAACGAGGCCCTGTGGAAGCCCCTCTATCGCCGCGTGGTGGAGAAGTACCATTTTGATTAGGGACGCGTGAGGGTCCATCGACAAGGGAGGAACTCGGAGTGGCGATCATCGAGGTCCGGCACGTGGCCAAGAGCTACGCGGGACGACACGGTACCATCTCCATCATGAACGACGTCACCTTCGACGTCGCGGACAACGAGTTCTTGGCGGTGACCGGCCCCTCGGGTTGCGGGAAGTCCACGATCCTGCGCCTCATCCAGGGCCTGGACAAGCCCACCCAGGGCACCATCCTCTTTCGCGGCGTTGCCGTCTCGGAGGTCTGCACCCAGATGGCCATGGTGTTCCAGAACTTTGCCCTCTATCCCTGGCTCACCGTCAAGGAGAATGTGGCGTTCGGTTTGGAGGCCCGGGGGATGCCCAAGGACCGCATCGAGACCCAGGTGGACCGGTTCATCTCGGTCACCGGGCTCGTGGGGTTCGAGGAGGCCTACCCCCGGGAGCTCAGCGGGGGGATGCGGCAGCGGGTGGCCCTGGCCCGTGCTCTGGCCGTGGAACCCGCGGTCCTCCTCATGGATGAACCGTTCTCGGCGCTCGACGCCCTCACCGCAGAAGGCCTCCGCGAAGAGGTCCTGCAGCTCTGGCGGGACCCCTCCCTCCCCCCCGAGGCCGTGATCCTCGTGACGCACAACATCGAGGAGGCCATCGCCATGGCCGACCGGATCATCGTGCTCTCCCATCGCCCCAGCCGGGTCCTTGCCGAGGTCCGCGTGGACCTCCCCCGTCCCCGGGAGAGGAAGTCCCCGGGGTTCTACGAGCTCACCGACCGGGTCTATTCCCTCATCACCGAGGGCAGTGCCCTTCCCCTCCTTCCCCGCGGACCCCCCGTTCCCGGGACCGGTCCGGAACGTGAGGCGTCCCGGTGAACCCCAGGGATTCTGCGCGGTCTTCCGGACTGCGCTGCGGCAATTTTCCACCTTCGCGTCGGTTCGGCGGAACGCATAACTTTATACGATGACTCCCGGTCTTCTTCCTTCCCGGGGAGAGAACGAGACCGTGCCCACCCTGTATCCCAAGGCATCGCCCAGCGAGATGCAAGGGCTCCTAGTGCTGTTGAACGACCACAAGGGATCCGAGGACATCGCGCTCCTGGCCGATGACCTGGACCTCGAGATCGACGAGATCCTCCCGTCCCTGGACCTTTCGGAGGCCCTGGGCCTCGTGACCGTGTCCGACGGCCGGGCTTCGCTCACGGACCTGGGGCGGAAGTTCCTGGCAGGAAGCATCCGGGCCCGCAAGTCCATCCTGCGGGACCAGATCGGAAAGATGCCGCTGTTCCAGACCATCCTGAAGGCCCTGGAGCAGGCCCCCGAGAAGAAGCTCTCGGAGGAGGAGCTCAACCAGCTCATCGATTTCACGTCCGCACCCGCCGATTTCCTCGTCCAGAACATCATCAACTGGGGACGGTACGCCGAGCTGTTCCGGTATGACGCCGATGAACGGGAGCTCCGGCTGGTGAAGGGCCGTGCCATGGGCAAGGGCTCAACACCACCTCCTGCATCGCCGCCAGCGACCCCTCCGGGGAACCCCAAGCGGGGCGCGGTCCGGGGAGAAAGCTCCCCGGCGTCCTCCCACCATCCTGCGGATGAATCTTCCGACGCGGGTGTGCAGCGGACGGCGCCCTCCTCCAGGAGACCCCGCCCTGCCCCGCATGGTGTGGGGGCCTAGTCGCCGCGGCGCGCAACAACGCTTAAACCCCCGTTGGTGTCCGCCCCCGCAGGGCACGTAGATCAGCGGAAGATCGCTGCTTTCGCAAAGCAGAGGCCGGGGGTTCAAATCCCCCCGTGTCCACTCCCGGATCCCTGCGGATCGTCCTTCCGGAGGCGTATCGCCTTGAAGTGACCACCGACGGGGAAGGCCGGATTCTCTACGAGAGAATTTCGAACGTTCTCTCGTGTTCCTCCAGAACTTCAAACGTTCACCGCGGGCACCAAGTTGCCAAGGGGAAAGACCGGAAGTCCCTGGGAGTGGAACTGGCTCAGTCCTACCGTCGCGCCAAGGACGACTTCCAACCCTTCAGGACTACACCAGAAGGCTGCCCACCGGACGGCATGGCCGCATTCTGTGCAGGTCTTGGCGCGAAACTGACCAGCAAGGCGAAAATGACAAAGGAAAGGACCTTAAGAATGGCGTTGACGAGGAAGGCAATCTCCGCCGCTTGGGGCTGAGACGAATAGATCTGAGGGTACCCGAGTGACATCCATAGGACCCAACCTGCAAGAAAAATCACAGCGCAATACAGCAAGGGCTGCGTGGATCGCCAAAATCGGAAGCTACAGAGAGCCATGAGGATCGAACTCAGGTTAATGATGTCCGTTACGAAGGTCTGGTTCCCAATGTGAAGGCCGGCCCCGATGTTTTGCCAGATCACCTCGAAAAGGGAGGTCGCTGCTAAGGGAAGTCCAAAGGCATAGATGGTGCTACGAAAGTAGTCTTGACGGTACCGATAGACAAATAACCAAAGTCCATACACGAAGAGACCCAACGCACTCGTCCAAGTGATCGGAAATATGGAATTGGCAGGATCTTGAAAGGTCCCTACCCGATAGAGGAATTCCACATAGGGAAAAAATAGGACTAGATTCACCACAATCCACTGCGCAGCGCAAGCCACGAAGACATAGTCTCTCCAATCTCGGGAGGGTCGGAATACCTTGAGAAGCAGAGGTTTTCCTCGCATGATGCCGTCCGTCCCTATCTCCCCTCCTTCGGTAGCTACTCGCAATTGAAAGTATTTGACTGTCACACCGAATTCCGAGTCCAATGCCGCGAGTCTCATTCCGAGAAAGATTACGAACCATTCCACCGGTCATGAGATAGCGGCCATTTCCCCTGACCAGACCTCCCTAAACCGCTGACGAAGTACGTAGGGATCCAGCGCCACCACGGCGAAATGCAGGCTCATCCTTCTACGGCTCGACTGCTCGAATCCAAGGTGCTTGAGCAGACACGCGAGGATGTGGACTGCCCCTCGGCGAGATTAAGTCGCGAAGGGCAGTTGAGTCTCCCGCCCCCGGAACTCGGGGACCGCTCGTTGTCGGAGGAGGGTGTGCAGACGGCGGACGGCCACCAACGTCAGCAACACTGCCCCAATCAAAGCCTCAGCCACATCAAGGTTTTTCGTTCGGAACTTTTCGAGCGCCTAGCTCGCTGTGAGTTCAAAGAAACAGAGTTCCACTTCCCACCTCATCGAATCCAGGCTCGCCACTTCTTCCGAGGTCAGCACCTCGGGCCCGAGGTTCATGAGGCAGAGGTGGTGCTGTCGGGCCTCCGCGTTGCACTCCAAGGAGGCTCCCCCGACTCCTCGCTCGCGCACGGAAGATTCCTGCACTCCACAGTGGCGAGCCCGTGAGCAACGATAATGAGGCTAGAAAGAGTCCGAAGAACACATTGATGGAGAAAATAGTCAGGTGGGAACTGGAGGCCCGCGGGCGCGTCCAGCGGGTAGGCTACCGTGACCTGGTGGAAGAAACCGCCCGGATGCTGAACCTGGTCGGGAAGGTGGGGAACGACCCGGAGGATGACCAATTGGTCCATGTGGTGGTCCAGGGCCCCGAGAGCACGCTCTCCGAGTTCGTCAAAGCAATCAGCGGCCGGCATGGGTTTGCGGATGCTACCATTCGTACGGGGAACACCGGGGAACCGGACCCCAAGCTGGTGCGGTTCGCCAAGGAGCGCGGTTCTCCTGAGAAGGAGACGCTGGAAAGGTCCGACCAATCGGTCCTGATTCTGGACAACATGGCATCGACCCTCGGCGGTCTCCGCGAAGAGACGCACAAGGGGTTCTCCGAGTTGGGTACCAAGATGGACAAGGGGTTCACCAGCCTAGGTGCCAAGATGGACCGCTTGGGCGACAAGATGGACAGAGGGTTTCGGGACAGCATTGCGAGTTCCGAACGCCTCCACAAGGATTTCACCGTGCGCTTCAACCGCGGGGATGCCTCCTACGGGATGATCGGGAAGACTCTGGCCCGAATGGACAAGAACCTGGAAAAGCTCACGAAGGCGATTCTTGCCTTGGCCCAGGAGTCCCACCGGGCAGCCCGGGCCGCTCCCACGAAAACGCGAGCTGCCTCTCGTTCCAAGGGCAGGAAGCACGCGTTCCGTTAATCGGCATCGGTTCCGTTAGCGCACCCTTCTGACCCTCGATTTACCTGGGCGGGCTCCCTCGTTTCTGTTGGCTTCACTCCTGGAAGATGGCCATGGTGGCCACTGAGGGTTGACCCGCCCCTGTGGTGAGCACCCGATCTCGCGTTTCTTCTCGAGGGAATGGCCACCTGCGTTGGGTTCATTCTGCTCATAACAAGCCCATTTCGTTCACCCGCAGCATTACCCGGAAGTTCAAGGACGGGACCGAGCGGACCTACTACCACCGGGTCGATGGGTTCCGCGTGGGAGGGAAGGTCCGCCAGCGGATGGTGGAGTACGTGGGCACCAACCCGGACCGGCCGACCATTCCGCTCGACCTGCCCCTCATTCACCCCCTCCCCCGTCGCCTTCTCGAGATTGTGGGCGAGGGTCGCGTACTCCTGCCCGGGGCCCACCGCATCCTCGTCTTGCACCCCATCCGGCGAAGCTGAAGTGGCGGCATGGCGGGCAGGCCCCGGCCCACCGCCCGCTCCTGGAAATGCCTTTTGCCGCGCCCCAGGGGATCCCGGGGAGCTCGGCCGCGGTTCCCCGTGCCGGTCTGCTGCATCCCCTGGATGCTCCAGCGCTCGAAGAGCGCGGGGAACCGGGAGGTCGGTTCGGCCCACGGGGCCCGAACCTGGAGCCTCCTATGTGGAGGGGACTCCATGCGGGGTGCTCGGATGTATGGGAAGACCAGTGAAACGCAGCTGCCGAGGGACCCCCCGGCCCGTTCCTCGGTGGGGTCGAAGAGGGACCGGGAGAGCCCTCCGTGCGGTCACGGCTTCCGCTCGGCCGGCGGATGACCGACCCAAACGTCGAGCGGGTGCTCCGTGAGGCCCGAGTCCACGCGGTCCACGCTCCATGGCGCCATGATCCAGAGCAGGGGACGATGAAGTTCGACGTCTTGCACCCTCCGCTACTCCCAGGGGGAGAGGCGAATGGCCGACATCAACCTACCCCCGACAAAGCCGGAGCGACCTCGATAAATCCGCGGGAGCCGACTCCCTTCGTTCACAGGTCCTTCGACGAAATGGGTTGCGTGGGACGGACTCTCGTTCCCTCAGAGGTCCTCTCGCTCCAACGCGTCCGGGCCACCGCTCCCCATCTTGCGGGGACGCGGAAGGCGCGAGGATGTCCTTCGTCCGACCAAACGATACGGATGGGAGGGAGATCTTCACTCCCCGCGGGCTCGGGACTCGTTGGCGCCTCGATCTCAAGGATCTCGTCGAAGGGGATCCGGCGAAGGGCGCCGTTGGCCATGAGCCTCAGTTGTACGGACTTCTTCCGGAGACGGACCTCCTCCGGCACCGTCCGCCGAAGGCGCATCACATACGGATAGAACGACGCCGCCACTGCTTCGAGCCCCACCGCGATGGCCACGAAAACGAGGATGCTCAGGGAACCATCCTGGAAGATTCCACGGAACCAAGCCGCGAGGCCCAGGGGAATCGGAAGAAGCGCAAGTATCCAAAGAACGAGTGTCATCATCTGAGGGTTCCTGCTCTTCTGGAGCTCCCCCACCGGGATCCATAGACCATCCACACTCTCGGAGGAAGGGGGCACCGCGGTGGTTCCCGGGTCCCTTTCCTGGCTGGAAACCGGATCCGAGACGAGTCGGGGACGGGACACGATGACCTGGTCTGGGTCCGACATGGCCTGGTCTTCCATCGACCAACGGGGTCGCATGAACCTTGCGACGGGAATCCAAACCCAATTATGGCGGGAGCCGTCCAGGGGATCGGTGAGATACCCCCACATGCCGTCCATCCGAAACCCGCGGAAGGAATTCGACCGGGAAGCCCGCACCTACGATGAGACCGCCACCGCCACCATGCCGCTCTACTCGGAGCTCCACCAGATGATCGTGTGGGGTGCTCCCCACCTCCGGACGCGTCCCATCCGGATCCTGGAGCTCGGTTCCGGGACGGGGAACCTCACGGCCCTCCTCCTCGAGACGTTCCCCCACGCCCATGTGAAGGCCCTGGACATCTCCCCCACCATGGTTTCCATCAGCCGCAAGAAGCTCCGTCGCTGGAGCGATCGCCTGGAGATCCACGTGGGGGAGCTGGATGACTGGCCGGAGAGCCAGCCGTTGGACGCCATCGTCTCCTGCCTGGCCATCCACCACCTGAAGGACGACCGGAAGGAGGCCCTCTTCGCCAAGATCCATCGCTCCCTGCGGCCGGGAGGGTACTTCGGGGACGGGGATGATCACCTCCCGGAGGATTCGCGCTTCGATGAGAGGTTCGCCGCCCTGGCGAACCGGCTGACCACCGCCGGAAAGGGCCGCGACAATCCCCTGGCGATCCAGAAGGTCTGGCACGAGCACGAGCTCTACGATTACCCCGTTCCGGTCTCGCGGGAGATCGAGTGGCTCCGATCCGCCGGCTTCCTGCACGTGGACACCCCCTGGAGGTTCTTCAACCAGGCGGTGGTGTGGGCCTACAAGTGAGAGGGCCCGGGATGGATGCTTCACCCGCCGCGCCAAGCCTTAAGAGTCTCCGGGATGCTGTTTGACCGGGAGGTCCCTACGGTCCCATGTCCGCCCCCACCCCGGAGCCCGCCGCCTCGTCACCGGGTTTCAACCTCTTCCAGCAGATCCTCATCTTTACCGACAAGGCGTCCCGGGGAGGGCGCTCGCCGGTCTCCCGGGAGGACTTTGTTCGGAACCTGCGTCGGGAATTGGGCGGCGTCGATTATGCCCAGCTCAAGGCGGCATTGATCCAACTGCGGGAACGAGGGCTCCTTCTCATCGAGTGGGTCGGAGCGGAGGATTTCGCGGCGAACCTCTCCGATACCGGAAAGGACGTCCTGGCCCGGATGAAGGGGGCCGGGCGCGCGGAGCCCACGCCCGCTTCCGCCCCCTCCGACGTGGGGGAGAGACCCCTCCCACCGGCAGACCACGCCGCCGGGACCCCTTCGGGGCCCCAGGTGGAACCGGAAGCTCCGCCCGTCGCGGTCTCCCCCGGCCCACGTGCCGTGGAGGGCCCCCCACCGGGACCGTCTTCCTCCCCCCTGCCGGATACGTCGTCTTCGGCCCCTCTGCCACAGGGTCCCCCGGCTTCGTCCCCTGTCGGGCCATCCCCTGGGATTGCGGTAGGGACCTCCCCGGAGCCGATGCCTGCCCCGGACGCGGCTCAGGTGGCCCAGAACGAACAGATCGTCCGGGCCTGGCAGGAGCTTGCGGTGTCCCGACAGGCCCTGGAGCAGCAAGCCGCCCAGCTCCAGGAACGGGAGGACCAGCTGGCGCAGCGGGTCGCGGAGTGGGCGGCCAAGCATGAGAGCCTCCAGTCCTCGCTCGCAAACCTCCAGCAGCGAGAATCCGACCTGGAACGTCGGGAGAAGGCGGTCCGGGACCACGAAACGGCCCTCACGGAGCGCGAGGACGCGCTCCGGTCCTCACTCCAGAGCGCTGCCGCGGCGGGTACCCCGCCGTCGGTGGATTCCCGTGCGACCGACCTCGACGCCCGGGAGGCGGAGCTCACCCGACGTGAGGGGGACCTTCGCACGCTGCGTTCGGAGCTGGAACGACGGGAGTCCGCGGCCCGGGAACGCCTCAAGGCGCTCACGCTACGGGAAGAGAAGGTCCGGGGGGATGAAGCCACCCTGGCGGAGCGGGAGAGGCACCTCCTCGCCATGGAGGAGGAGGTAGAGGCCACCCGGCGGACCTCCGAGGAGGAGGTACGGCGGAGCCGTCAGGAATTGGACCAGATGGTGGGGGCGGCGCGAGCCCGCCTCACGGAATTGGAGGAACGTGAGACCGCCCTGACGGCAAAGGAGCGCTCGTTGGGAGTCCGGGAGAGCCAGCTCCAGGACAAGGAGTCCCGTCTCACCGCCTCCCAGCAGGCCGTCCTGGACCGTGAGAAGGAACTCTCCCAGCGCGAGGATCTGGTGCGAGCCACGGAGGATCGACAGGCCCGGATGGCCCACGAAATGGAACAGAAGTCGAGTTCCCTCGCCCAATCCGAGGCCAGCATCGCCGGACGGGAACGAGAGGTGGCGAACCGGGAGGCCGCCTTCCACAAGGAGCACCAGGACCTGGAACTCCGGCGGAAGGAACTGGAGCAGAGGGAGGAGGCCCTCCTCGCCCATGCCCGCCAGTTGGACCAGCACGAAAGCGAGGTGGAGTCTCTGGAGCAGCGGCGGGCCGCCGTCCGGGAGGGTCTCCGCAGCACGCACGAGGGGATCCGCCGCCACGTCCAGAAACACCGTGGGGGCGCGGACGAACCGGCCCGCTAGGCGTGCCGGGGCCCTTCCGGATCCCGTTCGTCCGGGAACGCGACCCCCAGGTCCCTGAGGACGGGCCGGAAGGGTCTCCAGCGACGGGTTCCCGTGGGTTCGATGTCGAAGGAGAGCACCCGGTCCTCCCCCTCCGTCCGGCTCTCCGCCGGATCCACGGCGACGCCCTGAGGGGTCCATATCCCGGATCCTCCGGCGAAGACGAGCCCATCCTCCACGCCGGTCCGGTTCACATACGCGACCCAGAGGCCATTCTCGATGGCCCGGGCGGGCAGGAGGCGCTCGAAGAGCGGGCGGGAGGTGACCGGAGACGCCGAGAGGATCACCAGGAGATCCGCTCCCCCCATGGCGAGGTCGCGGCTCACTTCCGGGAAGAAGACGTCGTAGCAGATCTCGGCGCCCAACTTCCCCCACGGGGAGGGCAGCACCAGCCCGCGTCTCCCCGGGGCGTAGTGGAGACCCTCTTCAAAGGGCCCGAACGTGGGCAGGAACCGCTTCCCTTGCACGGAGACGGACCCGGAGGGGTCCACCCAGATGGCGGCGTTCTGGATCTCCCCCGCCCGGGGGGAGGATCGCCAGGGAGCTCCCACGACGATCCACGCTCCGGAGCGTCGGGCGGCCTTCTGGACCCGCCCGAGGAGCGGGCTCCCCGGCTCCAGGGCGAGCAGGTGCGCCTGGTCCCCCACCCGGTACCCGCTGAGGAAGAGCTCGGGAAACGCGATGAGGTGGGCCCCGTTGTACCGCCGGACCGTCGCTTCCAAGGTACGCAGGTTTGCGAGGGGTTCCCCCCGCACCGGGGCCAGTTCGGCCAGGACCACGCGCATGACGGGGATCCTCCACGGGAACCTAATAGAAGTGCCTTCGCACGGCGAGGAGGTAAACGTAGAGCACCCACAGGGCGAGGAAGGCGTAGGAGAAGGGCACGTAGCGGAAGAAGAACACCGCCTCCACGGCCACCGTCGCCCCTGCCCCCACCCAGAGCGCCCACCGTTCCTGGTGCCACAGCCCGTTGGCCACGCTGAGCGCCACGACCCCTCCGATGAAGAGGACCAGGGAGCTCGTGAGCGTGAGGGGGACCGTGTAGAACTCCACGGTCTGGGCGAAGAACGTGGTGGCGGGGAACGACACGAAGGGCATGAGCAGCATGATGAGCCCCGTCAGGAAGGCCACGAGCCCCGCGATCCCCACCACGAGGGAGAGAAGGGAGATCCCCAGGGGCCGTCCCAGACGCGGGGAGTAGTATCGGTACGGCCCGGACGCCGGGACACCCCCTCGACTCCAGGGACCCGTGCCGGGAGGCGGGCGGACGCTCATGGGGATCTCCGGGGTCTCGTCCCGGGCAGCGGGACGTGCACGGCTGGGAATTCCATGGACATTACGGGTTCTCATCCTCCGGGGGTGCCATGAGGCTTTCCGTGGGCTCCCCGGGGGGGCGCCGGCTCAGAATCTCCGGGAGATCGTCCCCTGGGCGAGCCGCTCCATGAGGGAGCGGTAGGGCCCGGGGGGGATGGGGGAGAGCGCTTCCACGGCCTGCTCCGCCCAGTGGCGGGCCTCGGCGAGGCCCCGGGCATGGGCTTCGGTGGAGTCCACGAGCTCCTTGAGGCGCAGGAGGTCGGCGGGTCCCTTCCGCCGCAGGTTGAAGAGCCTCTCGAATTCGCCCTTTTCCCTCCCGGAGAGACGCCCGTAGGCGTCCAGGGTCACCAGGGTGGGCAACCCCTCCCGGAAGTCGGAATACAGGGGCTTCCCCAGGACGTCCGGGTCCCCGTAGATGTCCAGGAGGTCATCCTGGATCTGGAACGCGACCCCGAGGCACCTCCCGTACTCCTCGAGCCCCTCCACGATCGGGGCGGACGCGGCGGACACGAGGGCCACGGAGGCCATCCCGGCCGCCACGATGCTCGCGGTCTTGTAGATCATGATGCGCACGTAGCGCTCCTTCCCCGTGGTGAGGTCGAACCGGGAGTTCTCCTGCATCACCTCCCCCTGCGCGAGGTCGGCGCAGGCCTCCCCGCACCGGAGGATGATCTCGGCGGGGTAGCGCGCCGCCAACTGGAAGGCCCGGACGAAGAGGTAGTCCCCCGTGACGATGGCGGCGGGGGTCCCGAAGGCGCGGGTGACGGAGGGACGTCCCCGGCGCATCTGGGCATGGTCGATGACGTCGTCGTGGACGAGGGTCGCCGTGTGGATGAGCTGGAAGGCCGCCGCGAGGGCCTGGATCTCGGTGGTCTTCGAGAACCCCAGGGAGCGGTAGCCCGCCGCCATGAGCAGCGGTCGGATGCGCTTGCCGCCGGATGCCGTGGCATAGACCGCGGACTCCGTGAGGAAGGGGTAGGAGATGGGGAGGGCCTGCTGCAGGCACTCCTCCACCTTCTGGAGGTCGTCGGAGAGCTCCGGGAGCAGGTCCAGGAACTCGGAGAGGCTCCCATTCCCCAGTGCGCGTCCCACCAGGAACTCGAGCGAGCCCTCCTTGTCGGGCGGAGCGGTCATGAGTCCGGGGCCCCCCGGGCCCAGGGATGCTTGAGGCGGATCATCCGGTTGAGCCCCCCCACGCCGAGCATCCGCATCCCCAGGGAGAGCCAGCGGTCGTACCCGATGACCCGGTCCCCCCACCTCTTGAGGTCCCAGCCCCTCTTCAAGGGGACATAGAGGTGGCGCTTCCACCGGGCATCGTATTCCGAGAGGGAGGTCCCCGCACGCACGTGGAGGGCCGCCACGGAGCCCGCGTCCATGCCTGAGATCATGGCGGTGGGGATCCCTCCTCCATTGGTGGCCATCACCAGGTTGGCCGCATCCCCCGCGAGGAGAGAGTTTCCGCGCACCAGGGTGGCCGGAGGGGAGCCCAGGGGAACCCACCATCGGGTGAGGTCCCGGGGAGGGGGGAGGCCGGTGCGGCGGCAGAAGCGGTCCAGGAGGCTCGAAAGGCCCATGCGGGGGGGGATCCCCGAGACCCCGAGACCCACGTTGGCCTCACCACCCTTGGGGATGATCCAGGCGTATCCCCCGGGTGCAACGCTCCCGAAATGGAGCTCGGGGGAGGGGGGCAGGGGGCCTTCCACGGTGGCGGTGATCATGCGGTACATCTGGCGGGAGGGGTACCCTCCGCGGGAGCGGGCCACCACGGAGAGGGGGCCGTCGGCCCCCACCAGGACCCGGGCCGAGACCTGGACGCCCCCCGCGAACTCCACCCCGTCCGGCAGGATCCGGGTCACCCCCGCGGGAAACCTCAACTCCGCCCCCGCGGACTCGGCCCGGTGGGCGAGGTATTTGTCGAAGCTGCGGCGGGAGATGGAGAACCCGTCCACGGGGAGGGAATAGCGGGCACCCGTGGGGGCCACGCAGACGAGCGTGCGCGTCCGCTGGACGATCGTCTCCTCCGGGACCCAGAAGCCGTCCTCGAACCCCTCGTTCCATGGGAACAGGTCCCGGAGCTCCTCCAGGGTGGGGAGGAACTCCCCGCACTGCACCGGGAAGCCGATCTCGGGCCGCTGGTCCACGAGGAGGGTCCGGGCCCCTCCCCGGGCGGCGAAGTAGGCCGCGGTGCTGCCCGCGGGCCCGGCGCCCACCACGACCACGTCGAAGGACTCGTTCATTCCCACCCCCTCGGACGTGCCCGTCTCCTTTAGCCTTCCCCGTGGGATCTCTCGCTCAGTACCCCAGGCTCCAGAACTGGGTCGCCGCCGCGTTGAACGCATGCACGAGGGGAGTGGGATAGATGCCCAGCGCCACGGTGAGGACCGCGGCCGCCACGATGGCGATCCACCGGGCGGCCCCCGCCGCGCGGATCTCCGCGGCGATCCGCCCCAGCCCCGGGATGCCGCGGGGCGGGGGGGAGGCCACGCCCTGGGAGGAGTGGGTGAGGGAGCGGTGGAGGGCCGCTCCGGACTCCTGGGAGGGAGCGGGTGCTTCGTCGCTCATGTAGACGATCTTGAGGATCCGCGCGTAATAGAAGACGGAGAGGGCGCTGTTGAGGAGCCCCACCACGGCGAGGAGGATGAAGAGGCCCCCGGCTTCGATGGCTCCCGCGAAGATGTAGAACTTGCCCATGAACCCGAACGTCCCCGGGATCCCCGCCAGGGAGAGGAGGAGGACGGAAAAGCTGCCCGCCAGGATGGGGTGGGAGTACCCGAGCCCCCGCAGGTCGTCGATGCGCGCCCCGAGGCCGATCTGCGCCAGGGCGGCCACCACGAGGAAGGCGCCCCCCTTCATCAGGACGTGGGCCGCCACCAGGAGGGTGGCTCCGGAGAGGGTGGATGGCGTGTCCACGGCGATCCCCAGGAGCATGTACCCGGCCTGGGAGATGGAGGAATAGGCCAGCATCCGCTTGAGGGTCTTCTGCTGGAGGGCGAGGATGTTCCCCACCGTCATCGTGGTGACGGCGAGGCCTCCCAGGGCGATGTAGAGGGGCCAGCCCTGGGGGCCGGCGAAGAGCCGGGTCACGGCCACGAAGACCACGAAGTAGGCGAAGATGCCCATCTTCTTCGACCCCGCCGCGAGGAAGGCGGAAACGGTGGAGGGCGCGCCGTCGTACACGTCCACCGCCCACATGTGGAAGGGGACCGCGGTGACCTTGAACCCCAGCCCCACGGCCAGGATCCCGAACCCCACCAGGGCAAGGGAAGCATCGGGGGGGAGGCCCTGGGCGATCGTGGCGAGCGACGTGGTGTGGTAGGCCCCGTAGAGGAGGCTCGCCCCGAAGAAGCTCGTGGCCGTGGAGAGGGCCCCGATGATGTAGAACTTCATGGAGGCTTCCAGCGCCCGGGGGTCCCGCCGGGTGTACCCCACCAGGACGTAGGTGGAGATGCCCGTCACCTCCACGGACAGGAGGAGGAAGACCAGGTCCGCGGAGAGGGCCACGAGGAGGGTCCCCAGGGTCGCGAGGCCCAGGAGCCCGTAGAACATGGGGATCCCCACCTCGTCGTCGGGGTCGGAGAGGGACGCGAAGGCGACCAGGATCCCCGCCGACAGGAAGATGGCCTGGAAGACGAGGCCCAGGGCGGTGAAGACGACGGGTCCCACCGCCCCGGCGGTGAGATAGGAGGAGGGCAGGGTGGCGAGGCCTCCGAGGCCGGGGACCCCGAGGTCGGCGAGGACGCTCACGAAGGCGGCGGCCAGGAAGACCGTGGTCCAGGCTCCGAACGCCGCCCTCCGCCGGACGCCCAGGGTGTCCAGGAGGAAGACCCCCAGGGCGGCCACGAGGGTGAGGATCTCGGGGAGGTAGGCCAGCGGGGGAACGGGAGCGGTCATGGTCCGTGCGGCACGGATCGCGGGCTCAGGGGAGGCCCGGGCACACCCCGCCTCCACCGGGGTAGCAGGCGCCGAAGATCGGGGACACCGTGATGATGTGGACCAGAAGGAAGGGGAGGATGCCGTAGAGGACGATGAGGGCCACCAGGATCACCATGCCCATCATCTCGGGGAGGGGGAGGTCCTTGGCGTCGGCCGGGATCCCGTGGGGCGGCCCGAACGAGAGCCGCTGCATCATCCAGATGTAGAAGGCCGCGGTGACCACGAGGGCCATGAGGGGGAGGAACACGAGGTAGCGCAAGCTCTCCCACGTGGCAAGGAACGCCGAGAACTCGGCCGGGAAGCTCACCAGGGCGGGGAGCCCCAGCGATGCGAGGGACCCCACCATGAGCATGGTGCTGAGGATGGGGGTGCGCGAGGTCATCCCCCCCACCGAGGGGATGTCCCGGGTCCCGAAGCTGTGGTGCACCGATCCCGAGATCATGAACAGGAGGCCGCTCACGAGGCCGTGGGCGAACATGAGCAGGACCGCCGCCATGACGCCCAGCTGGGTCCAGAGCCCGATGGCGAGGAGGACCACTCCCATGTGGTTGATGGAGGAATAGGCCACCAGGCGCTTCAGGTCCCGCTGGGAGAGGGAGAGGTAGGCGCCCCAGACGATGGACAGGAAGGCGAAGAAGAAGACCAGGGGCGTGAGGGCCTCCCGTCCCAGGGAAAGGAGCGGGAACGCGAGGCGGATGAGCCCGTAGCCTCCCATCTTGAGCAGGAGCGCGGCGAGGAATACGGATCCCCCGGTGGGGGCCTCCACGTGCGCATCGGGTAGCCAGGTGTGGAACGGGACCATGGGGAGCTTCACGCCGAAGCCGAAGAGGAGCCCCCCGAACAGGAAGACCTGGGCCACCTCCGGGATGCTGGCGTTGTAGCCCTGCACGGCGGTCATGTCCGTGAAGTCGAAGGAGGGCCAGTGCCCCAGGAAGACCATGGCGAGGAGCGAGACCAGCATCACCACGCTGGCCACGTGCGTGTAGACGAAGAACTTGAGGGCGGCGTACTGCCGCCGGGGCCCTCCCCAGTGTCCGATGAGGAAGAACATGGGGATCAGGACCACCTCCCAGAAGACGAAGAACAGGAGGATGTCCAGCGACACGAAGACGCCCAGGAGGCCCGCGTTGGTGAGGAGCAGGAGGCCGAAGAATCCAGCCGGGTTCTTCTCTTCCCCCCAGTGGTAGATCACGGTGGCCACCGTGATCACCGCGGAGAGGAGGAGGAAGGGAAGGCTGATCCCGTCGATCCCCACGGCGTAGTCGATGGAGAGGCCCGGGGAGCCCGGGGCCCCCATGAACGTGAACCACGTGTTCACCTGGAGGAACTGGTAGCTCAGGAGCTCGCTCAAGGAGAACATGGCGAGGAGTCCCAGCGTGACCACCAGGGTGGCGATGGCCGTCCCCAGGGCGACGAACCGGGCGCTCCGGCCGGCCACGAAGGTGAGGGCGGTCCCTCCGAAGGCGAGGACCAGGAGGATGGTGAGAGGGGAGATCTCCATGGTCTATCCCCCTCCCAGGATCCCGGAAAGGTGCGGGACCACGAACAAGAAGAACGCGACGAGGACCACGAGGCCCAGGATCACCCAGGAGGCGTAGTTGCTCACGAGGCCGGTCTGGAGCTTCCGCCCCCTCGTGGAGATCCCCGAAAAGACCTCCTCGAAGCCGTGGATGGTCCCGTCGATGACGTAGCGGTCGATCCAGGCGAAGCCCCGAGCGATCCCCAGGATCACCGAGCGGCCGAAGGCGTCGTAGGCGTCGTCGATGTAATACCGGTGCAGGAGGACACCATGGATCCGGGGGAGGGGACCCGCGGCCGGGAGGGCATAGACCCGGCCGTTCCCCCAGAGCCGCCAGGCCGTGGTGAGCCCCAGGAGAGCGAGCCCCAGGGAAATGGCGCTGATGACAAGGTCCGGGGTGGAGAAAATCCATCCGCTCCCGGTGTAGGTGAATCCGAAGAGGCCCCAGCTCAAGCCCGGGAGGAGCCCGCGGAACGCGGGAAGGAGCGGCAAAAAGCCGGCCGCCACGCTCAGGGCGGCGAGGATCACGAGGGGTCCCCGCATGATCCAGGAGGGCTCGTGGGGGTCCGTCGGGGGGTGGGTTCCCGCCGCCCCGGGGTGGGGGGCGGACGGGGGGGCCCCGCGGTAGCGGTCCCCGCTGAACGCCAGGAAGACCAGCCGGAAGATGTAGAGGGCGGTGAGGAAGACCGCAAGGAGCGCGAGGGCGAAGAAGGGCCAGGCCACCGCATCGGCCTGGGCCGCCGCGTAGGTGAGCCCCAGGAGGTCATCCTTGGAGAAGAACCCCGAGAAGGGGGGGATCCCGGAGAGGGCGAGGGCTCCCACGAGCATCGTCGTCGCGGTGACCGGCATGTACTTGCGCAGTCCCCCCATCTTGAACAGGTCCTGGGTTCCCACCACATGGATCACGGAACCGGCGGCGAGGAACAGGAGGGCCTTGAAGAACGCGTGGGTGAACAGGTGGAACATGGCGGCACCGGGGCCCACGAACGTGCCCGAGACATCGCTCACGAGGGAGGAGGCCCCCACCGCCATGGCCATGTACCCCAGCTGGGAGATGGTGGAATAGGCGATGACCCGCTTGATGTCCGGCGCCACGACACCCATGGTGCCGGCGAAGAAGCTCGTGAATCCCCCGATGGCGAGGATGATGAGGGAGGTGATCTCGGTGAAGCCGAGGAAGATCGCCGTGATGGCCAGGAGGTAGATCCCCGCCGCCACCATCGTGGCGGCGTGGATGAGGGCGCTCACCGTGGTGGGTCCTTCCATGGCGTCGGGAAGCCAGGGGTGGAGGGGGAACTGGGCGCTCTTCCCCACGGCGCCCCCCAGGATCATGACCCCCCCGAAGCCCATGAGCCAGGGGTTCGCGTTCTGCGCCACGATCCCGGCCGGAAGGAACGTCGTGGCGCTATTCGCGTTGGGCGTGGTGAACGTGAACCCGGCGCAGGCCCAGGGGAGGCCCCCTCCCACGGAGGCCCCGGGGCAACTCGTGCCCGGGTACAGGACGGCGTGGGGGTCCACGACCCCGGCGAAGGCCGTGAAGAAGACGAAGATCCCGATGAAGAACATCACGTCGCCCACCCGGGTCACCAGGAACGCCTTCTTCGCCGCCGCGGCCGCCTCCGGCTTCTTCCAGAAGAACCCGATGAGGAGGTACGAGCAGACGCCCACGAGCTCCCAGAACAGCACGAATTCGAGGTAGTTGTCCGCCAGGACCAGCGCATTCATCGCGGTGAGGAACAGCATGAGCTCCGCGTAGTAGCGCGGCAGGCCCTCCTCGTGCCCCATGTACTCCAGGGAGTAGACCACCACGAGGAGTCCCACCCCGTTCACCACGAGGAGCATGAGGGCCCCCAGGGGGCTCACCAGGGTCCCCATGGCGAAGTTCGTGCCGTTGGGAAGGCCGAACCAGACGAAGCTCACGTCGTGGTAGGGGAGGGGGGCCCCCATCTCGGAGAGGGCCACGTAGAGGCCCCAGACCAGGGCAAGTCCCTCGGCCACCACGGCCCAGAGGCCGCCCCCGTTCTTGAGGCGGGTGCCCAGGAGACCGATGAGGACGAACGCCACCGCGGGAAAGAGGGGGACCAGGAACGCGTACTGAAATGCGGGCTCCAGCTTCCTCCCTCCGTCAGAGTTTCAGGTCCATCGCCTTCGCCACGTCCACGCTGCCCCGGACGCGGTTCAGCGCGAGGACGATGGCGAGACCCACCGCCACTTCCGTGGCCGCGAGGCCCACGAGGACCACGGCCACCGCCTGCCCGGTCACGCCCAGGATGGAGGGGCCGGGAGCGTACGCGGAGAACGCGATGAAGTTCAGGATGGCGGTGTTCATGATGATCTCCACCGAGATGAGGAGGAGGATGAAGTTCCGGCGGGTGAGCACGCCGAAGGTGCCCACGGCGAAGAGGATCCCGCTCCCCGCGAGGATGTCGTCGAAGGGGATCATGGCACGCCTCCGCGGGGAGGGGAGGGCGCCCCGCGCATCTCCCGCGCCAGGTGGATGGATCCCGCGAGGGCGCTCAGCATCACGAGCCCCAGGAGCAATAGCCAGGCCCCGTTCCGGGTGAAGAGGTTCGCGGAGAGGGCGGTCACGTCATAGGCCGAATAGGCCGTTCCCCCGGGCACTCCCGCGGCGAGGGCCACCAGGACGGCCCCCAACGCCAGCGCGAGGAGGATCGGGACCGGGCCCACGCCGGCCCCGGCCTCCCGGACGAAGATCCTCTTCTTGATCACCATCACCGCGAAGAGAAGGAGGATGGTGACGGCCCCGGCATACACCGCGAGCTGGAGGACCCCGAGGAAGGCGGCGTACAGGACGAAGTAGATGGCCGAGAGGGTCACGAAGAACCCGCCGATCCAGATGATGGTGTGGACCACCTCCCGCGCCAGGAGGGCGAGGAGGGCCGTGACCACGGCGATCCCCAGGAGGACCGCCATCAGCAGGGTCTCTGGGGTCACGGATGGGCCCCCCAGTAGAGACACTCCTTGGGGCACACGGAGATGCAGGTCCCGCACCGGACGCAATCCGCATCGTTCACCATGGGCTCCTTCCAGATCCGCTTGGGAAGCTTTTCCCCCGGTTTCGGCTGCGGCTTGGGAATGTCGATCATGGTGATGCATTTCGTGGGGCAGTCGCGGGCGCAGGCGTTGCAGCCGATGCAGAGGTCCTGGTCCAGGAGGATGGCGTCCTCGTTGACCGGCCGCTCCTGCCGGATGGGGTTCATGGGGAGCTTGGTCTGGTAGATCGAGTACATCCGCTGGGGAGAGTAGACCATCTCCGACCGGTGGTTCGTGGTGATGGTGTAGTTGGAGGTCATGGTGAGGCAGCCCTCGGGGCAGGCGTCGGAGCAGAACCCGCAGAAGGAGCACTTCCCGTAGTCGATCTCGGGGCACTTCTTCGACTTCCCGTTCCCCAGGTCCACGTTCACCATCTCGATGCAGACGTCGGGGCAACTGAAGGCGCAGAGGTTGCAGGAGATGCAGGTGGCGATGTTCAGCGCGTGGACCCCCCGGTAGTTGTCCCAGACCTCCCCCACGCCGATGGGCCGGCCCGATTGGACCGCCACGCGCTTGCGGAACTCGGGATCCTCCAGGCGCTCGTAGGGGTAGACGATGGTGGAGGGACGCCAGAGGCTCTTCACGAACTGCTTCGCGGCGGTGGCCATGGGGATCACCACCAGGCCGGCGAGGCCCTGGGGGCCGGGGGCCGGAGCGGTCTTCTTGACGGCCGCCGGCGGGGGTGTGGGGGGAGGAGGGGGAGCACTCGTCGCCGCCATGGTTGCTACCTCATTCCCCCGGGGACTCTTCTCAGGTCAAGAAGCTTCACAGCGCGGGCCATGTGAGATGGGGCCACCCCCAGACCACCAGAGCCGCCGCGATCACGATGTTGGCCAGGGAGAGGGGGAGCATCCGCTTCCACCCCACCTGGAGCAGTTGATCGGTCCGGACGCGGGGAAGCGCGGCCCGCACCCAGATGAACACCCCGAACACGAGGTAGGTCTTGATCTGGAACCAGACGATGCCGCCCAGGGGGAAGGCGGCCAGGGGGGCGAGGGGGCCCGGGAGGGTCCAGCCGCCCAGGAAGAGGAGCACGATGAGATAGCTCCCCACGAGCCCCCGGACGTAGTCCCCCAGCATGGTCATGGCGAAGAGCATCCCGCCGTACTCCGTGCTCCAGCCCTCCACCAGCTCGGCCTCGGCCTCGGGGAGGTCGAAGGGGATCCGTTCCATCTCGGCGAGCATCGCCACGGAGAACACGACGAGGCCCAGGATGAGGGGCAACCAGAACCACCCGTAGCGGGCCTGGTCCATCACGATGGTGGTGAGGTCGAAGCTGCCCGTGAGGAGGACCACCGAGACCACCGCGAGGAGCAGGGGGATCTCGTAGGCCACCAGCTGGGCGGCGGTCCGCATCCCTCCGATGAGGGAGTACTTGTTGTTGGAGGACCAGGAGCCCACGAAGATGAACAGGGGGGCGAAAGAGAAGATGGCGAGGGCGAGGAGCAGGGACAACGGGACGGACCCGCCCACGAAGCCCGTGGAGACCGGCAGGAAGCCCAGGAGGATGATGCTGGTGACCATGTAGGCGGTGGGGGCGAGGTAGTAGCCGAACTGGTCGGCCTCGCGGGGAGAGAACACCTGCTTCCGGAAGAGCTTGAGCCCGTCGGCGAGGTTCTGGAGGAGCCCCGCGAACCCCACGTGCATGGCCCCCCGACGGTCCATGAAGCGGCCCAGGAGCTTGCGCTCCCACCAGATGAGGATGAGCGTGTTCACCAGGCTTGCCGCGAAGACGATGATCCCGGTCACGAGCCAGGCGAGGGCCACCGCCGCGGTGGTCCAGGGTCCGCCCGGGAGGTTGGAGGCGGATGTGCCCGTGGCGAGCGCCACGAGGTGGCTCGAGAGCCAGTAGGCGACGTCGTAGAGCGTGACGGTCATGGATCCCACCTATCGGTCCGACTCTCCCACGCAGATGTCCACCGATCCCATGATGGGGGGGATGTCCGAGACGCGATAACCCACGAGATAGTCCTTCGCGGCGGCGATGTTCACCATCACCGGCGAGCGGAACTTCACCCGGTAGGGGTGCTCGGCTCCCTCGTTGATCACGTACGCGAGGGCCTCCCCGTGGGGTTCCTCGATGGCGGCGAACCCCCGGCCCTTGGGATAGCCCCGGCGGAGGATGTACGACTCCCGTCCCGGGGGAGGCGTCGGCGTGCCCACGAAGCGCGGCACCTTCTCGGCCAGGACACGGCCGGGGTGATGGTCCAGCCACTCCAGCGTCTGGCGAACGATGGCGATGGACTGGCGCATCTCCTCCATCCGGACGCGGTAGCGGCCGTAGACGTCGGCCCCATCGTGGGTGGGGATCACGAAGTCCAGTTCGGGATACGCCGAGTAGGGATGGTCCCGCCGGAGATCCCGGGGGACCCCCGCGGCCCGCAGCATGGGGCCGGTGACACCCAGGTCGAGGCATTCCTTCGCCTTCAGGATTCCCAGCCCCACGGTCCGCTTGAGGAAGATGTCGGACCGGTCGCAGAGCGCCTCGTAGTCGTGGATCTTCTCCTCCAACCAGTCCATCACCTTCCGGCACCGGTCGGTGAAACCCACGGGGACGTCGTTCCGGACCCCGCCCACCCGCATGTACTCGTAGGTCATCCGGGCGCCCGTGTAGGATTGGAGGAGGTCCAGGATGAGGTCCCGGTCCCGCATCCCATAGAGGAACGGGGTCATGAGGCCGATGTCCTGGACGAAGGCGGCGTACCACATGATGTGGGAGGCCAACCGCTGGAGCTCGTGCGACATGACCCGGATGTACTCGGCCCGCGCGGGGACGGAGACGCCCAGGGCCTGCTCCACGGCCATGAGGTAGACGTGCTCCCATGAGAGGCCCGCCACGTAGCAGGTGCGGTCCATGAGGGTGACCACCTCGTTGTAGCGGCGGTACTCGCAGATCTTCTCGATGCCGCGGTGCAGGAATCCCATCTCCGGGTCGGCGTCCACGATGACCTCCCCGTCGATCTTCACCCGGAGATTCCACAGCCCATGGGTCATGGGGTGCTGGGGCCCCATGTTGACCCACATCTCAGACATGACGGCGCTTCACCTCCAGCTCCTCCGGTTCGTGGAGCTCCATGGACTTGAGAAGCGGATGGAATTCGTAGCCTTCCGGCAGGAAGACCCGTCTCAGGTCGGGATGACCCACGAACCGGATCCCCACGAGGTCCCAGGTTTCCCGCTCGTGCCAGATGGCCCCCCGCCACACGCCGCTCACCGAATCGATGTGCGGATCCTCCCCGGGGACCCACGCGGAGATCTCCAGGTACGTCCGGAACTCATCGGACCAGAGGAGGTAGAGGACCTCGCGACGCTCGACCCAGTCCACCCCTCCCACCATGCTGCAATGGCAGAACGTGGCCTGGTCCCGGAGCCACCGGGCGATGGGGACGATGGATCCCGGGTCCACCTCCAGCCGGGCGAGGACGCCGGGTCGTAGGGCGACGCTCTGCACCGCGGAGGGGAACTCCGCCTGAAGCCGGGGGACCACTTCCTCTGCCTTCATGATCCGCTTGACCCTCCGGGACCCGGGCTGCCTCCTACCCCCGGACGCTTTATTCCTTGCGCTCTTGGATCAGGCGTTCCAGCCGGAGGACCCCGTCGAGCATCGCCTCCGGGCGGGGGGGACATCCCGCAATGTAGACGTCCACTGGGACCAGCTTGTCCACGCCGGGCACGACGCTGTAGGCGGTCCGGAACGGGCCCCCACCGGTGGCGCAGTTTCCCATGGCGATGACCCACTTGGGCTCGGGCATCTGCTCATAGAGCGTGATGAGCTTGTGGGCGACCTTCCAGGTCACCGTCCCGTTCACGATGAGGAGGTCGCTCTGTCGGGGGGAGGACCGCGGGAGGATCCCGAACCGCTCGGCGTCCCACCGTGCCCCGAAGGCGCTCGCGAACTCGATGGCACAGCATGCGAGCCCCCAGTGGAGCGGGAAGAGGCTGTTGCGGCCGGCCCAGTTGAAGACCGGTTTGGTGAGCTGGTCCATCCCCTGGCGCGCCAGGAGATCCCGCAGGGCCTCCTTGGCCTCGGGGATGAACTCTCGCGCCCGGACCGCTTCGATCTCCCACAGGGGGACGCCAGCCGCCGTGGGAGGCGCCGGGCTCGCGGAAGCTTCCTCGCGGACCGCCGCTCGAGGGCTGGTCTGTTGCGTGCTCACACCCATAGGCTTTCCTCCCCCCGAAGAGCGTAGTAGATCCCCACGAGAGCCAGTACCGTGAACCCACCGGCGATGAGCGCCGGGGTCCACCAAACGCCGACCAGCGCCCGGAAGGACACCGCCCAGAGAGCGAGGACGAATCCCAGCACATCCACGGCGACGAACACGATGGCGAAGACATAGTGCTGGCTGGGGAAATCGATCTGGGCTTCTCCCTCGGGTTCCTCGCCACACTCGTAGGTCGTCGCCTGCAGGTAGGACCTACGACGGCGGGCCCCCAGGATGCGGTTCAGCAATAGGGAACCTCCTCCAAAGGCCGTGGCGATGATCACGAACACGAGGAATGAGGAGATTCCGGGACCTGCCATCGTGACCCCCTTGGCCTGAAAGAGCCGACGTTTCCATCGGCGGGGAGTATATAAGAACCATGAAACAGAGCGAGGGCCAGGCAGGGCGGAAGAGCCGCGGATCAGGAGAAACGCGGGGGTCTCTTCGCCAGGAACGCGCGGATCCCCTCCGGGAGTTCCGGTCCCCGGGTCGCCTCCACCATGGCCCGACGCTCCAGGGAGAGCTGGGCTTCCAGAGGCTGGTGGTAGGCGGCCAGAAGGAGCCTCTTGATGGCCCCATACGCACGGGTGGGTCCCTGGGCGAGTTCCCGCGCGCGCTCGTGGGCGCGGTCCAGGAGCGCATCCGAGGGCACGATCTCGTGGACCAGGGAGAGCTCCAACGCTTCCTGGGCGGATAGGCGGCCCGGGCCGAAGAGGAGCCGCTGGGCCTCCCCGATGCCGAGGAAGTGGGGAAGGAAGTAGGTGAGTCCCCCGTCGGGGATTGCCCCCAGGGAAGGGAACGCCACCACCAGAGAGGCCGTGGGCGACGCCACACGCCAATCACAGGCGAGGGCGAGGGACATCCCACCCCCGGCGGCGACCCCGGGCAGGGCGGCCACCACGGGCTTCGCCATCTCCACGATCTCGCGGACGCAGCGCTCCTGCTCTCCCACGAGGTCGTGGAACATGCTGGGGAGGTTCCCGGCCTCGAGGCTCTCCCCCATGGCGGCCACGTCCCCTCCGGCCGAGAAGGCCCGACCCTCTCCCGTGAGGAGAACGGCCCGGATCGCCGGGTCCTGGGCGGCCTCCTGCAGGGCGAGCCGGAGCTCCCGGATCTCCGCGGGCCCGAACGAGTTGAGGCGCTCCGGGCGTTGGAAGGTGAGGCTCCGGACCCCCTCCCGGGTCTCCACACGAAGATGCGGCCTCTCCTTCGGGGTTGTGGGCATGGTGCACCTTCCCCGACCACGGGGAGGGCCTATTCAAGAATTTGGGTACTGCTCCCCACCGCGTCTTGCCCCCAACCCGTTTATGCGGCGCCTTCATGGCGCTCCTCGGAAGGGCATGATCCATCGCGACCCCGTCCCTGGCACCTACGCCCGTGCCATGGGGTTCCTCCGGCGATGTTTCGCCCGGACAAGACCCTGGATGTACCTGGCTGCCCTCATGGTCCTCTATGCCGCGGGATCGTTCGCCCTGTCTGCCTTGCGCTGGCAGGAACTGGACGCCTCCACGTTCGACCTGGGACTGTACCAGCAGAGCCTGTGGTCCACGTCCCACGGCTTTCCGTTCTACGAATCCGCCGATTGGGAGATCGCGGGGTTTCCCACTCTCCTCGACGTTCACACGGTGTTCATCCTGTATCTTCTCGTCCCCCTCTACCAGTTGGCCCCGACCGCCTACCTCCTCTTTGCCGTCCAATCCGGGGCCGTCGCGGCGGGAGCCGTCCCCCTCTACCTCCTGGGCCGCGACCACATCCATGACCCGAGGGCGGGGCTCCTGGTGGGGGGCATGTACCTGGCCTGGGCCCCCCTATTGGCCGCCAACCTCTATGACTTCCATCCGGAAGCATTCCTCCCGGTGGAGCTCTTCACTCTCTTCTGGTTCTGGATGCGGGGCCGGTACGCCTTCGGGTCCATAGTGGCCGTGGTGAGTTTCCTCACCCTGGAGGTGGCCCCGGTTCTCGTCGCGGCGATGGCCATCTACTTTGTCACCGAGAAGTGGACTCCATTTGGGCGACTCCATGCGACGCACAAGGGGCCAGAAGGTCCCGAGCATCCACTAGACTGGGAGATTTCCGTCCCCCGCAGGTTGCAACGCGCGTTGGGTTCACCCCGCGTGACTGCATCTCTGGTGCTGTTGGCTTCCTCCATTGTCGCGTACTTTTTGCTTCGGGAGGCCCAAACCGAATGGCTGGCCCTTTGGCTCCATCAACCCCTTGCGCCATCACAGACCACGGGGACCCTGGCGGGAACCTCGTTAAGCTCCCTGGACCTGTCTCTGTCCGCCGCATCCGCGGTTTTCCCACAAAAGGTGGCGTACTGGCTGGTCCTGTACGCGCTCGTGGGTCTCATCCCCTGGCTCGCCCCACGAGGCTTCATCCTGGCGGTTCCGTGGTGGGCCTATTCCCTCCTGGCCCTGAACCCAGCAGTCGTGACGGTAGGATACCAGTACTCCTTCATCGCCGCCATCCCGGTCTTCCTCGGATTCGTGCTGGGCCTCGAAGTCTTCCGAAGGTGGTACCTGGAGCCCTCTCCTCCGGGGAAGGTCGAAACCCATCCGAAGCTCGCATGGCGGGGGCCGGGATCCCGCAGGATCCTCCAGTCTGCCCTCCTGGGGCTCATCCTCCTGAACCTGGCGATGAGCCCGTTGGACCCTCTCGCTCAGGGATCAGGACCCCAGGGGTACGCCGTTTCCTACGTCCCGCCGCCAGGTTTCTCCGAGGTCCTCCAACTCTCCCGGTTGGTTCCCGACGAGGCGCGTGTCCTGGCCACCCCCCGCCTGTTCCCACTGGTGGCGAACGACCTCCACGCATACTCCCTGCTACCGCCGGGGGCATCCCCCGCGGGAGGTTTCCCCTTCTTCCTCCCCTTCAACATAACGAATCCCCCCTCGTGGGTCTTCGTCTCGCAGCAAGAACTGGGCACCGTTCCCAGTTGGCTCGGCGGATTGCTCTACAACCGTTCCGTGTACGGCGTCCGGGGGGTGGTATGGTCCAGTGCCCTGGGGACCGTGATGCTCTTCGAGCGTTCCTGGACCGGACCCTACCTGAGCCTGGGTCCGCCTCCGGGAGTCCCCCAGGTCTTCTGGGGGAGCGGGCTCTCCCTGGGCCCGGCAGGACGCCTCGCCGCAAGCCCCGCTGGCCCCTACCCGGAAACCATCTTCAGCATCGACGGGGAAACGGGGAACGTCTGGTTCGGGCCTTACACTTCCCTGGCGCCGGGGAACTACACCGTCGAGGTCGATCTCATCGTGGGACTCGTGGATCCAGCTCTCCTTCCTCCCGCCTCCGATGTCGTGTTCCAGATCCAGGCGGGCGCCTTCGGCCAACCCACCTGGTACTACCAAAACTTCCTCCTTTCCCAGTTCAATTCGAGCGCCGAATCCCGGGTCACCTTCCGCATCGACGTGCGTGCTCCCTCCACGAATGTACAGGTCGTCGGATATTCTCTGAGCCCCCTTGTGGAAGAACAGCTCCTCGACGTGAGCATTTCCCCGGTCGCCCCCACACAGGCGGCGCCCCTTCCACCGGGTGGTACTGGACGCTGATGCCGAGGCCCGGGTCGATTGGCTGTTCCGGAGAGCTCGCGCACGGCGGACGCGCCGGCCCATGGCCGGGCCTCTGGGACAGGGTTCCCGCTGCTTCCCGTATCTCCAGGGGGTTGACTGCGCTCTGGACCGCGGGCCCAAGGGCTTTCACATCGTCCCCAGGCGGGGCTCTCCGGCCGCAAGGGCCGCACTCCAAGATCCCCCCACCGGACGCAAGGATCTCTTCACCGGACCCGTCCTGCTCCCCAACAGGCGGTGGACGTGGACCTTCCCGGGATCGGAATCGGAAGGGGATTGGGAACCCTCGGAACGGCGGGGAGGGGAGAGAAGGTCCATGACATCCGTTCCCGGGACGGAACGGTTCAGCGTCGCCGTGGTGACCCGGGGCCGCGCAGACAAGGTCCGGAAGTTGCTGCAAAGCCTTGGGTCCACGGTGGGCTCTGGGGGACTGGAGCGGGTCGTCCTGGTGGATGACTCCCCGGACCCGCTGGACCTTGGGCCCCTGAAGGATGAGCTGCCCCTCTCCTACTTCCACTCCGGGGAGCGGTTGCACATCTCTCGGGCGAAGAACCGGGCGCTCCGTGAGATCCGGACACCCTGGGTCTTCTACATCGACGACGACAACGTGGTCCTCCCTGGGACCCTCGAAGGAGCGCTTCGGGTGGTCTCGCAAGCGCCCTGGAACCTTGCGGCCCTCCAGCTCTCGGCGGTCTATCGCGACCGGCCGGACCTCGTGTGGGTCTACGCGACGCCCTTCCGGGAGGACCACTGGGGCTTCGAGCTCGTGGGCCGGAACCGATCCCGCGATCCCCGGTGGGAGGGACGTCTCCTCCCCACCGATGCCCTGCCCAATGCGAGCCTCCTGCGGACCCAAGCTCTCCGAGAGGTGGGGGGCTTCGACGAGGCTCTCCCGGTGAACAGCAGCGCGGATCTCTGCCGGAGGCTCAAACGGGCGGGGTGGGCCGTCCTGGCCCACACCGGGTCCATCCTCCTGCATGATGTGCCGCCGCCCGGAGTCCCGGGATACTGGGCGGCCCATTCCAACGACCCGGACCGGACCTTCCACGAGGTCCGGGATTGGTTCGTCTTCCAGCGACGGGTCCATGCCGGAGAACGCATCGTCTCCGGGAGAGCCCTCTGGCACTCCTTCCCCTTCCTCCTTGCGATCCCCCTGGGGCTACTGCTTCTGCGGAAGCCCGGGATGATCTCCGTGCTCGCGGCAATGACCCGGGGCACACGGGACGGGATCACGTGCGGGCTCGAACCGCGGCCGGCCCCCGAAATCGGGCGGGGAGGATCCCGCCTTGACCCTCAGATCCCCTCGGGGTAGAGTTGGTGGATCAGCTCCAGGGTCCTCGGGACAGAATAGCCGGCGCGGGCCACCACACGGTCCGCGGTACGGATCTTCTTCACTCCGACGAACCGGCGAGAGATCACCAGCAGAAAGGATTGCCGCTTCATCGTGAGAGCGAAGATGCCTCCCTGGGGTTCGAGGAGGATCTTGAGCGTCCTCCTCTCGGAGATCCAACGGTGCGCCACGATCGAGGGGGATGGAGCCGCCCGTCAAATAGCCAGCGATGGGGAGGGAGCCCTTGCGCCCCGCCTCATGCCGGAGAGTTTCACGCCGGGCCCCCCGGGCCATCCCCCTCATTCCCGCCACGGGAGATCCCGCCGGAGGTAGCCTTCGGGCGGAGGATCCCATGCGTCGGACGGATGAACGGACGAAGCCGCCACCACGGTCCTTCGCCCGACGACTTGGACTTGTGGTCACGCAAGTGGGCCGTCAGGGCAAGGGGCCACAGAAGGATCCCGCTCACCTCGGTCCATGTGTTCACCAGAAACACTGCAAGAGAATCGTCGAACGGTGGGAATTGGAAGTCGAGGGCGAACTTCCACACCAGGAGGCCCGCGAGGAAGGATGCCAGGGCATACCCGCACCCGCGATCCCAACCCAGCCCCTTCCATCCCACCAGACCCAGGCTCGCCACCACCGATTCGAAGAGGAACCATGTCCCGTACGCCGGCCACCCCGCAGCGGGAAGCGCGGGCTCCGGGAAGAGAAGCGCGGGTTCGCCGGAGGCGACCGCAAACGCCAGCGCGTAGATCGCCTCGTAGGCCGCCAGACCAAGCACGGAGAGGGTAACGGCTGTCCAAGGGGGGGCCCCTCGCCTCCACGAGGCCGCTATGGCCAACAGGACTCCCAGCACCGTGAAGAAGTAGATCCCGGCGAACCCCACCGGGACCCCGTGGACCGACACGGCAACCGGGGGATTGGCGCCGAGGCGTTCCCGGATCAGTTCCGGAGCTATCCCGGCGAGGACACCTCCCGCTTCCACGACGAACACCAAGCGGAACCAGCGAGCGCCCTTGACCGTGGGAAACCGCCGTTGGGGACCTCCTTCTGGCCCGACGGAGATGGCCTCATCGCGGCCTCTCCGGGGGAGCTGGGATCCCAGTCTCTCCTCGGGATGACCCGCCCACCCTGCGGAACGTGAGGAACTCCCATTCCCCCAACCAGGATCCCGGCCAGTGTTCGCTCAGCCATTCATCGAACCGGACGAGGCGTTGCAGGGAGCGCCGTCCCAACCAGCGATGCATCCGGGGCGAGAAACGCGGCGGGGCGAGGAGCGTGGCCGCCTCCACCTTCTCCAGAAGGAACTCGGGGGACAGCAGCGACCGGCATAGGGCAGGGCCCCGGGGGTACACCTCCAGCGGGTATCCCACCGGCCCGGAGGGGATCGGAGAACGGAGGCGATCCCGGATCTCCCGGAACCGTCCTTCGGCGAGCGCATAGACCCACGGAGCCACCCCAAGACGGTTCAAGGAAGCCACGAAGAACCGGCCCCCCGGCCGGATCATGCGACCCAGGACCCTTCCCAAGCCATGGAGATCCTCCTCCAGGTTGAATGCCCCATAGGTGGTGTAGGCCCCATGAAGAGACCCGCCGGCAAGGTCTCCGAGGACCCGCCCCAGGTCCCCCAGGGAGCCCTCCCGGGTCTCGAGGAACCCCTCGACACCGGCGGCCTCGGCCCGGGAACGTAGACGTTCCAGCATCCCGCTGGAGACATCGACCGCGATCACTCGGGTCCCCGTGGAAAGGAGGGGGATGGTCTCGAGTCCCGTTCCCGGCCCCACTTCCAGCACCCGGCCCCCCCCGGAGAAGTAGGACAGGATCCGGGAGCGCGAACGGGCCTTCAAGTGTGCTTCCAGCGGATCCCGGAGGTTGGACTCGGTGTACTCTGGTGCCACGGAGTCGAATTCCCATCGGACCCGCTCTGGATATCCCGCGGGTTCGTACGCGTGGTCGGGTCGGAGGGCCACGACCCGCAGCGGGCGATCGAAATAGCGGGTCATCAACTCATCTCCGTGGACTTCGCGGAACCGGGAGAGCACTCGGGAACGTCCTTCCGTGTCGATGACCACGGAGGAAGCATGAGGCTGGATGGTGGAGCCCACTCGGACCAGTGCGCCCCCCTGTGCGAGGAGGTGCGAGACCCAGGGAGATCGGGTCGCTGTGGAAAGGACGTAGACAATCCCATCGAGCCGTACGAAGCGGAGCGGCACCGGCTGGGAACCCGGGAGGCATAGCTCCAGGATTCCCCCATCCCGGGCTTCCCCGGCGCCGTACTCCTCAGACCCATGTGCCGTCGGGGCCCGCCGGGCCCCATCCGCCGTCACATGTCCCGCCTGCCCCACGGCCCACCACGCGTCGAGAAGTGGAGCCACGGGGGATAGATTCCTTTTGACCCCCCGCGCATGAGGACGTCGGGGGGGACCGAGGGCGCGTTCCCCCTTCCCGAGTGAGAACCATGGGGGCATCGCTGGAACTCCTGGTCTTCTCCTGCAACAATCCCAGTGCGGTGCGGGAGTTGCTGGAAGCTTCGCGGAAGCACGTGGACAATATCCTCGTGGTCGACTCCTCGGATCCCCCCCGCCATCGCGAACTCCTTGGGCTTCTCAAGGACCTTCCCCTCGTCCGCACGACGCGGGCCATCCCGTTGGGGTTCCCGGAGCCCCTGCAATCCTTTGCCCACGCGCAGCTCACCGCAAAGTAGGCCCTTCGCCTGGACGCCGATGAGCGCCTCCCCGAAGGGGAGTGGACCCATGTCCGCAATGCCATGGCGGATTCCTGATATCATGCCCATGTCCTGCCGTGGCGGGAGTTGCCCAGCCACTCGTTTTCCTTCCACCTGAGACTCTTCCACCGGGCGTCCACACGCTTCGGGAGGGAAGGATACGGCTTCCCCGAGGTGTCGGGAGACATCGGACGCTTCCCCCGGAGCCTGGCCATCGAGCATCATCCTTCCGACTCCCGGTACCCTGGAGACCCTGCCCGTGTCCGGTCCTACTCCTTCCTGGACAGCTACCTCCGTCCCCTGGACTCGACCTACGCGCGTCGCGCCCTCGGGCTGCGGGAACGCACGTCCCCCGGGGGGTCGGCCACCCCTCTCAGTGCTCCGGCGGTCCGGGTCCTGGCATGGATGGAATGGTTGCGCTGCGTCCTCACCACGGGAAGCACCCACTGGCCCACCTGGAATCTGCGGTACACCATGGCATACCTCGCGTACGTCCAATCGCTCCCTCCCGGGGAACGGGAGAGGCGATTTTCCATTGCCGCGGACATCCGGCGGGCCGGAGGGATCGGTCCGTATCTCGGGTTGGATGTCCCTTCCTATGTGGAGACCCTCACCCAGAGCTTTCCCTGGGACCTCAGCGGGCCGGAGCTCCTGGGGAAGCTCCTGGCCTTCCGGTATCAACATCAAAGGATCGCCCGCTCCTGCGCCGAGATCTATGGCGGAGCGCAACCTCGGGACCCCTGAGCTTCCTTCGTGTGCGAGGTCCGGTGGACCCGGGTCCCCGGTGGCACGTAGCGCATGTCCCAGACCCCCTCCCCAGGATGGGATGCCCATCCACATCCGGGGCAGAGGGTCCTCCCGTCGTCCGGCGACGCCGAGACCGGCGCCTCGCACCTGGGACAGGCGAATACGTCGGAGAGGGGAGGGAGGGGTGTCGGCATTTTCCCCCCCTTCCGGAGGAGGAGGAAGCGGGTGGGGAAGCCGGGGAACCGGGAGAGGGATCCTGCGAGCCGGGTATAGAAGCGCCGCGGCAGGCGCCTCAGGACCAGGAACTCCTCGAATCCCGTCCCCAACTCCCGTTCCAGGCGGAACCCCGCTTTCCGGATCCGGCCGGCGATGGAGCGGTACGCCGAGGCGTAGACCGGGAAGGGGTCCGACGCGATCTCCCGGAGATCCTCCACATCCCCGGTAAGTCCCCCAGGGATGGGGGCGTCTCCCCGGATCCGGCTCTTAAGCCCCAGAACCAGGGTCCCCACGGAGGGAACGGGGTTCACGCTCAGGACGGCGAACCCCCCGGGAACCAGGACCCGGTGGATCTGGTGCAGCACATCGGAAGGGTGGGAAAAATGGTGCCAGAGGCGCACCATCACGACCCCCGTGAAGGTCATGGGACGGAAGGGGAGATGGTACGCGTTGACGCCCACCCGTATCACCTTCGCGGGTGGAGGGGAGGGAACGACGATCCCCCCCAGACTCGCGAGGTCCATGTCGGTGAGGAAGACCTCGGGGCCCATCCCCAGGATGCACTGGGAGATCCGGCCAAACCCGGAACCCAGCTCGAGGATGCGGCTCGTATCCTCCCGTTGGAGGAGATCCGACACAAGACCTTGTTCCACCTCGGTGACCCGTCTCCGGCCGGACCAAAGTTCCTGGAAGGGGAACCCGGAGTAGTCCACGATCCCGTCCGGTTCCAAGGAATCCCCCCGTCCCGTCCCACGGTGGGAGCCCACAACTCCCTCGCGGTTGGGTATCCGCTGTGCGCCATCCCCGCAAGGGTATTTGGCCCAGATGACGTTTGGTGTCCTTTCATGGGCGAGTCCACCTCTTCGGAATGTGTAGAGGCCATCACCCAAAGGAGGGCGGAGGCCATCCTGGGGATCGCCAACGAATTCCAGAGTGGAGTGGTCCCGCGGGACCTCCTGGACCTTCTGCCCGACGGCGCCCTGTGGGACCTCTCGAAGCTACGGCTTTTCCTGGAACGGAGCGGGATGCCCCTCTCGTGGGCGGACGGCCGCATGTTCATGGGCGAGAACCCCCCGGCCGCCCACCAGCAGGACCATCGCACCCGGCGGGCCCGGGAGAACTGGGATTCCATTCAACGGGAGGTCCCACGGGTCTTGGACGGAGTCCTTCCGGTGCTCCGGTCCCTCTCCGTGACCGGCTCCCTTGCCTTTGGGGAGTCCTCGGAGAAGGACGATGTGGACTTCTTCGCGATCTCACGGCGCGGAGGGGTCTGGCTCTTCCTCTTCCTCACCTACGTCGCCGGACGCTTCCGGAGAACCCGGCCCGATCCTGTCTGGTGCTTCAACACGGTCCTGGAGGAGGACGTGGCCGTTGGGGAGCTGTCGAAGCCCCTCGGGTTCGTGATGGCGCGGGAGATCCTCATGGCCCGGTGCCTGTGGGGGAACGACTACTACGTCCACCTTCTCCAGAGGGCGGACTGGATCCGCCGGGAGATCCCGCGCCTCTATGAGGCCCGGTTGGGGAGCACCCCGCCACCCTCGGCTTCCCCCGTCGATCCGGTGGCCATGCCCTGGCCCTTGAGAGCCCTCAACGCCGCCATCTTCCCCCTTCTGGCCACGTACCTCCAGCTCGTGGGGCTCCTCCGCAACTGGCGCTTCCGCCGGGAAGGACGGGCATCGGAGCTCTTTCGGACCCACACTCGCTACCGGGAGATGCGTTTCACCTCGGCCAAATTCGAACAGATTCTCCAGCGCGGGGAGGGCGCGTCGGTCATACCTCCTCAACTCGGGTCCAGACGCCGGGGCGCCTCCGGTCCCGATCCATCCCGATGATCTCCACGCATTGCGCCGCCACTTCGGCGACCACGAGGAGAGCCAGCGAGCGCAGGGGGTGCGGGACCCCCCGGAGGCTCTGCTGGATCGCGGCCAGCATCGCTCGCGGATCCTTCCAGAAGTAGCCGGGAAGGGTCGTGGGGGCGATCCCCGTGCGCTCCTTCACCTGGCGGTGTCCCCTCTTGATCCGGCTCCGCTGGCGGAGGTATCCCCCCAGGCTGCGCGGCACGCGGACGCGGACCAGCGCTCCGGGGGAGTAGAGGAGCCGGCCCGCCTGCCGGTGGATCCAGGCGCCCAGGTACGCGCCGTCGTTGATGGTTCCCGCCGGAAGCTCCGGACGGGTTCCCTCCGGCAAAAGGAGTAGCTCGTCGGAGAGGTGGGTCCCTTCCCCCTGAGAGAGGAGATGGAGATGCACCTGGTGATGGAGCCCCCAGAGGAGGTCCAGTGCTTCCCCATAGGCACCCACTCCTCCCCGTAGGGGGACCGGATGCCCCATCACCGCGAACGGCGGGGAGGCTTCCCGGGCCGTCTCCAGCAACGCCCGGATGGCATCTGGTTCGGCTTCGGCATCGGCATTGAGGAGGATGAGATTCCCCTTCGGGGCCCTGCGGAAGATCTCCATGATCGCGGAGGCCTTTCCGCGGCGCTCCGGCTCCCAAACCAGCCGGACCCGGGGGTCCTCTCCTTCGATGGACCGGACCTCGTCGGCGGTCCCATCCTCCGGACCGCTCACCACCACCCAGATCTGGTCCCAGAAATGACCGGGCGGAAGTTCCTGGCGGGTCAGGGACCGCACCGCCCTGCCCACCCGTCCCACTTCCCTGTGCGCCACCACGCCGCCATAAAGAGGGTGGGGACCGACCGGTCCGGCGGTGCGGGAGTGGGAGGGGGCCGTCGCCCCTACGGAAGGGTTCTCGGACGGGCCGGGAAACGGGACCTCTATCCGGGGGGAGGGGACCATTCCGGAGGGGCCAGCTTCGGGCACTGCGCCGGCCGCGTCTTCACGAGGAAGACGTCTGCGTCGGAGGGGAGCGGGGGCTGGGCTTGGACCCGGGGGACGGAGGAGCGCGCGGGGGAGCCACCTCGGGTGGAGGCGCCGGAGCGTAGCTTCCCAGGGGGTCCGGAGGCATGTCGGCCCGGCCGGACCCCGTGGGGTCGGTCGACGCCGAGGAGCCGGATCCGCTGTGGGTCCCGGTGATCATCTCCTCGCTGGCACGGCTGTCCGCCTTGATCTCCTCCTCGATGGATTGGATCTCGCTGGAGAGCTCGGCCTGCTTGGGGATGGGGCCCAGGACGTCATCGATGGAGCCGAGGCGCTTCTCCAGTTCGTCGATGTTGGAGAGGGTGCGTTCCTGGACGGTCCGTCCCGCGCCCAGGTAGTCCGCGGCTCCCTCCATCAGGCGGGAGAACTCGAACGGGAAGAGGATCTTGGTGGCCTGGCCCGCGGCCATGTTGGAGACCGTGTCCAGGGACAGGACGGTGAGCGCCTTGGCATCCAGGGGCGCGGCCCCCATGGCGAGGATCCGGAGCCTCTGGGCCTCTCCCTGGGCCTCCAGGATCGTCGCGACCCGGGCCCCCTCCGCCTCGAGGATGCGGGACTGGCGCAGTCCCTCCGCCTGCAGGATGCGCGCGCGCTTCTGGCCCTCGGCCACCAGGATGGCCGAGCGCTTCTCCCCGTCGGACCTGAGGACGGCGGCCCGGCGTTGCCGTTCGGCGGAGGTCTGTTCCTCCATGGCCGCCTTGACGGGGCCCACGGGGTCCACCTCCTTGATCTCCACCGCCTCCACCCGGACGCCCCACTTGTCCGTGGCCTCGTCCAGGATGTCCCGGAGGCGTGTGTTGATCCGCTCCCGGTTGTAGAGGATCTCGTCGAGCTCCATGTCCCCGATGACCGACCGGAGGGTCGTCTGGGCGAGGGCCACGGTGGCCAGGTGGTAGTCCTGGACGCGGAAGACCGCGGAATAGGTGTCCACGACCTTGATGTAGATGATGGCGTCCACGTTGGTGGGGGAGTTGTCCTTGGTGATGACCTCCTGGCGCGGCACCTCGAGGACCTGCGTCCGGAGGTCCACCCGGGTCACCCGGGCCACGGGGCTCACCACGTTGAAGCCGGGGTTGAGGTAGCCCCCGTACGAGCCCAGCACGGTCACCAGGGCCTGCTCGTACGGCTGGATCGAATACCCCACGTGGCCCAGGAACGCCCCGATCACGATGAACATCACGATGATGATGAGGATCGCCTCCACGAGGCCACCGGATCCCCCGAAGAGGGCCGCCGCGATGGCCCCCAGGATGAAGACGAGACCCATCACGAAGATGATGAGCCAGACGGAGCGGCCGGTATAGTACTTCACCTGGACCTGGGGGTCGTAGCCCTGGCCCGGGCCACGATGCGGGGCGGAACTGCCGGAGGGGCTGGGGCCGGTCGCACTGGTCGCGGACATGGTTTCTCCTTCTCCTTGCGTTCCTCAGCTACGTGGATCGTACCGGTCCGTCCCGGGACGCCGCGCCCGATCCCCCGGACGCCGGGGCCACCTCGGCGACCCGGAGAACGACCCCCTCGCCGCCCACCACGATGACCTCCCGACCCTCCGGGATCGGCTGGTCCGCCGTGGCGCTCCAGATCTCCCCCCGGACCCGGATCTTCCCCCGCATGTTCCCCGGCTCGATGGGCACGAGGACCTTGGCCGGAGCATTCCACATGGACTGCACGGTGGTGGGGATCGGGGCGTGCGTGGGGGCGATCTTCCGGTAGAGGGGGATCGCCAGGGCCGCCCCCAGGAAGGCCACTCCGATGAGGAGCAGCGCCGCCATGACCGGATTGGCGAGGAAGAAGTCCGGCACGAAGACGAGGAAGAGCCCCGACGCCACCAGGATCGCGGCGGGCACCATGAGGAAAGCCCCCGGGTGGACCACCTCCACCACGATGAGAAGGATCCCGGCCACCACGAGGATGGCCCCCAGGACCTCAAGCCCGACCGACATACGGAACGCTCCGTCCGAGGAGGGACCAGAGGCCTTAAACCCATCCCACGCCCGTCCGGGGGCGGCCCGGGACGGCGAAAGACCTCCGGGGGTCAACCGAGAACATGCCCAACGTGGAGGAAATCCTCTTCCCGCGGAAGAAGGAGCGGGCGGAGGAGAGGCGCCGGGAGCGGACGCACCGCGACGTCCTCGACGAGGTGTTCGACCGGAGCACCCTCCTCGCGGTCTCCCGCCTCGTCTCCCGGGGGTTCCTTTCCGAGGTGGACTATTCCATCTCCACCGGCAAGGAGGCCAACGTCTTCCGGGCGACCTCCCGCGCCGGCTTCCGGGCCCTCAAGATCTATCGGATCTCCAACGCCACCTTCCGCAACCTCCCCCCCTACGCCCTGGAGGACCTGCGCCGGGAAGTGGGTGGGGGAAGCTTCGGGCGCATCATCTTTGCCTGGGCGCGGCGGGAGTTCATGGCCCTCAAGGCCTGCCACAAGGAGGGGGTCCCGGTCCCCGCACCCATCGTCCAGCACCGGAACCTCCTCCTCATGGAGTTCTTGGGTCGCGAGGGGCTCCCCTCCCCGCCCCTCCATCGGGTGGTGCTCGAGGATCCCCGCGAGACCTTCCGTCAGGTCTGCGAGGCGTCCCGCGCCATGGTGGATCGGGTGGGCCTCGTGCACGGCGACCTCTCCCCCTACAACGTGCTCTTCCACGAGGGGCACCCCTACCTCATCGACCTGGGCCAGACCATCTCCCGGGATCATCCCCAGGCCCGGGAGCTCCTGGAGCGGGACGCGGCCCACTTCGCACGCTATTTTGCCCGGTGGGGCATCCCCGCGGACGTGCCCGGGACCTTCCGGGCCATGGGGGGAGATCGGATCCCATGAGCGTGACCTACGTGCGGGTCCCCGAGGACCGGCTCGCCGTGCTCATCGGGACCAAGGGGTCGGTGAAACGGTCCATCGAGGAGCGCAGCGGGTCCACGCTCCACATCGACCCGGGGGACAATGCGGTACGCATCTCCTCCCCGGACGGGCAGGACCCCTGGGGGACCCTCAAGGCGAGGGACGTGGTGCTGGCCATCGGCCGGGGCTTCGCCCCGGAGAGGGCGTTCCTCCTCTTCCAGGGCGAGCGGTATCTCGCGGTCCTGGACATGAAGGAGGTCACGGGGAAGAGGACCAAGGAGGCTCTGCGGAGGATCCGGGCCCGGGTGATCGGGTACCGGGGGCGCGCCCGGGGGCGACTGGAGGAACTCTCGGGATGCCTCATCTCCGTGTACGGGTCCTCCGTGGCCCTCATTGGGACCACGGAACAGCTGGTCCGGGGGACGCGGGCGGTGACCCTCCTCCTGCGGGGCAGCGAGCACTCCACCGTGTTCGGCTTCCTGGAGCGGGCGCGGCTGGAACCGCCGGGAACGGAGGGAGAGGGGGACCTGGAGGAGGTCCTCCTGCCCGGGGACCCCGATGATTCCCTCGGACCCTGACGGGAGGCGGACGAATGGGGAAGACGGCCGTTCTCTCGGGGCCCGCGAGCGACCTCTGCCGGAGCCTCTTCGCCCGGTACTACCGGGAAACCCCCCTCCCGGCGCCCCGGCACCCGGAGATGCGGGAGTATGCCCTCTTCCCCTTTGATGCTCCGGGGATGCGGCGCCACATGGGGTTTCCCAGCCCGGAGCGGCTCCGGGAGACCCTGGGGTCGCAGGTCCCGCGCCACGTGTACTACTCCAGCGCGTACTACGCCCGGCCGGATCATCCCAGCATGAAGCTCAAGGGTTGGCAGGGCGCCGACGTCATCTTCGACCTCGACGCGGACCACCTCCGGAAGGCGGAGACGATGGACTATCCCGCCCAGCTCCGGCTGGTCCGGGACCGGTTCCGGCTGCTCCTCGACGAGTACCTCTTCGGGGACTTCGGATTGGACGAGAGGGAGGTCACCCTCGCATTCTCCGGCGGCCGCGGGTACCACGCGCACATCCATGACGCGGCCTATCTGGGGCTCCGCAGCGACGAACGGCGGGAACTGGTGGAGTTCGTGATGGGGATCGGCTTCGATCCCGCTCTGGAAGCCATGCACGAGGAGGGGGTGGAGGGGACCGCGCCGGGCGCCGAAAGTGGTCCGTACGGAGAGCCGAAGGCTTCCGGACGCCCCGGAAGGCCGCTGCCCACCCACCGCCTCTATGGCCCCACCGACCCGGGTTGGCGGGGGCGGTTCGCCCGGTCCCTCTACCGCTTCCTGGCCCGCTGGGAGAAGATGCCCGCGGAAGCGGTGGCCCAGGAGATCGTATCCACGGCGGGCCTTCCGCCCCCGCGGGCCCGGGCCATGGCCAGGGCCCTCGTGGAGGAGGGGATGGCCCGCCGCATCCGGGAGAGCGGAAGCCTCGAGGTGCTCACCCCGTCGCTGCGCAAGGAGTTCCTCAGCGCGGTGGCCTCCACCGTGGCCGTGGAGGTGCAGGGGGAGACCGATGCGCCGGTCACCACGGACATCCACCGGCTCATCCGGCTCCCGGGATCCCTCCACGGGGGCACGGGCTTCCGGGTGCGCCCGTTGGCCCGGGGGGAACTCGATGGCTTCGATCCCTGGACCGACGCGCTCTTCCCCTCTGTCCCGGGATCCTCCCTCCGGGTGAGGATCCGGGCCCCTGTGGACTATCCCATGGACGGAGGGCTCCGGGCCGCCGCCGGGGAAACTGTGGACCTCTCGGAAGGGGCGGCCCTCTTCCTTCTGCTGCGGGGGGAGGCGGAACTCCCCGGCTAGCCTTCCGGGGACCGTTCCGTCAGGCTTGGGCCTTCACGACGTTCTTGAGGGTCCCCACCTTGTCGATGGCCCCCTCCACCACGTCCCCGGGTTTGAGGGTCCTCTCGGGTTTCCCGAACTCGAATCCCGGTGTACCCCCCAGGGCTCCCATGGCGATGAGGTCCCCCGGCTCCAGGGTGATCCCCTGCGTCAGGTGGGCGATCACTTGCGCCACGGAAAAGATGTAGTCCTTCGTGGAGCCCTGTTGCCGGACCGTGCCATTGACCTTGAGCGACATCGTGAGGTCGTTGGGGTCCGGGACCTCGTCACGGGCCACGATCATCGGGCCCACGCCGAGGCTCCCGTCGATCCCCTTCCCCATGACCCAGTCCACCCGCCCGTCAGGCCGGTACTGGAGATCCCGATACCCCATGTCGTGGACCACCGTGAAACCGGCCACGTAGTCCAGCGCCTTCTCCACGGGCACCTTCCGGGCGGGGGCCCCGATCACCACGCCCAGTTCCAGCTCCACGTCGGGCTCCTTCCCCACCGGCGCCAGGGTGAGGGGCTGGTCGTGGCCCACCAGCGTGTTGGTGAACCGGGCGAAGGAGAACGGGGTCGTGGGAGCAGGCTTGCCGGTCTCCTGGACGTGGGAATGGCTGTTGATGGCCAGGCAGATGATCTTGGCCCCGGGGAGGATGGGGGGGAGGTAGCGGACCCCCTCCTCGGGCCGGAACAGGAAGCGGGCCCCGGTGGCGGCCCGCGGGGTCCATCCGGCGGCCCGGCGCCGGGCGATGTACTCCTCGATGGTCCGGGCGAGCTTCACCGAATCGGCGCCCCCGGAGAGGAACGTCCGGAGGTCCCGGAACCGGCTGGGATCCGCCCCCTTCACGGGGTTCGTGGCGAAATAGTCCCGGCAGGCGATGTCCAGGTCCAAAAAGCCGTCCGGTATCCGCGCCCCAAAGTGCCGGTCGTTCTCCAGGAGGAAGTACCCCAGCTTCATGGTCCGGAGAGGGGAGGACCCGGGAAGATAAACGTTCCGG
>JAJZYH010000024.1 GCA_021798195.1 Thermoplasmata archaeon
GTGGCGGCGACCTGCTCGATGGTGGACATGGGGCGGGACCCGGCGCGTACTTCCGGGAGAGGAAATAAGGATGCCCGGAGGCGGTGCGGCCGGGGTGGAACTCCCCCCGAGCTTTCCCGGAGAGCCGCCCTTCGGAAAAGGACCCTCCGTTCCCCCCGGACCCCTCCCGGAATCGGGTCGCGTCAGGACCTCCCCCACGGGCACCTACCTCCGGGAGGGGACGTACGCCCGGACCTTGCGCATCTCCCCTCCGGGGTCCCCACTCCGTTCCCGCGATCCTCGTCCCCAACCTTCCGGTCCGCCGTGGGGGACCGGCGAGTGGGTTCCCGGCACCCATCGCGCTGAACGTGGTCCCTCACCGGCTTCGCCTCACTCGAGGGAACCTGCAGGAGTTTGGCATCCTCTTTCTCGGGTTGGGGGGGGAGGTCCCAGTCCCTTGGGAGGAGAGGGCGAACACCGAGGCCATGGCATCCCGAGTCGTCCGGCCGAAGAGTTCCCAATGGATCGATGGGGACGGAAGGGACCCCGGGCGAATTTGACCCGGGATCCCCGCCATCTCGGGCTATGCGGCCTCGCCTACATCAATCCTCTACGTCTTGGCTCCGTTGAGTGGATGCCGGTGCGAGCCTCCCGAAGAGAGATCTGGTTTGGGGAAAGAACCCTTCCCACCGTCCCAGTGATGGACCCGCGGGATACAGGCTCCTCATGCCTGTTGTGTGGACCTCGGCAACCAGGTTCCCTTGGGGTAGGCCGGCAGAGCGGGGAGGGCAAGAGTGGGATCCCCTCAGGGGACGGGTTCCGCGAGCTTCCGTAGCGCCGCCGGGCCCAGGAGCGACTCCGCCTCCGCCGCCGTGAGGATCCCTTCCTTCACCAGGTAGTCCCGGGGGTTCATCCCGCTCGCGGCGGCCTTCTTGATCACCTCGGCCACCCGCAGGTAGCCCAGGCGCGGGGTGAGCACCGTGGCGAGGGCGCTGGAGCCCAGGAGGAACGTCTCGCACCTCTCGGGCTGCGCGGTGATCCCGTCGATCCCCTTCTGGGCGAAGACCGGCAGGTAGTTCGCCAGGAGCGTCGCCGAGTGGAGGATCTCGTAGGCCATGAGGGGCATCATGACGTTGATCTCCAGCTGCCCCGCCTGCGTCGCCAGCATGACGGCGGTATCGCTCCCCACCACGTGGAAGGCGAGCTGGTTCAGGCACTCGGCCATGGACGGGTTCACCTTGGCCGGCATGATGGAGGAACCCGGTTGGACCTCGGGGATCCGGATCTCGTCGAGGCCCGTGGCGGGTCCCGAGGAGAGCAGACGCAGGTCGTTGGCGATCCGGATGAGCTCCACCGCCAGGGACCGGAGCCACCCGGAGGCGGCGAGGGCGGCCCAGCGGCTCTGCATGGTCTCGAACGGGTCCCGGGCCACCTGGAGCGGAAGCCCGGTGAGCCGGGCGAGGTGGGTCACCGCGGCGCTCCGGTACCCCGGCGGCGTGTTGACGCCGCTTCCCACGGCGGTCCCTCCCAGGGGGACCTCCCGGAGGCCCTCCCGGACCCGGGGGAGGCCCTCCCGGATCCGCTCCAGCGCGCTCGCCCACGCCCCGAACTCCGCCCCCAGCGTGACCGGCATGGCATCCTTGAGGTGGGTCCGGCCCGCCTTGGGGATCTCCCGGAACTCCTCGGCCTTCCGCAAGAGGGCGTCCCGGAGGGTGCCCACGGCCCGCTCCACATCCTCCAGGGCGAAGAGGATGGCCACGTGGAGCGCGGTGGGGAAGCTATCGTTGGTGGACTGGCTCCGGTTGGGATGGTCGTTGGGGGAGACGTGGGCGTAGTCCCCCCGGGGCCTTCCCAGGATCTCCAGCGCCCGGTTGGCCAGGATCTCGTTCACGTTCATGTTGGTGGAGGTTCCCGCCCCCGCCTGGAAGACGTCCACGATGAACTCGGAGTCGAACTTCCCCTGGGCCATCTCCCGGGCCGCCTGGAGGATGGCCTCTCCCCGCGGCGCGTCGAGGACCCCCAGCTCCATGTTCGCCGTGGCGCAGGCCTCCTTCACCCGGGCGTAGGCCCGGATGAGGTACGGCGAGGCCCGCTCTCCGCTCACCGGGAAGTTCTCCCGGGCCCGCACGGACTGGACGCCGTAGTAGGCCGATGCCGGGACCTCCCGGGGTCCCAGGCTGTCCTTCTCGATGCGTGTCTCGGACATTCTCTCCTCCCCCCCAGCGCGCACCTCGCTCCGGGACAAATGGCTTTGGTGGCTCCCGGGGATCCCGCGGGGAGGGAGGAGAAAGGCTTACCCGCCCCCCGTTCCTCGATGGGAGGACCCATCCCCGGGATCGCATGCAGCTTCTGGAGCTCTTGGTCGATGTGGCGGGACTCACCTCCTCGGTGGGCCTCACGCCCATCCTCCTGGCCGTCCTCTTCCTGGTCTCCTGGCAGGAGTTCGGGGACGGTCCCCGGTTCGGGTTCGACCAGAGGACCTTCTGGCTCCTCTTCGTGGGCGGTATCGTGGGATCGCTCGCGAACCTTCCCATCTTCGCCTATGACGGGTCCATCCTCGCCGTGAACCTGGGCGGCGCCCTCTTCCCCGTACTGGTGAGCCTGGGCATCCTCTGGAGGGCCCGGCCGGGGTCCCCCCGGACCCTCCTTTTGCCTCTCGCGGGCATCGCGGGAGGCTCCGCCGTGGTGCTGTTCCTCGAGGTCGCCACGGGAAGCGATGTGGGACCCCTGGTGGTGACGGGCCTCTTCGCCCTCTTCGGAGCCCTCGTGGCCGCCGTTACCCTGGGGTCCGGGTCGACCTCCCGGGCGGACCGGGGGACCCTCCTCCTCGCCTACGTGCTCGTGGCCGGCGCCGTGGTGGGGACCTACCTCACCACCTCGGTGGCGCCCGGTGTGGGGATCATCTCCCTCTTCCCGCTCTACCTGATCTCCCCGGCGGTGGTGGGCGTGGCGGCGGTGGGCTTCCGTCCCGCGCGGTCCGATGGCCCGGGGTTCGCCTACGCCACCGCCACGCTGGGCGTCCTCGTGGGCGCCGACGTCCTGCACCAGCCCGCGCTGTACGCGAGCCCGTTCCTGGGCGCCATCGGCGGGGCCGGCATCAACGACCTCGTCTACCTCTCGGGTCCCCTGGCACTCACCGTGGGCCTCCTGGTGGAGCGGCTGTTCCACGGACCGGCCCAAACCCGCCCCGTCCCATCGCCCGGGTCGCTCCAGGAGGCATGGCGGGCCTTCGAGGACGGACGCTATGCGGAGGTCCCCCTTCCCGTGGTCCGGGCCCTGGAGACGACAAAGGCCGACCTCGCCCGGGACCTCCGGAGCCTCTCCCCTCCTGCCGTACCGAACCCGGGGGAAGGGGCACCCCTTCCTCCGCCCCCCTGGATGGAGGCCGACCTTGAGAACCTGCGCTCCCTTGCCGCCCGCCCCCCCAATGATCGCCGGGAGGCGTGGCGGGCGCTCGCGGCCGCCACGTTCCTCCGGGCGGGCTACCAGGCGCTGTGGGCTCCCCATCTGGGATCGGCCGCCCGACGGGCGGCCGGTTTCCTCATCGACCTTGCCCTGACCATGGCGATCCCCCTCGCCCTGCTGGGGCTCTGGGTGGGGGGGCTCCCGGTCTCTACGGCGGGGGGCCTCGCCAATTCCATCCCGTTCAACGCCGCGGTCTTCGCCATCGGCTCGGCGCCGTTCCTGGTCTTCGTCGCCTTCGAGGTCCGGACGGGCTCCACGCCCGGGAAACGGTGGCTGGGGCTCCGCGTGGTCCGCCCCGGAGGAGGGCCGCCCGACCTGTGGGACGGTCTGGTGCGGAACGTGCCCAAGCTCATCCCGCTCAACGCCATCGCCCTGGGGACCGCCGTGGGCCTTCTCCTGGTGCCCGCCGGCGCGGGCCCCCTGGGCGTGGCCTCCGCTCTCCTGGGGACCATCATCGTGGCGGGGATCCCCTGCGGGGTGGGATTCCTCCTGATCAGCGCGTCGCCGCGGCGTCAGCGCCTGGGGGACCTCCTGGCGCGGACGTGGGTGATCCGGGAGATCCCCCGGAGGCCGCAGCCGCCGGCGCCCCAGAGGTACCCGCTTCCCGCTTGAGCACGATCTCGATCACCGACACGTGGACGTCCCTCCCTTCCTTGTTGGTGAGCTTTTCCGTGGAGATCCGGATCCGGTCCACCCCCACGGGGCCCTCCAGGAGGTGGTGCCGCCGGACCACCTCGGCGACGTCCACCGCCCGGGAGATGGCGTTGCCCCGGGCCCGGAGGGTCACGTCCCGGGTCCCGCTGTTGAGCTGACCGATCACCTCGAAGACGTAGGTCATGGTGGGCTTGGAACCGATGAAGACGATGGGGTCCACCCGGGGCGGGCGCAGGAGGGGGCGGGGAGGGCCCGGGCGCCGTTCCCTCCGCACCTCCCGGCGCGGAGGGTGGGCGCCGGCGGACGGCGCAGGAGATTCTGCCACGGGGGAAGCACCCGGGGGACCCGTCGTCTCCGCGGACATGGAGTTCCCCACCGTGCCACGGGTTATCTCCCTTCCGGGGGTCTCGGCTGTGCATCCGGGTCGACTCGGGAGGCAGTACGGAATCCCCACCCCGCTGGCAGGAGGCAAAATTCATGAGGGACGGGCCCGAACATGGCGGGATCCCAAGCCCCCTGCATTGGAGGGCCTTCTCACTCCCCCGGCCCTAGGGACAGGGTTCCGTTACCCCTCGACTCCCTGGGGGCGGAGCTTGCGGAAGGTTTCCCTTGAGCCGGCCCAGCGCTCCCTTGCGCGAACCCGATTGGGCTCCTTCCGAAGCTCTTCGAGGAGTTCCTGGGCAGCCTTCCCCTTCAGAGCGGGTGTGGGTTCCGGATAAGCCATGATCATCACCCGAAGCGCCCTGGCGTTCACCAGTACTCACGGTGGGCCCCTCTTAATCCTTGGTATACCTGGGTTAACCTTGAGGGGGGAAGAGATCCAAGACCCCGCGGCATCCCTCTGGACCGGAGAATGGTTTGGGCTGTCCTCCTTCGTCTTGCCTCGTGGATGTTGGAGCCCATGTCCAGGTCGGCCAGAAGGATTTCCTGGCCGTGATGGAGGACGTTGCGTGCTTGTCGCGTCGGCCCCGGATGGCTTTCCGGGAAGGGGCCAGATAGACGCCCCCACAGACAGGAACATGCTTCATTCATCCTTGCCACAAAGGTGGCAGAGCGAGCAGCTGGGTCCCGGCCTCGTTCGCCCCGGAGAATGCGTCCCATGGGTGGCTCGGACCCAGCTGGGATTGGAATCCGGGCGCACCGACCTTCGGGTTCGCGTGTCATGGGGAACCTGCACCATGCGCTCTTTGGACTGTCACGGAGGCTCGTGTTCTGCCAAAGCTGATGGGAGTTTGTGGGTGGTGCACCCTATGGAAACGCATCATCCATCCAGCCTTTCAGGAGGGGGTTGGGGAATCTGGATCAGGTGCCGTGAGCCACGGCCGGGGTTCCCGAGGGGGTTCTGATCCGCAGCCGGGGGTCTCCCACCTCGGGGCCGGGGCAAAGGTTATGGACTCGACCCGGGTGCTGCGCCCAGATGCCCCGGGGGACGGCGCAGGGGTGGCCCAGCATGGTCAAAGGCGCCAGGTTGAGGTCCTGGTCTCGAAGGAGTTCGTGAGTTCAAATCTCACCCCCTGCACGCGATCCTTGAGGGAACTAGGCAGGTTCGTACGCAATGGTCCTGTGTTCTTCCTGTGGTGGGACCATCCCCCCGGAGGCCGACCGCTGCCCCACCTGCCATGCCCCTCTTCCTTCCCCCCGGGAACCGGAGGGGGCCTCCTCCCTGGGAGGCCCGGCCGCGAAGGACCTCCACGAGCTCCTCTCCCGGGTGGCCACCGAAGCGGCGCAGGAAGATTCGGAGGCTCCGCTCCGCACCCTTTCCCCGCGGATCGAGGAGGGCTTCCGCCGTCTGGAGACCTGGCGGAACGGTGCGGCCGCGCTGGGCATCTCCCTCCCGCACCTGCCGGGATGGGTCCGGCAGGCGGCGGCCTTGGACTCGGATGAGGAGCGCTGGGACGAGATCCTGCGCACCCTGGAGCGTCAGGCCCACACCGACATCGTCCGGGCCCTCGAGGCGTGGCAGCGGCAGACCTCGGCCCGGCTCACCCGCCTCGAAGCCTACGAGATCCCCGGCACCGGCGAGCGGAAGTGGCTCCTCGAAGTGGCCCGCGCGACGCGCGCGGGCGACCTCGTGAGGGCCCTGGAGCTCCGCCAGAAGGTGGACGAGGTGGTCCACCTCAAGGAGCGCAGCCTCGACGAGGCGCTCGAGGACCTGGAGAACCTGGGGATCCTCGTCGCGGACATGGAAGGCCTCTCCCTCCACGTCCCCGGGGAGACGGAGACCTCCGTGGGTCAGCTGGAGGGGCTCCTGCGGCACGGCAAGGTGGGCGATGCCCGGGTCCGCATCCAGGAAGCCCGGGGCGTGCTGGAGGCTCACCTCCAGAAGGATCTCCCACAGCTCTTCCGGGAGATCGATGCCCGGTTGGCCCGGGAGAAGGGCCGCGGGCGATCGGTGAAGGCGGAGGTGGCCCTCCTGGCCCGGGGCCTCCGGGCGCTCCACCAGGGGCACATGGTGGAGGCGCTCCGGTTCGCGGTCTCGCTGCGGAACCAGAAGAGCCTCGACCCGTTCGCCCTGGCGGAGGGCGAGGCCACGGGGAACGAGTGAACCCGCGTCGGGTCAGAGGACCTGTTCCAGGAGTTGCACGTCCTCCTTCCAGAAGTGCTTGTGGAGGACGCCCGACTGGGTGAAGCCTAGCTTCTGGAAGAGGTGGATGGCCCCCTCGAACGGCAGGAGGACCTCCACCCAGACGCTGGATGCGTTGGCCCGCCGGGCCCACTCGAGGCTCGCCCCCACGAGGAGCGTGGCGATCCCGCTCCGGCGCGCCTCGGGATCCACGCCGAGGTTCACCAGACGCACCGAGCCGTCCTGGAGGCTTCCCCCCAGGACCCCCACGAGGCGCCGGTCGCGTCGGGCCGAGAAGTAGGTGACCCCTTCCATCCAGCTGGTGAACTCGAGGGGAGTGGGCTGCCACGCCTTGAGGAGGTCCTCGGGAAACTTCCCGCGGAACTCGTCCCAGACGCGCTTGTAGAGATTGCAGATGTCCGGGATGTCGGTGTGCGTGGCCTGGGTGACCACGATGGAGGGGGTCGCGGAAAGGGCGCTCCCGTTCACCGGCCGCGTCGCGCCCTTCTCCGAGGCGGAATTCTCCTTCCCGGGAGGGAGGGGAGTGGACCCTTGGGACACGTCAGGCCGCCTCCGAGGACGGCTCGGAGCACGAGAAGGATTCGTTCATCGAATGTGAGGGGGCGGCTTCTCTCCTGTGGTCCAGACCCCAGATTGGCCGGAAGAATTAAGCGTTATCCCCCGCGACACTGCCGCGGGGGTCCGGGCAATGGTTTATCCCCGCAGCACGGCTGGATCGCCCATGGCCCGAGGGGTTCGCCTCCATTACCTCAAGCCCAGCCACTACTGCGTCTCCGCCGAGCGGATGCTCGCGTTCAAGGGGATCCCGTTCCGGATCGTTCCCGTCCCGTACCACGACCGGCAGGAACTCCTCGCCCTCACGGGGCAGGACTACGTCCCCACCCTGGACTGGAACGGGACCTTCGTGACCTGGGAGCGCATTCCCCGCTTCCTCGAGGAGGTCCACCCGCAGCCCACCCTCTTCCCTTCCGGCCGGGAGGGCCTCGCCACGGTCCTGGAGCACTGGGGGCACCAGGTGCTGGAGGAGCGGGTCTGGCGCGCCGTGGTCACCGAGGTTCCCCGGATCCTGGACAGCGACCAGGAGCGCTGGGTCTTCGAGGAGATGCAGACCCGGGCGCGGGGGCCCTGGCATGTCCTGCGCGCCCGCCGAAAGGAGTTCGTGGAGGACCTCCATGCGCACTTCGCCCTGGTGGAGGGACTCCTCCAGGGCCGCTCCTGGGTCCTCGACGAGCCCAGCGTCGCCGATTTCGGCATCTATGGGTCCCTCTCCCCGTGGCGGACGGTGGGGCACCCCTGGCCGGCGCGCTTCCCCCGGCTCCGGGCCTGGGCGCGTCGCATCGAGGGGATCCCCCGGGTCACGGGGTGACCCGGGACGGGGTCCGGGGGAACGGTGTGGTGTCCCGGATGTGCTCCCGCCGGGCGATCCAGCGGACCACCCGTTCGATGCCCAGCCCGAACCCCGCGTGCGGGACGCTCCCGTAGCGCCGCAGGTCCAGGTACCAGGCGTAATCCTCGGGGCGGGCTCCCGTCGCCGTCAATCGTTGGGTGAGCCGTTCCAGGTCGGTCTCCCGGCAGGAACCCCCGATGATCTCCCCGTATCCCTCCGGCGCGAGGAGGTCGGCGCACTCCACCGTCCGGGGATCGTGGGGGGACTCCAGCATGTAGAACGCCTTCACGGCCTTGGGGAAGTGCGTCACGAAGAGCGGGCCCGCCCGGTCCTGCGTGAGGGCCCTCTCCTCCGCCGTGCCGAGGTCGCTCCCGAACGTGATCGGGAATCCCTTCTCGGCGAGGATCCGGATCGCCTCCTCGTAGCGCATCCGGGGGAACGGGGCCTGGATCGCCCGGAGGTCCTTCGGGTCCCGGCCCAGGACGCGGAGGTCCGCGGCCCGGGCTTCCGCCACGCGCTGGGCGATGTGCGCCACGAGCCCTTCCTGCAGCCGGAGGTTGTCCTCGAGGTCGGCCCACGCGAGCTCGGCCTCGAGGTGCGTGAACTCGGTGAGGTGCCGGGGCGTCCGGGACTTCTCGGCCCGGAAGGACGGGGTGAAGGCGTACACCTTCTCCAGCGGGAAGAGGAGGGCCTCGAGGTAGAGCTGGGCGGTCTGGCTCAGGTAGGCGGGGGTCCCGAAGTAGTCCAGCACGAAGGCCTCCGCCCCTCCCTCCGCGGCGTTCCCCGTGAGGATGGGGGGCGTCATCTCCCAGTACCCGCTCTGGTCCAGGTACTCCCGCGCCGCCCGCATCACCTCCGCCTTCACCCGGAACGTGGCCACCATCTCCGCGGAGCGGATGGAGAGGTGACGGTGGTCCAGGAGGAACTCCTCGGTCTGCCCGGAGAAGATGGGGAACACCTCCGCGGCGTGCACCACCTCCACCCGGCGGGCGCGGACCTCCTGGCCCCCCGGGGCCCGCGGGTCGGCGTGCACCGTCCCCTCCACCTCCACGGCGCTCTCCACCAGCGCCTTCTCGGCGCGGGCGAACGCCTCGGCCCCCAGGAGGTCCTTGCGCGCGGTGACCTGGATCTGCCCCGAGGCGTCCTTCACCAGGAGGAAGAGGATGCCCCCGGAGCTCCGGGTCCGGTGGATCCAACCCCGGAGGTGCACCTCCTTCCCCACGGTCTCGGGCCGGTTCGCCGCGGCCGCGAGGACCCGATCGGGGATCTCGAGGGACATCTTGCCACCCGGGGATCAGCGGAGCTCGGGGCTCACTGGTATTCGCGCCATTTGTACCCGCACTTGGTGCACTCGAAGATCCGGGTCTCGGGCTCGTCGGCGCCCCGGGTCTGCCGGAGCACCCAGTAGGCCTCCGTGTTGCCGCACTGGGTGCACTCCTCCTTGGCCACCGGGAGCGTGGCGACCTTCCCCTCGATGACGGTCATCTCGCGCAGGGTGGGCTCGGTGGCCGCCACCACGCCCTGCCCCGTCATCTTCACGGTGGTCCCGCACGACTTGCAGACCCACTTTCCCCGATCCCGATCCGGCCGCATGAGGCGCTTGCACTTGGGGCAGAACATGCGACCGTGCGACCCGGGGACGGTTCTTAACCTTTCGTGAGGGTCGGGGGCCCGCCCCGGACGAGCCTCCCGGCGGGCCCCCCTCTCCGGGCTCCGTCTGGGACCCTCCTCCCATCCCGGCAGGTTCTCAAGCCGTCCATTCGCCCCGCGGGGTTGCGCGAGGGGACCCTGGAGGGGGAAAACAATCGGTGTTCGTACTCTCGCCCATCCTCGGGACGGGATTCCTGGCATCGCCGGGAAGATCAGGCGACCACGGCGAGGTAGGCGAAGTAGGCGGAGAAGGCGAGGATCACCAGGATGGAGGCCCACCTCGTCCCCCGCGCGAAGGCCGGGGAGCGCAGGGACCCCAGGGAGATGAGGTAGGGGAAGCCCGTGCTCCAGGCGAGCACCGCCAGGAAGAGACCCCCCAGGAGGGCGAGGCCCCCCAGGTAGGCCAGGGCGAGACCGGCGGTGAGCCACCACAGGATCTGGAACGGGTTCGTGATCCCGGCGGCGAGCGCCTGGAGGTAGACCCGGTGGGAGACCGGTGGCGGCGGGGCCGGGTCCCGACCGGACCTCAAGAGGATCCCCGCGAAGAAGAGCAGCGCGAGGCTCCCCACGGCGTCGAGGTACCTGAGGTCCGGCCCCAGGGAGAAGCTCGACCGGAGGAAGTAGACGGCGGATCCCAGGAGGAGGTCGGCGCTCATCGCCCCCAGCCCCGTGAGGAGCCCTTCCCGGTACGACCGGGTCGCCCGTGCGGAGATGAGGGCGTTCATGGGTCCGGGGGGGACGGTGAGGCTCAGGCCCAGGAGCGCACCGTATCCCAGAGCGTAGAGGAGATCCATGTACGATCACCACCGCCAACGTCGGACGGGCTAATCCATTCCCCTCGCGGGGGGGGACCCCTCGGCTCGCGAAGGACGCCGGGGACGGGGGGACGGCCCCTCCGAACTCAGGCGAAGAACACGGGGGGCGGGGCCGGTCCGCTCCGGGTGGGATTCCGCATCGGATCGAACGGCGGGGCGTGCTTGAGCCTCTGGATGTGGTCCACCCGGGCCTTGATGTCCGAGGCCTTCGCGATGTCGTGGCGGACGTAGTACTCTCCCGTCACGAACGGGAGCGCCTCCTCCACGCGGGCCTCCGCCTCCCAGATGGCGCTGGACTCCCCCACCAGGGCCACGCCCCGGGAGGTGCCCAGCACCACTTCTCCGGGGGATGTTCCGGGCGTCACCGACCCGTAGTAGATGCTCACCGCCAGGTCCTGGATGCGTCGGACGTCGAGCCGGAGGACCCCGCCCGCCCTGGGACGGTCCCCGTACCCCGGGGGGACCAGGTACTTCACCACCGTGGCCCGGCGCCGGAACTCCACGTGGGCGGGATCGATGCGTCCCGTGGCCAGCTGGAAGAGGAGGTCGGCGAAGTCGGTCCCGTCGAAGAGGGTGAGCACGTTCAGGGCCTCGGGGTCCCCGAAACGGGCGTTGAACTCGAGGACCTTGGGGCCCTCCTGGGTCAGCATGAACCCCCCGTAGAGGATCCCCCGGTACTCGAGGCCCTCCTCCCGCAGGGCGCGGACGGTCCGGGTGAGGATTCCCACCGCCCGTTCCTGGTCCTCCTGGGAGAGGAACGGGAGGAGGAACCCCCGCTCGGAGTAGGAACCCATCCCGCCCGTGTTGCGCCCCTGGTTCCCCTCGAGCGCCCTCTTGTAGTCCTGGACCACCGGCATGGGGAAGACGTCGGTGCCGTCCACGAACGCCATGAGGCTGAACTCCTCCCCGTCGAGGCGTTCCTCCAGCACCACGGTCCCGCCCCCATCGAGGAGGCTCTTCGCGTACCGCCGCCCCTCCTCCCTCGTGGTGAAGTCCACGCCGCCCACCCAGACCCCCTTCCCGCCGGTGAGCCCCGAAGGCTTCACCACGAAGTCCTGGGGCATCGCGTCCAGCGCCTCGTCGAGCTCCCGCTCCGAGGTGGCCGAACGGTAGCGGGGGAGCCCCGGCACTTCATGGCGCTCCATGAGCTGCCGCGCGAACGCCTTCGACGTCTCGATCTGGCCCGCGCGCTGACCGGGTCCCACCGTGGGGATCCCCGCCTTCCGCAGCGCGTCGGCCCCGCCCGCGGCGATGGCCGCCTCCGGCCCCAGCACGGCGAGCTCCACGTTCCGGGAGCGTGCCCACTGGGAGATCTCCGGGGCCCGGTCCAGCGGGATCACGAGGTAATCCCGGGCGAGCGCCCGGAGCCCCGGGTTCACCCACGGCCCCGCCACGTAGACCGGAGCCTCGCTCCGGGCAAGGGTCGCCGCGATGACGTGCTCCCGGGCACCCGATCCCACCACGAGGACCCTGGGACGACGCATGGCTCCTGCCGCCACGGGTCGGCGATTAAAAGGGCTTCCCAGAACGGGCGTCCCCGCGTCGGGCGGGAACCAGCTCGCCGGGGCAGAGGGGGAGGCCCTCGGGAGACGGGTCCGGTTCTCCGCCCCGCTGGGAGACGGCGTCCGTCCCGTTCGATACGCTCAAGTAGGGTCGCCCGTTCGCCGCCCCGCTGGGAAGCCCATGGAGATCGAGGTCCTGGAGAAGGAACACGACACGCTGCGCATCGCCCTCCCCAAGGGGGAGGAGACCATCCTGATCCCCCTCGTGGAGGCGCTGCAGTCCGAGGAGAAGGTGGTGGAGGCGCGCTACTACATCGGGCATCCGTTCCTGGACCGGCCCACGCTCTATCTCAAGACCCGGGGCGAGAAGCCCCAGGCGACGCTCAAGCGGGTCCTGAAGACCCTCGCGGACACCTACGGGGACGCCCTCTCCGATTTCGACAAGAAGGCGGAGAAGGCGAAGGCCTGATCCCGGACCCCCGGGGAACGCGCCTCAAGAGGGAGGTCAAGGCCGGTGTTGAAGGAGTGCCTCAAGCACGGCTACTTCCGGGGCACCCAGTGCCCGGTCTGCGGCGACGACGCGCGCTTCTTCATGGACGACCGGGAGCTGGACCACATCGCCCGGATCGTGGCGGGGATCCTGCGCCACTTCCCGGACCGCTACGGGATCCAGGCCGACCCCCACGGGTGGGTCCCCATCCCCGTGATGGTCCAGGCGATCCGGCAGCAGCACCGGGGGTACGGCTGGCTCAAGCCGCACCACATCCTGGCCCTCGCGGAGACCGACCCCAAGGGCCGGTACGAGATCCGGGACGAATCCATCCGGGCCACCTATGGGCACACCGTGGACGTGGACCTGGACCTCCCCACGGACCACATCCCCGAGTCCCTCTACTATCCGGTGACTTCGGAGGAGTCGGCGCTGGTCCTGGAAGTGGGGCTCAAGCCCACCGACCGCAAGATGGTCCACCTGTCGAAGACCCCCCTCGACGCCGCCCGGGCGGGCCGGGTCCGTACCCCGGAACCGGTGATCTTGGAGGTGGACGCGGTCCGGGCCCAGGCGGAGGGGCTCGTCATCCGCCGGGCCGGAAAGACCGTGTTCCTGGTGGACCGCGTGCCGCCCTCCCTCCTCCGGCGCTTCGAGGGGGAGATCCCCGACGAGAGCCCTCCGGGGGCCCCGCCCTCCCCCGATTGACCCCGAAGGGACCCCCTGAAGACGCCTTCCGGACCCCTTTTCCTCCCCCCGGGGCCCCTTTGCGCAGCTTCTTAGAGGAGGGATGTCATCTAGGGTCTCCACGGGTGGGGCTGGGGGATGCTGCCGATGGCCAAGACGGTCGCCCTCACTTCGGAGGACCGGGTCCTCCTGGTGGTGGACCAGATCGAGTGGGAGACCCAGCGCCCGGTTCCCCTGAACCGGCTGGTCCAGCTGCTCCGGACGGAGCTCGCGGGCCTCGACTACCCCACGCTGGTCCGCTGCTGCGCGGCCCTGGAGCAGGCCGCCTGCGTCCAGAGGGAATGGTTCACGCCCGCCGACTTCAACGTGCGTCTCCTGGACCGGGGGCGCACCCGGGCGGAGACCATCGCCCGGGAGGCGGGGCTCCCCCGGGAACCTGCGGGCCGTCCTCTCCGGGGTCCCTCCATGGGCTCCCGTGCGGCGCCGACCCCCGAGCCGGCCCTCGACGAGAGCGTGGTGAACATTCCGTCGCGCATCCTCCTCTTCGGGTACTCCGGCGTCGTCTCCACCGACGAGCGTCCCGGGATCCCGGTGGAGGACCTCAACCACTTCTTCGAGAGCCTCGGCGTCACCCTGGCCCCCGGGGTCCTGGTGAAGACCCTCGAGGAGATGGAGCGCCGGGACTTCCTGGTGCGGACCCCCCGGGAACGCGGGGGCATGGCGTTCAAGCTCACCCCGAAGGGAGAATCCCTCGCCGAGGGGCTCCTCCAGCACCCCCTGCGGACCCCTTCCCCACGAGGCGCGCCCGAGAACGTGCCCCCCGAGCTCGCCCCCGCCGCGCCGACCCCTCCGGCGGAAGCCCCCGCGCCCGCCGCGGATCTTCCGTTCCACGTCCCGGAGGCTCCCCCGGGCGACGAGGAGCCGCCGGCCGCCTCGCCGGAGCAACCCCCGGCGCTCGCCGGCCGGGACGAGTGGGCCAGCATCCAGTCGGAGAACGTCCGGCTCCAGCAGGAGGTGCACCGGCTCTCCCAGAAGCTCCAGGAGGAGATGGAGGCGCACCAGAGGGACCGGGAGACCCTCGACGAGGTCCTCCGGCAGATGGAGATCCTCGCGCAGAGGGTCCAGGACGAGGAGGAGGAGCTCCAGACCCTCAAGGGCTCTCCTCCTCCCGTGCGGGATCCGGGGCCCGAACCGCCGGTCTCAGAGCCCGACCAGTAGGAACCCCAGCACCACCGCCGTGGTGAGCGCCGTGAGGGGGACCCCGTAGCGCACGAACTCCCCCAGACGCAGTCGCACCTTCTCCCGCTCCGCCTGGTTCACGATGATGAGGTTGCTGGCCGCGCCCAGGAACGTGAGGTTCCCGCCCAGGGTGGCCGAGGCCGCGAGGGCCATCCAGACCCGGGGGTTCCCCCCGCCGAAGCCCTGGGCCTGGAGGATGTGCAGGGAGAGGGCCACCCAGGGGACGTTGGAGAAGATCTGGACCGCCCCCAGCGTGGAGCCCATGAGGGAGAGGAGGCCGGTGGCGGAGAGCCCGCCTCCCGGGGCGGGGGCGAGGGGGACGAGGTCCGCGAGCCGGGCCACCACGCCCCCCGCCACCATGCCCCCCATGACCACGAAGAGGCCCACGAAGAGGAGCAGGGTCCCCCAGTCCACCTTCTTGAGGAGCGTGACGCGGTGCGACTCCAAAAGGAGGGTGATGAGGCCTCCCGCGAGCACCACCTGGTAGAGCGGCACGCTGGGGAGGAGCCCCGCCGCCCCCCCCACGCCGGTGGCGAGGCCCACGGCCATGGTGGCGGGGAAGAGGAAGAGGGAGGGGTGGCTCCGGATCCGGCGGGGCCAGTCCCCGCCGGGGAAGAAGGGGATGCGGGGGGGCGGCTCGGACCCGTGGGACCACTGGAGCCCCAGGTGCTTCCGGCCCAGATAGTGGCGGACGAAGAGGCCCCCCAGGAGGAGGTTCACCAGGGTGGGCGCGAGGAGGTAGACGAGGAAGGTGGTGAGGGGATGGGGCAGCCCGCTCTCCAGCGCCACGAGGAGGTTCTGCGGGTTCCCCATGGGGGTGGGGACGCTCCCCACCGTCACGGAGTACGCGAGTGTGAGGAGGAAGGGGGCCACCGGCTTCTGGATCCGCCGGGCGAGCCCGATGAGGAGAGGGGTCCCCAGGACCGCGATGGCGTCGTTCACGAGGACGGTGGAGAGGAGGCCCATGGCGAGGAAGAGATAGAAGAGGAGATCCGCGGGGGTCCGGCCCCGGCCGGCGAGGTAACGGGCGAGATGCGCCAGGACCCCCGCCTCGTCGAGGGCCACCCCGAAGACGAACATCCCGAAGAGGAAGAGGAGGACCGGCGCGCTCACGGACCCCAGCGCCTCGGACCCGGGGAGGGTCTCCGTGACGAGGAGAGCGAGGGCCGCCACGAGGAAGAGGCTCCAGAGGGGAGGTCCCCGCGAGATCACCTGGCGGATCACCACGGCGCCGTACAGCACCACGAGGATCCCCAGGGCGATCTCGAAGGAGCTCATGGACGGGGAGCGCCTCCCGGTCCGGGCGGGGCCGAGCCGTCATCCCCTCGTTCGTCCCGCTGGAGCCATGCCACCCGGTGGCTCCGGGAGCACAGCACCCAGAGCCGGGGTTCCTGGGGGTCCGCCACGAGCCCCAGGGGGCCTTTCTCCACGAAGACCCGATCCATCCTCCCCGGCCGGGGTCCCTCCAGGATGGCCACTTCCCCGGAAAGGGGCTGGGCCGCCGCGAGGCCCGCGCCCCCGGGAAGCTCCACCACGGGGCCATCCTCCAGGGGGAGAGGGGCCAGAAGGGATGGAGGCTCCCCGGTGAGGGGGAGCCGGAAGAGCCCGCTCTCCCGGGTGCTCACCACCACTTCCTTGCCTCCGGACCGGGCGAGGAGCCGTGTGGGGGCCCCGGGGATGGAAGGAAGGGTCCGGGCCAGGCTCCCCGAGGGGGTGTCCAGGAGGTGGACCTCCCCCCTTTGGAACGCCACGGCCACGCGCCCCGGACCGGGGATCGCGGCCAGCGAGACAGCTGGGGAGGATAGGGACTGTTCGTAGCGGATCACCCGCGCATAGGGGTCCACGGCGACGAGGGACCGTCCCACTGCCTCCAGGAGGAGCACCCACCCCGTGAGGGGGTCCAACGTGAAGGTCCCCGGCTCGCATTCCACCGGTTGGTGGTGGAGCACCCGGAAACCCTGGGACCCCTCGGCCACCTCCACGATCTCCTGCCGGGGGGGACAGTTGGCCCAGAACACCTCCCGGAGAGGGTCGAACAGGACTTGGGTGGTCCCGGGGAGGTCCGGGACCGGAGGTCCCCAACGCCGGAGCGCAATGTCCAGTACGCGGAGAGTTCCCCCGCCGGGGTCGGTCACGAGGAGGAAGCGGCCGTGATGGTCCTCGGCCCCTTCCCCCCACCTGGTGCCCATATCCGCGGGTCCGGGGCCGGGAACGAATCCCCCCAGAACGTATCGTCGCATGGCGTGCCCCGGAACCCCGATGTCGGAGGGAAAGACCCGCATAGATATCCCCTCGCCAGTCCCTGACCCCGAAGGAGCCCTCGGTGAGGGGACCCTCGGTGTGCGACGATGGGAACGGGCGGGGACGCAGAGGGACGATGGAGCGGCCGCCACCCCGACGTGTACCGCATCTGGGCGGCCCGGGGCATCCGCTCCCTGGTGGGAGGCGCCCTCTCGGTGGCCTTTGTCCTGGAGCTCCGGACGGCGCAGGATCCCGGATGGCTCATCGGCCTCTGGCTGGGGCTCGCCGTGGGAGGGGCCGCGCTCTGGTCCCTGGGAGCCGGGCGGTTGGAACGGCGGGGGGGACGCCGCTGGGCCTTCGCGTTGGGGAGCCTCGGCGTGGCCCTGGGCGGGCTCCTCCTCTGGATCGACCTCGCCGCACCCGCGGTGGTCCTCGCCGCCCTCCTCCTGGGTGGCGTCCTCGTGGGCGGGACCGACATCGGGCTCCTCCCGGCGCTGGAGCAGGCCTCCCTGGCCAGCGCCTCCCCGGAGCCGGTGCGCACGCACCACTTCTCGGTGTACAACCTCGTGGGATATGCGGCGGGAGCCGTGGGGGCGGCCCTCGCGGGCCTTCCCCTGGCCTCCCTGGGATGGAGCTTCCCCCTGCTTCCCCCGAGCCCCCGGGGATGGGTCCTCCTCCTCGCGGCCCTCGCCGGGCTCGCTCTCCTCCCCCTGTACCTCACGCTCTCCGGGGCCTCCCGGGGCCCCGCCCCCCGTGCCCCTGCGACCCCCCTCTCACCCGAGGTCCGCGGGCACCTCCACGTCCTCGCCTCCCTCTTCAGCGTGGACGCATTCGCCGGAGGGCTCGTGGCACCCGGGATCGTGGTCTACTGGCTCACGTTCCGCTACGGACCCGGGCCGCTCCCCACGACCCTGGTCACCCAGGTGAGCCTCGTGATGGCCCTGGGGAACGCCGCGGCGGGGATCTCCCTGCTCCTCGCCGCCCCCCTCGCCCGCCGCCTGGGCCTCATCGCCACCATGGTCTTCACGCATCTCCCGTCGGACCTCCTCTTGGCCATGCTCCCCTTTGCCCCCACCCTCCCGGTGGCGGGGGCGCTCTGGATCGCCCGGTCCACCCTGTCGCAGATGGATGTCCCCACCCGGCAATCGTTCGTCCAGGCTCTGGTGCCGGTCCCCCACCGGACCCATGCGGCGGGCCTCACCGGAGCGGCCCGGAGCACCAGCGCCCTGGGATCCCCCCTCGCCGGTCCCCTGGTGGCGGCGGGCGCTCCGTGGATCGTGACCCCGTTCGTCCTCGCCGGGAGCCTCAAGGCGGCCTACGACCTCATCCTCTGGAAGCTCTTCCGGCGGGTGCGGGTTTCGGAGGGTCCCGGGTGACCTCCCCGTCGCCCCACCGAATGCGATAGGGGATCGGGGTGCCCGAGCGGTGGGTGATCTCCTGGTAGCGCGCCATGAGGTCCCGGGTCACGGGACCCGGCTGCCCGGTCCCGATGCGCTCCCCCTCCACCTCCACCACGGGGACCACCTCCGCTCCGGTCCCGGTGAGGAAGATCTCGTCGGCCTCGAAGATCTCCGCGGCCGGGATGGGCCGCTCCTGCGCCCGGTAGACCCCCCGGGCCAGCTCCAGGATCACGCTCCGGGTGATCCCCTTGAGGCAGACCTCCGCCGGGGGGGTGAGGAGCGTGCGCCCCCGGACCAGGAACACGTTCTCCCCGGAGGCCTCCGCGAGGTTCCCCTCGAGGTCCAGGAGGAGCGCCTCCTCCACGCCCCGGAGGTTCGCCTCGGACTTGGCGAGGATGTTGTTGAGATAATTGAGCGACTTCACGTTGGGGTCCAGGGAGACCCGGGGAGGCCGGCGCACCGAGGCGATCACCGCGCGGATCCCCCTCTGCCGCTGGGACTCGTAGACGGTGAGCGGGGCGCAGAGGATGATCACGCTGGGGCGCCGTGACTTGCGGGGGTCGAGGCCAAGGTCGCCGACCCCCCGGGTGACGAGGGGCCGGAGGTAACCCGCCCGCAGGCCGCTGCGGGCGGCGGTGTCCAGGATGGCCTCGCGCATTTCCCCGGGGGAAAGGGGAGGGGAAAGCCCGATGGCTCCCGCGGAGGTGTAGAGCCGCTCCACGTGCTCCTCCAGGCGGAAGATCCGGCCGTTGTAGAACCGGATCCCCTCGAAGACGCCGTCCCCGTAGAGGAGGCCGTGATCGAAGACCGAGATCCGCGCCTCCTGGGCGGGCACGAACCGTCCATCGAGGTAGACGGGGGGCGCCGCCAGGGCCTCCTGCGACGGACCCGGACCGGCTCCCGTTGACCCTGCCTCCATGCGGACCTCGCGACGCACCGGGACCTCCGGGATGGCCATGAGAACCCCTCCCCGGGACGAACACGGAGCGGGAGGTATTTGTCCGCGTCGCCGGAGACCTGGGACATTCGCTCCCGGATTTGGGGCAAAAATGGAAATATGATGTTCCGATATGCATAGACGTGAAACGTACGTTCGTCCCCGACGAGGTGGATCTGCGCCTGCTCCGGGAGCTCAACGTGAACGCCCGGCGGAGCGACCGGGAGATCGCCCGGGCGCTGGGGCTCTCCCCCTCCACCGTGGGGCGCCGGGTGGCCGCCCTGGAGGCGGCGGGTCTCATCCGGGGTTACCTCCCCATCCTCGACGACGAGGCCCTGGGCTGGGACCTGCGCGCCACCATCGGGATCCGCATCTCCAAGGGGAAGCTCCTCGAGGTGGAGGAACGCCTGTCCCGGGACCCTCGGGTCTACGCCCTCTATGACGTCACCGGGGAGTTCGACGCGCTCCTCATCGGGAGGTTCCGGGGGAGGCGGGACCTGGACCAGTTCATCAAGCACGCCCTGCAGGATCCCAACGTGGAACGGACCAACACGCAGGTGGTGCTCAACACGGTGAAGGAGGAGCCCCGGGTGGCGCTCCCCCCGGCCCGCCGATGACCCCCGCCGCCCCGGGGTTCAGCGGCGCGCCGGTTGCGCTCCGGACCCCAGGAACATGCTCACGTTCTTCACCCGGGTGTAGAACTCCCAGGCACGGCGCCCCTGCTCCACCCCGATGCCGCTCTGCTTGTACCCGCCGAAGGGGGTCTGGGGGAAGGTCACCGGATACTCGTTGACGCTCACCATCCCTGCCTCCAGGGCCCGGGCGGCGCGGTGGGCGGTCCCCAGGTCCCGGGTCCAGACGCCGGCGTAGAGCCCGTAGGAGCTCGCGTTGGCGAGGGCCATCGCCTCGTCGAAGTTCTCGAAGGGGAGCACGGCGAGCACCGGGCCGAAGATCTCCTCCTGGGCGATGCGCATCTCCGGCGCCACGTCCCGGAAGATGGTGGGTTCCAGGAAGTTCCCCGGAGCGAGCTCCGGCGCGGCGGGGCGCCTTCCCCCGGTGACCAGGCGGGCCCCTTCGGCCTGTCCCGTCTCCACGTAGCCCAGGACCCGCTCCACCTGTTCGGAAGAAACGAGGGGTCCCATCTCCACGCCCGCTTCCCAGCCGGGTCCCAGCCGGCGCGCCCGGGCCAGCGCGGTGACCTTCTCCAGGAACGTGTCCTGGATGGAGCGGTGGACCAAAAGACGCGACCCCGCCCAGCACATCTGGCCCGCGTTCTGGAAGATCCCGAAGACGACGCCCTTCGCCGCCCGGTCGAGGTCCGCGTCCGGGAAGACGACGTTGGGGCTCTTCCCGCCCAGCTCCAGGGTCACGGGGATCACATGGCGCGCGGCGAGTTCCATGATCCGGCGGCCCACCTCGAGGGAACCCGTGAAGGAGACCGAGGCGACCCGGGGGTCGGTCACCAGGGCCTCCCCCACCTCCGCCCCGGATCCCACCACGACGTTGAGGATGCCGTCCGGGACGCCCGCCTCCCGGGCGAGCTTCGCGAAGGCGAGGGCCGTGAGCGGCGTGAGGCTCGCGGGCTTGAGGATGCAGGCGTTCCCCGCGGCGAGGGCGGGGGCGAGGGAACGGATGGCGAGCTGAAGGGGATAGTTCCAGGGGGCGATGTGGACGGTGACCCCCAGCGGCTCCCGGAGGGTGTAGTCGATCCGGTCGCCCGGGACCGGGATGGTGGATCCCTCCATCTTGTCCGCGAGCCCCGCCATGTACTCCAGCGTGCGGGCCGCGAAGAGCATGTCCCCGCGGGCTTCCCGGAGGGG
>JAJZYH010000069.1 GCA_021798195.1 Thermoplasmata archaeon
GGGGTGAGGTGGGCCACCAGGGTGGGCTCGTGGGTCTCGATGACCCCCAGGGCGATCCCCAGGAGGCCGGCGCCGAAGAGGTACCCTCCCACCCCCAGGCCCTCCACCACGGAAAGCGCGATGGCGGCCGAGCCCAGGGCGGCCACAAGATAGCCTCCCAGCGCGAGGAGGAGGACCCGGTGACGGCGGACCTTCCCGATCCGGAGGCCGGTGAAGGAGGAGGTTCCCAGGAACACCAGGAAGACGAGCACTCCCAGGGCCACATCTCCGGTGCCCAGGGCCGTGGTGAGGACCGGGAATCCCAGGCTGTACGAGGCGAAGCCGTAGAGCAGCGTGGCCGAGAAGATCCCCCCGAGGATCCATTGCGATGAGGACCTCGGGGGGCGCGCCCGGGAAGGCACCTTCGTCGCCGGGGAGTCTGGATCGGCGCGGACGGGGGACCGCCCCCCGCGGACCCCCACGAGGAACATGGTGGAGAAGATCAGCGGGAGGATGGTGAGGAGCAGGATCCACCTCTCCGGGAAGCCGCCCAGAAGGAGAAGGAACGCGTAGGCGGCCGCCAGCATGCCCCCGCCCACATCCAGGGCATGGAGGAACCCGAAGGCCTCTCCCCGATGCTCGGACGTCACCGACTCGGCGAGGAGCGCCCGACGCGGAGGCGTCCGGAAATTCCGGGCCCACCAGCCCAGGATGAAGAGCGCGATGGCGAGGTCCGGGGTCCGCGCGAGCCCGATAAGCCCCAGGAGAGGGATGAATGCGTTCCCCAGGATGGCCACGCCCCGTCGCCCCCAGCGATCCCCCAGGAGCCCCCCCAGGTACCCCCACAGGGCTCCCGGACCATAGGCCAACGCCTGGGAGATCCCGAAGAGCCAGATGGGGGCGCCCAGCTCCAGGACCAGGTACAGCGGGAAGAGGGCGAGGACCGCCTGGTAGCCCAGGTCCGCGAAGAACGCCGAGAACGAGATCTTCCAGACATCGGGAGTCCGCCACGGAGGCCCCGAAGGGAACGGCATGCCCCGAGGGTATCCCGGGTGTGATTACAAGAGTTGCCTCGGGAACGGATTGGGATGCCCTCGGGCACGGGACGGCGGACCTTTGCACTCCTTGTCACCAAGGCCAAAGTTCTTGCCCTGCCAGGGTGTATCATGGTGGGAGGGCCTTCGGGACGGGTGTGTCGTTCCATGAGTTCGATCCTTGGTCTTCCACCGGAATTGGTGGGGTGCCTCAACGCTCCCCAACCCCGTTCCATCCTGATCCGGGGACCCGCCGGGACGGGGAAGACCACCCTGGCCTTGTCCTTCCTGGAACAGTTCACGGGGCCGTCCTACCTCGTCACCGGGCGGGTCTCCCGGACGCGCATTCTTGCGGATTTTCCGTGGCTCACCCGATTGGAGGGGAAGCAGGTCACCATCCTGGATGGGACCCGAGAGGGAGCGTCGGCCCGGCCGTCCCCACCTTCAGGGACCCCTTCCCCTCCGACGGATGGGGAACCACCCTCCGCGGCAGGCCCGGGTCTCCATGAGCTCCCTCCCCCCTTCCGGGAGATCGACTCCCAGGGGGGTCCGGGCCCCCTCCTGGTGATCGTGGATCCCTGGGATTCAGTCGTCGAAGAGTTCGTGAGCACGTCGACCCGATCCGGCGAGAGGTCTCCTGACCCGGGGGAGCTGGAGCGTACCCTGCTGCAATGGGTGGGGAGCCGCCCCATCTGTCTTGTCCTCGTCCGGGAGAAGAGCGGGCCGGATGCCCTCGATTACCGCATGGATTGCGTCCTCGAGCTGGAATGGGACTCCCGGACGTACCAACGGGAGCGCTGGCTCCACCTCCGCAAGCTTCGGGGAGCCCCCATCCAGAACCCTTCGTACCCGTTCACGCTCGCAGATGGCCGTTTCCGCTGCCTCAAACCGTTGGCCCGGGATGTGCAACCCCGATTGCTGCCTCCCGCTCCGGATCCGGATGCCAATGGGAAGGGGCTCTGGCCGGGGCACGCCCAGTTCTTCTCCCATTTCGGTCGGCTCCCGCTGGGAGGGATCACCCTCCTGGATTGTGATGGGGACCTCCCTCCCAACGCCATCCGGCTGGTCATCGCCCCCATCCTGGCCCAGGTCCTGGGCCACGGAGGGAACGTGGTGCAGGTCCTCCCGCCCTACCTCCGGCCGGCCGAGATCTGGCAGTACTATGGGACGTTCATGGGAAACGATGCGTTCCTCCGGCAGGTGCGGCTCCAGTTCCCGGGTGGATTGCGGGAGGAGGTTCCCGAGATGGCGATGTCGATCCTTCCCCCGCCCATGCGGGACACTTCGTTCACCGAGCCGCGGATGCCCGAGATCCTGGGCCATCTGAGGCAGCGGAATCCCGGCGGAACGCCCAACCTCCTGGTGACGTGGATCGCGGGGTTGGAGGCCCTGGGGACCGGCCCCGGCCCTCTCTACACACCCGAGAACCTTCCCATCATCCTGACGCAGGTCATGGCGGGGGCACCGGCGGCTGCGCTCGTCATCGGGCGCCGGGGGGACCGCCTGTCCCGATGCCTCCGACCCATGAGCTCCCTCTGGATCCGGCTCCGGTTCCGGGCCGGGCGCGTCCTCCTCCATGGCTGCGTCCCGCGCACCGGGCCCCTCCTGCTCGCGGAGGGAGACAACGGGACCGCCTACAACCTCGTGCCCCTGGTGTAGACCGTCATTTCCCCCCTGGGGGACCCTTGGAGGGATGAAGGGCCGCGCCCCCCACCAGAAGTCTACGGGGACGCTGTCTTGAAGCGCCGGGCCCACGCGACGAGGGCGTTCAAGAGGTCCCCCAGGAATTTCCGTCCGTCGGGGTCGACGAAGTTTCCCTTCTCATCGAACTTCTTAGGGGCGTACGACACGAAGACCTCGGGCAGGCTCAAAGGGCGCATGTTCAGGAAGACCATGGTCTGGCGGAGCTGGTACTGGGCGCGGGCGCCCCCCAGCATCCCGGTGGAGGCACTCACCATCGCGGCCGGCTTTTCGTTCCAGGAGTTGTCCCCATATGGTCGGGAGGCCCAGTCAATCGCATTCTTCAGCGCCGAGGAGATCCCGTAGTTGTGTTCCGTGACCCCGAAGAGGATCGCGTCGGAGGTCCGGATGCGCTGCTTGAGCTCCCGGACGCGCTCGGGGGGGTTCCGATCCAGATCCTGATTGAACACGGGGATCCCGTCCAGGTCGAAGATCTCAAGGGAGGCATCATCGGGAGGGAGCAACGTGGCGGCGGCTCGCAGGAGGGCGCGGTTGTAGGAGTCCTTTCTCAGGGATCCTGGGACTCCCAGGATACGGATGGGTTCGGTCATGGTTATCGGGGAATCGTCGATGGGACTTCAGTTATAGCGATTAGCTTCGGAAAGGGTGTCCGAGCGCACATCTTCCGGGCTCGGTGTCGTCCGGTCCGCTCCTGCGTGTTTCCGTCCCCCATGGCAGGAGTGCGTCGTCCGAATTCGAGAAGGTGATGGTGACGAAAGGCGTCCGTCAGGGCGACCCGGGAGGGTGCTTCCATCGTTCCCCGAGTTCTCGGGCCCTCGAGGTCGCAGCTTCCACCGCATCGATCAACATGGCCTTCAATCCGCTGCGTTCCAGGCTGTGGAGCGCGGTGATGGCGGTACCTCCGGGGCTCGTCACGAGCTCCCGGAGCTTCGCGGGGTGTTCCCCTGTGGTGCGGACCATCTGGGCCGCCCCCACCAGGGTCTGGATGGCCAGGTTGGTAGAGGTCTCCCGGGAAAGCCCCACCTTGACCCCCGCGTCGGAGAGCCCTTCCAGGATGAGGAAGAGGTAGAGGGGGCCTGTCCCGCTGAGCC